>CAIYLB010000037.1 GCA_903926935.1 uncultured Pseudomonadota bacterium
ATAAATCCATATATCGCGCAGCTTTAACATACCAAGCCGACACAAAATCCAATAAACCTGCATTTTGAATATCGCCACAAACTAATTGCATGTCCACTTTTTGCGCCGCAGATTGATTACTTTTACCTAAAAATGGCGGATTACCCAAAATAAAACTACACTTTTCTGCTGGCAAAACTTCAGTCCAATCTAACTGCAAAGCATTGCCACACACAATATGCGGCGTAGCTTTGAGTGGAATTCTGGCAAAGTACGCGCCAAATTCTTCTGATACTTTCATGTTCATTTGATGGTCGGTTAACCACAGCGCAACTTGTGCAATTTGCGCGGGGAAATTCTCTATCTCTATGCCATAAAACTGATCGACATCGACATTAATCAGCGTTTGAATATCCAACACTTGCTGTCCAGAAGCTCTGCCAGCATGCAACACGGCAAGCTCTAACAACCTTAATTCACGATAAGTTATCACTAAAAAGTTGCCGCAACCACAAGCCGGATCAAAAAATGTCAGGCCGCGTAGTTTCACGTGAAACTCTAGCAGGCGGTTTTTATTACTTTTAAGCTTTTCAAACTCCGCCCATAGTGCGTCTAAAAATAGCGGCTTAATCAGCTTTAATATATTTTCTTCACTGGTGTAATGTGCGCCTAAATTCCGCCGCGCATCGGCATCCATAATGCTTTGAAACAAACTGCCGAAGATAGCAGGGGAGATAATGCTCCAATCCAGCGCACATAAATCCAATAACGTATCGCGCATTTTGCTATCAAATTGAGCTGGCGAAAGCGGTTCGGCAAATAGATTACCATTGACATACGGGAAAGCAGCAATGCTTTCGTCTAAATTGGTCAGGCGTTTTTCTGGCGGCTTGGTTAAGCACGTAAAACAAACCATTCAGATGATGCGCTAAGTCACTGCCATCGGCGCTGGTTCTAGTTTCTATGTAATCTTGAAACAAGCGCTTTTCAAAGATGGCGGTGTCTTCGGCAAACAGGCAAAATAATAAGCGTACCAAATACACTTCTAACTGATGCCCATTGTAGCCAACCGCTTTTAGTGCATCATGTAACTTGCCCATGCTTTCGGCAGCTTTGATGTTAATTGGGTCTTGTGATTTAATAATTTGCGTGGTGTAGCCAGCAATAAAACCAAACAACTTAACGTTTTGATACAAGTCTTTAAGTAAAAATTCAACTTGTTCGTTGGTTTCTAGGTTGTAAAGTCTGAATTTTGAGAAGTCCGATACTAGAATAAACTTGGGTAAATCACGCTCCTTGAGGCCAGGGAAATATTCCAAAGCCTGGTCAAAAGCGCGATCTAAACTTCTGCATCGTGATTTATGCTACACCAATAATTGGCCGCGCCACAGCATATCGATAAAACCGCCTTTGCCATCAGACTTTTAACAAGCTCTTCAAAGCTGGCAATGCGACGTCGCGTGATGCCAAATACATTAAAAAAGGCATCCCAGAATGATTTCGCTTCCGCATCTTCACGGCTTTCATCTTGCCATTCTTTAGAGAATGTCGTCGCACGTGATTTTATTTCATTCCAAGACAGCGCCATTTTAATCACTTATTTGTTTTTCTAATTGACTTAAAGTATACACCGCAAGGCTTAACAAACTTGAAATTTATTGTTTAGATTCAGCAATATTCAAATTCTATCCGCCCTTTGTTTCACGTGAAACATTACTCATTACTTAGTCCAGATAATATTTAAAATACGTTCGCATTGAGCCTGTCGAAATGCCGTTGGATGGCATGCCTCAATAGGCTTAGGCCAAACGGGTACATTAGATGCAATGAAACAGAAGCTATAGCCATAAAAAAGGTGCTATATAAGCATCTTATAAAAAGACATTAAAATCCTTATCTTTATTTAAACTTACTTTCCAATACAAAACTTACTAAAAATCTCGCCCAATAAATCGTCAGGCGTAAATTCACCAGTAATGCTGTCCAAATATTCTTGGGCGATCCTCAATTCTTCAGCAACCAATTCTGCCGATTTTATTTGCTCGGCAGCGATATTCAAATGTAGTGATACTTGTGTTAAGGCTTCTAAATGTCTGGCGCGCGCCATGAAAACACCTTCAGAATTATCTTGGTATCCCGCCAATTTCAATAACTGGCTTTTTAATAAGTCTAGACCAAGCCCAGTTTTAGCAGAGAGGTAAATATGTGTGGCCCGGTCTTTTTCTTCTACAAAAGCCGCTTCATTCGCAACATCAATTTTATTATGCACCCAAATCTTGCGTATTTCTTGCGGCAAGCGGTCTAAAATAGACTTTTCCACTTCGGTAATGCCATGGCTTGCATCTACCAATAATAATGCGATATTGGCCGTTTCTGCAGCTCGCCAAGTGCGAGCAATACCGAACTTTTCCACTACATCATCAGTTTCACGCAGGCCAGCAGTATCAATAATGTGTAAAGGCACACCGTTTATTTGTATAGCATTTTTTATGGTGTCGCGCGTAGTACCGGCAATCGGAGTGACGATGGCAATTTCCTCACCGGCTAGTTGGTTCATTAAACTAGATTTTCCAACATTGGGCTGGCCGACTAAAACAACACTGATGCCCTCGCGTAATAAACTGCCTTGTTTAGCTTTGGAAAATACCGATGACAATTCAACAATAATCGCCGCTAGTTTTTCAGCCACGCGACCTTGGGTAATAAAATCAATTTCTTCTTCAGGAAAATCCAAGCAGGCTTCTACGAACATGCGTAAATCAATTAGCTTGAGTAGCAACGTATTAATGCGTTGTGAAAATTCACCCGACAAAGAACGTACTGCACTTTTAGCAGCTTCGGTGGTGGCGGCATTAATCAAGTCAGCCACAGCCTCGGCTTGGGCTAAATCAATTTTATCGTTTAAGTAAGCGCGACGGGTAAATTCACCCGGCTCAGCTTGTCGTGCACCTAGCGAAATACAGCGGGCAAGCAAAATCTGCATGAGCGCAGTGCCGCCATGTGCTTGTAGTTCAAGCACATCTTCGCCAGTATAGGAGTGGGGATTTGGGTAATAAATGGCAATGCCGCGATCAATCAAATCGCCATCGGCTTGCTTAAAATCTAGATAAGCCGCGTGCCGTGGGGCAGGGCAGGTGCCAAGTATATTGCTAGCAATGTCCTTGGCAGCAGCGCCTGAAATACGCACA
The DNA here is from genome assembly GCA_903926935.1 of uncultured Pseudomonadota bacterium. Lineage (GTDB taxonomy): Bacteria > Pseudomonadota > Gammaproteobacteria > Burkholderiales > Methylophilaceae > Methylotenera. Next base: position 3,168 of record CAIYLB010000037.1, read on the forward strand.
ATGCCAATACCACCAGCACCAGAAGCAGTGGCGATAGCGGCAATGGTATCTTTAGGCATATTCAGCGGATTAGTGCTTTCCACCTGATTTTTTAAGTACAGTTTCTGCATGAATCATTTTATTGATGTACCACTGTTGCGTGATAGATAACACATTGTTTACTAACCAATATAATACTAGTCCAGCAGGGAAGAAGAAGAAAAATACGCTGAATATCACTGGCATAACTTTCATTACTTTAGCTTGCAATGGATCTGTTGGCGGTGGGTTCAAATAGGTTTGAATAATCATGGTCGCGCCCATGAGTATCGGCAAAATGTAATATGGGTCAATCGCTGATAAGTCATGAATCCAACCAAAGAACGGCGCATGACGCAATTCTATTGAGCCTAATAACATCCAATATAGAGAGATAAACACTGGGATTTGCACCAATATAGGTAAACAGCCGCCCATAGGGTTAATTTTTTCAGTCTTGTACAAGTCCATCATAGCGGCTTGCATTTTTTGCTTATCGTCACCAAACTTTTCTTTCATAGATTGCAAACGTGGTGCTAATTCACGCATTTTTGCCATACTGCGATAACTGGTGGCTGAAAGTTTAAAGAAGGCGGCTTTAATTAAAACCGTTAGTAAAATAATGGCGATACCCCAGTTAAGCACTACACCATGAATTTTAGATAGCATCCAAAATAGTGGTGAAGCAACCACGGTTAACCAGCCATAATCAACGGTAAATTCTAAGCCTGGCGCAGCAGCCTTTAGGTCATCTTTAGTTTGCGGGCCAGAGAATAAATGCGCTGGAATAGTCAGACTAGCGCCTGGTGCAATACTTGTTAAGGTACTTTTTGTACCGATAATATACATATGCTCAGTCAGTTTTTTGGTATAAAACTCACGCGTTAAACCGTCTTTAGGAATCCAAGCACTGACGAAATAATGTTGTAGCAAACCAACCCAGCCATCATTTGAGGTGAGCTTTAACGGCTCTTTTTGCATTGCAGAGAATGATAGTTTTTTGAATTTAGTCGCATCAGTGAAATAAGAGCCACCGGTGAAGGTAGGCATCAATTTAGAGCCTTGATTTGAATCTTTATCATGCACAATTTGGTAGTAAACCGCTGGCGTAAAAGCAGCTGCAGTGCCGTTATTCACCACATAAGTAACGTCGATCACATAGTTATTACGATGGAAAGTATAAATCTTATCTACCGTTACGCCATTACCCGCCCAACTTAAGCGCACTTCTAGAGTATCTTTGCCATCTTGCATTTGGTAACTAGTTGCAGCAGAGCTAAACACTGATTTATGTGAAGGTAAATCGCCACCAATTAAGCCAGACTGCGCAACGTATGTCATTGGTTTGCCAGCATCATCTAGCAAAACAAAGTTAGAGGTATCGTTTTCTGAAGCGCGATGTTTAAGTAACTCTAACCTGCGTAAATCGCCGCCTACAGTTTCAATGTTTGCTTTAAATAGATCAGTGGTAACGCTTATACGCTGACCACTTAATAACTTATAGTCGTTATTATCGCCGATTTCAGTTTTAGCTAGATTAACCGGCGTGCTTGCCGATTGGCTAGGAACACTGGCATCTTGTGCAATACTTGAAGTCTGCGGTAGCACTTCTGCTGGCACATGTTGACGTTGCCAAGCTTCCCACAACATCAATATAGACATTGAAAAAATAACAAATAGAACTAAACGTTTTGTATCCATAATTGATTGGCAGTCTTATAAAAAATATTAGTTTAAAATTTGGAGTGGCATAGGCTTACTGTATAGGGTCGTGGCCGCCAGCGTGCCAAGGATGACAACGCAGTAATCGGCGAATACTAAAATAAGCACCAGCGATTGCGCCGTGCTTATTAATTGAATCTAAGGCATATTGCGAACAAGTCGGATAAAAGCGGCATTGCTGACCAAAATACGGACTTAACATCAATTGATAAGCTTTGATCATCCAAATGAGTAAGCGCGCCATTGTGTTTATCACTAGTTTTTAAGTGTGTTTCAGTTAAAAATCAAATCAATTAGCCGGCGCATTAGGTTTATCGCTAAGCATAACACGTTGATTTAATTTGCGAATTAAGCCGTCAAACTCTTGTTTAATTTGCGTAAAATCATTTTTACTAAATTTCTTTTGCACACGAAAAATTAAGTCCGCATGGCAAATTTCGTGCTGCTGTAATCTAAAAAACTCACGTAGAACACGCCGCATATAATTTCTGCTTACCGATAATTTAGCTACTTTTTTACCTACCACCAAACCCAAGCGTGCACGTTGGTGTGTATTCGGTTGATAGTGTAGCGCTAAATACTGTGTAGAAATACGTTTGCGGAAATTAAAAACGGATGAAAAATCATCCGTTTTAATCATTTTAGCCTGCTTAACAAGCTTGTATGTTTTCGCCATTAGTCAGATTCACAACCGTTTATAACAAGTTAAAAACTATTTCTGATTATGCGGTGATGCCATCGTAAAGCTCTGCGTTCGTACTTCTATAGTACAGCGTAGCAGAGCTTTAAAATTACAGACCTAAGCGTTTACGACCTTTAGCACGACGACGAGCAATAACTGCACGACCACCTTTAGTAGCCATACGAACTAAAAAGCCATGTGTAGTGGCGCGACGTGTTTTAGAAGGTTGATATGTACGTTTCATGTAATACTCCAGCAAGCTTAAAGCTATAAAGGCGGCTATTAAACCCGATAACACACCAAGTTGTCAATGTTTATTTAGTTTTATAAACCTAACATTTGCCTGTGGATAAGTTGTGTCAAAACAGTTAAAATGTAAGGTCAAAAAAAGTGATTAATTGGTCTAACCAATTATAATTTGTAAGTAAGAAATTATAGTCATAATCATTTAATAATACAAATAAATCATACACTTATAATTAATTAGGTATGATTTAAACTATTTATAAGGTAAATATCAGTAGATGGAAAATTTCTGGTCCAGTTGTCTCGCGCGCTTAGAAACCGAGCTCTCGGCGCAACAATTCAATACATGGATCAAGCCTCTAAAATCGAAAACTGTAGGTAATAATCTTTGTATTGTTGCACCTAATCGCTTTGTAATGCAGTGGGTGAAAGAGCGTTTTCTTAAAAAGATTCAGCAGTTTGCTGATGAATTGCAATTAGTCGATATTAAAATTGAATTTGCTTTATCTACCGCCGATACAGAATTTGATACTAAAACCGTAACTAAGCCTGTAACAACTAAGGCCAGTGTAAATACGGTGATAGATCACATAGAATCAAAATTTCAGGCTAAAGCAAGCGCCATAGTAAAGTCTGTGGCAAATAATAATATTGAAACATCTGGCTTAAACAGCTCTTTTAATTTTGATAACTACGTCACAGGCCGCGCCAATCAGTTGGCTAGGGCAGCAGCTATTCAGGTTGCGCAAAATCCAGGCACTGCCTATAACCCATTATTTATTTATGGTGGCGTTGGTTTAGGTAAAACGCATTTACTTCAATCAATTGGTAATGAATTAAAGAAAAATAATCCAGATGCGAAAATAAGATATTTGCATGCAGAGCGCTATGTCTCTGATGTGGTTAAAGCTTATGAAAATAAGGCTTTTGATGAATTTAAGCGAAAATACCATTCTTTAGATCTTTTATTAATTGATGATATTCAATTTTTTGCTAAAAAAACACGTACACAAGAAGAATTTTTTTACGCGTTCAATTCCTTAATTGAAGCTAAAAAGCAAATTGTGATTACCTGTGATACCTATCCTAAAGAAATTATAGATGTTGATGAGCGACTAAGAACACGTTTCAGCTGGGGTTTAACGGTTGCAGTAGAGCCTCCAGAGCTTGAAATGCGTGTGGCTATTGTACTTAAAAAAGCTGAAGCGGTTCATTTGAATCTGCCAGAAGATGTTGCTTTCTTTATTGCTAAACAGATTCGATCTAGTGTGCGTGAGTTAGAGGGTGCATTAAACCGCATTATTGCGATGGCTAAATTTACCGGTCATGCAATAGATGTACATTTAGCTAAAGATGCACTACGTGATTTAATTGCTGTTCGCGGCCGTCAAGTTACTATGGAAAACATACAAAAGACAGTAGCTGATTACTATAAGATTAAAGTAGCAGAAATGTATAGCAAGAAGCGCACAAGAAATTTTGCCAGACCAAGGCAAATTGCAATGGCTTTATCTCGTGAACTTACCAATCATAGTTTTCCTGAAATTGGCGAGGCATTTGGCGGTAGACACCATACAACCGTGATGCATGCTTGTGATGAAATTGATATATTAAGACAAAATGATCCAACATTTACCAGAGATATTGCATTTTTAGTGCAAGTAATTAGAGATTAAGTGGATTATTTAACAAGATTAGCAGTTAGATTTGTTGTGGATGAAATTAGTATAAGTACCGGTATTATAAAATTTTAAAATTAGATACACAATTAACCCACAGTAGATTATGGTGTTACTAAGACAGAAATATAGAGTTTAACTAACTGATTTTATAAGATAATAGTTAGTTATCCACAATAAAAATCATTATTATTATTGTTATTATTTATCTATACGTATATTTATAGTACTTTTAAGTAAGATTTAAAGTTTTAAATTTAACTGAACAGATTTAAAATAGACAATATTTTTAAAAGTGGATAAATAAACACAAATAAAATTTAGTTAATTTTTTAAGTAAAAAAAGCTTATTAAAATACTAATTAGTAAATTACCAAAAAATTGCAATATTAGAAATTGATTAGCGTTTTAATATATTAAGCTATGCGTTTGTTGTGGATAAAAATAGTATAAGTACTACTTTAAAGAATTTTAAAAAATACTAAACAATTTATCCACAGTAGATTATGGTATTACTAAGATAGAAATATAGTTTTTAACTAACTGATTATATTAATTAATAGCCAGTTATCCACAAAAAAAAGCATCATTATTATTGTTATTATTTATATATATATTATTTAGGTTATAAAGATGAATATACAAATCAACCGCGAAACACTATTAAAACCGTTAAATTCTGTCGCTAGTATTGTAGAAAAAAGACATACATTGCCAATTCTTTCTAACTTGTTATTAGAAGCAAGACAAAATAAAATTTTTCTAACCGCTACAGATTTGGAAATGCAAATTTCTTTATCTTTAGATAGTGAAATAGAAGGTGAGTTTTCAACAACAATCGCCGCGAAAAAATTATTAGATATATGTAGATCTCTACCTGACAATTCACAAATAAGTATGGCTACCAATGAAAGCCGTATTACGTTAAAAACAGGTAAAAGCCGCTTTAATTTACAAACATTACCAACGGCAGATTATCCGGTAATGACAAAAACTCAAGGCGCAAGTACCTTAGTTACTGTAGGCCAACGCCAACTAAAAGAACTACTAAAACAAGTAGAATTTGCGATGGCGCAACAAGATATTCGTTACTATTTAAATGGTTTATTGTTTGAAGTTATCGCTAATAGGCTTAACATAGTAGGCACAGACGGACATAGATTAAGTTTTACTTCTACAGAGTTAAAACAAAATTTTGATAAACAAGAAATTATATTGCCACGTAAAACCGTTATAGAATTAATAAAATTACTAGATGATAGTGAAGAAGATGTACAAGTAGAACTATCAAGCACTCAAGTAAATTTTAGTTTTGGTAATATAAAATTAATTTCAAAAGTTATAGATGGTAAGTTTCCTGACTACAACCGAGTAATACCTACAGGCCATCAAAACACATTTACAATAGATCGAGTGAATGTTTTACTCGCGATGCAACGAGCTTCAATACTGTCAAACGAAAAATACCGTGGTATTCGTATGGTATTAAACAAAAATAACTTAAAATTAATAAGTACCAATAGTGATCAAGAAGAAGCAGAAGAAGAATTAGAATTAGATTACGCAGGTGATGCATTAGATATAGGTTTTAATGTTACTTATTTAATTGATGTTTTAAATAACACTAACAGTGAAACGATAGTATTTTCGTTTTCTGATGCCAATAGCAGCTGCTTAATTACGGTACCAAACAACAATCACTACAAATACGTAGTGATGCCTATGCGTATATAGATTTACTTATTAATACAAAATACACAGTTAATATAAAAATATTAAGCAATCTTCATCTATCAATATTCATATAAAGATAAACCAAATAATGACTAATGGCACGGCTGAAAATAAACCAGTATCAACAGATTACGATTCTTCTAGTATTAAAATACTAGAAGGTTTGGACGCCGTACGTAAGCGTCCAGGCATGTATATTGGTGATACTTCAGACGGCTCTGGTTTGCATCACATGGTATTTGAAGTGCTAGATAATGCGATTGACGAAGCGTTAGCTGGGCATTGTAATGACATTAAAGTAACCATACATCTTGATAACTCGATTAGTGTTACAGACAATGGTCGCGGTATTCCTACTGACATTAAATACGATGATATAAAAGCAGTAAAACGATCGGCAGCTGAAATCGTTATGACAGAGTTACACGCAGGCGGTAAATTTGACCAAAATTCTTACAAAGTGTCTGGTGGGCTTCATGGTGTAGGTGTTTCTGTGGTAAATGCTTTATCTGATTGGTTGCGTTTAAAAATTTACCGTAATGGTGAAGTGCATCAAATGGAATTCCAGCGTGGTGTACCAATGGCTCCATTGGCTTTAACAGGTAAAACAGAAAAACGAGGTACAGAAGTACACTTTTTAGCCTCTGTAGAAACCTTTATTTTAGTTGAATATCACTTTGAAATTTTAGCCAAGCGTATTCGTGAATTATCTTTCTTGAATAACGGTGTGAAAATTGAGTTGGTTGATCAGCGTAATAATAAAAGTGAAAACTTTGCTTATTCAGGTGGCATTAAAGGCTTTGTTGAATACATGAACCGTACTAAAACGGTGCTTCATCCCAAAACTTTTTACGCAATGGGTGAAAAAGATGGCATGACCATTGAGGTGGCAATGCAATGGAACGATTCGTACACAGAAACAGTGCAATGTTTCACAAATAATATTCCACAACGCGATGGTGGCACGCATTTAACTGGCTTACGTACCGCCATGACACGTACTTTAAACCAATATATCGAACAAACCGATACGGCTAAAAAAGCTAAAGTTGAAACGATGGGCGACGATATGCGCGAAGGTATTTGCTGCGTATTATCCGTTAAAGTGCCAGATCCAAAATTCTCATCACAAACTAAAGATAAATTGGTATCAAGTGAAGTACAACCAGTTGTTTCTGAAGTGGTTTCTGCAAAATTAGCCGAGTTTTTACAAGAAAACCCAGTAGATGCCAAAATAATCGTTGGTAAAATTGTAGACGCAGCGCGTGCTCGTGAAGCAGCACGTAAAGCCCGCGAAATTACCCGCCGTAAGGGCGTGATGGACACAATGGGTTTGCCAGGTAAATTGGCAGACTGCCAAGAACGCGACCCTGCCAAGTGTGAAATTTACCTAGTCGAAGGTGACTCAGCTGGGGGTTCAGCCAAGCAAGGCCGTGATCGTAAATTCCAAGCAATTTTGCCGCTTAAGGGTAAAATTTTAAACGTAGAAAAAGCTAGATTTGATAAGTTAATCGGCTCACAAGAAATTGCTACGCTTATCACTGCGCTTGGAACCAGTATTGGTAAAGCTGATTTTAATGCAGAAAAATTACGCTATCACCGCATTATTATCATGACTGATGCCGACGTTGATGGGGCGCATATTCGTACCTTATTACTTACTTTCTTCTATCGCCAAATGACGGAATTAGTAGAGCGTGGCCATATTTATATTGCACAACCGCCACTTTACAAAGTAAAACAAGGTAAAGACGAACGATATTTAAAAGACCAACAAGAGTTAGATCAATACCTATTGCAATCAGCCCTAAAAGGCGCAGAACTAATGACTAGAACCGGTGGTGAGATCATTACCGGCGCGCCACTAACAGAAATTGCAAAACAAATGGTAGTAACAGAAGCGGTTATTCGTCGCATTGCCTCGCATTACGATGAAAGCGTGCTGCGCGCCATGCAAGATCTTGGTGACATTAGCTTAGCCAGCAAAGAAACGACAGAAGCAGCCGCTGGTAAATTACGCCCAATATTAGGCGCAATTGGCAGCGAAGTTATTGTAGGCTTTGATCAAGAAGCTAGCGCTTATCGACTAGAAATTAATAAATTTGTTCACGGCAACTTACAATGTTGCGTAATAAATGCCGAATTCTTAGGTTCAGGTGATTATCGACAAATTAGCAAAATGTCTGTCATGTTGCATGGTTTGCTTGGTGACGGCGCGGTTATTAAACGTGGTGAAAAAGAGTCTGCAATTATCACCTTCAAACAAGCTTTAGATTGGTTGTTAGAGGAAGCAAAACATAACCTAAATATTCAACGCTATAAAGGCTTGGGCGAGATGAATCCGTCGCAACTATGGGAAACGACAATGGATCCAACGGTTCGTCGTTTACTAAAAGTACAGATTGATGATGCGATAGCAGCGGATGAAATTTTCACTACCTTAATGGGCGATAACGTTGAGCCTAGACGTGCTTTCATCGAAAGCAATGCGCTAGGTGCTAACAATTTGGATATTTAATTAGCCTAATTTAAAAAAAGCCCTAACGGGCTTTTTTTACGCCTACATTAAAATCAACAATCTCACCTACGGTGATAAATCTCTTATTTGGAGGTATATTGCTCAACAATAAAAGTACTCATACCTCTTGCAAGTTCCTCTTCCCCGTAAAAAACCTTACCAAGACGCTCTTCTCGTAAAAATTTTGATTCATCTTCATGATGGGTTCTTATTACGATTTTAATTTCTGGCTGGAGCATTTTTGCGGTCTTGATCATTTTTCGTACATCAATAGTATCAGGCGTTGCAATGACTAACATCTCCGCATTTGCAATATGCGCTTGAATTAATACGCTAGGTTCAGACGCGTTTCCAGAAACGGCCGGTATGCCTTTTTTACGTAGATGTTCAACCAGCTCTCGATTTTGTTCTGCCACGACAAAAGGGATATTGTTATCACTTAATACCTTTGCAATCCTTTTACCAACTCGCCCGTAGCCAACTAGCACGACTTGATCCACAAGGTATTTACGCTCAGTAGTCATTGGTAATTCTGAAAATTTACCAGTATTTTTTTCATAATGGCGGGCAAGCTCTGAAACACGAAGAAGCCATGTTTGTAACGGTTTGATTAATGAAAATATCATTGGGTTGATCGCCATTGAAATTAAAGCGCCAGCCAAAATCAAGCTCATTCCTTCCGCTGGAAGAATGCCTAATGAAACGCCCAGACCCGCTAGAATAAAAGAAAACTCTCCAATTTGCGCCAAACTTGCTGCAACGGTAAGTGCAGTATTAAGCGGGTAGCGTAGGGCTAATGTAATCATCATGGCTGCCATTGATTTTCCTAGCACGATGACGGCCACCACAACTAACACACTCAGCGGTTTTTCTAGCAAAATGGCCGGCTCAAATAGCATGCCTACCGAAACAAAGAACAGCACAGCAAAGGCATCTCGAAGCGGAAGAGATTCTTCTGCGGCTCTATGACTAAACTCAGACTCGCGCATCACCATACCGGCAAAAAAGGCACCGAGCGCAAATGACACGCTAAATAGTACCGCTGCACCACAGGCGATACCAATTGCGGCAGAGATGACGGCTAAGGTGAAGAGTTCTCGTGAGCCAGTTTTTGCAACATGCCACAAGATCCAAGGTAGTAGGCGCTTACCAACGACTAACATCAAGACAATGAAGCCTGTCACCTGTAAAAGGGTGAAGCTCACGGTTTGCCATAGTGGCGTTGCGACTGTCGCCGTAAGTGGAGTCGTGGTGTTTTCTAAACTTACGCCACGTAAAATAGCCGCTAAAGGAGGCATTAAAACCAAAACCAATACGGTGACCAGATCTTCAACCACTAGCCAGCCGATTGCTATTTTGCCATTCATGCTATCAAGAATGCCTCTAGCTTCCAGCGCTTTTAATAACACAACAGTACTGGCACAAGACAGCGCTAAACCAAAGATCAATCCCTCGCCAAACGTCCATCCCCAACAATTGGCAAGCGCCATACCCAACACTGTCGCAATTGCCATTTGTACAATGGCACCGGGCAGTGCTATACGCTTCACAGACATCAAGTCGTTAATCGAGAAGTGCAATCCAACACCAAACATTAATAGCATGACGCCGAGTTCAGATAGTTGAGATGCGATGCTGATATCGGCTACATAGCCAGGCGTTGCTGGCCCAATCAGGATGCCGGCAAATAAGTAACCAACCAGAGCCGGTAGCCGGCAGCGTTCAGCGATAAACCCAAAAATTAGCGCCAGGCCAAAACCGCTAGCAATGGTTGTAATAAGTGTGAGATTATGGTCCATAAGGCGTCATATTATTTGCAATCAGAGATGGTTTTAAATTGTGAGAATCCCCAGTTTCGCTTAGAACAACCGGGTCAAGATTTAAGCTTTATGGCTAAGCATAGCATACCAATGGTTAATAGCTGATGGACAGAATAATTAAAGAAATTATGATTAGTCGCTGTAATTTTTACGCAATCACGTCATTTACTTCGCCTAACACTCCTATTTTAGTCATCACCGTTGGAAAAATAAAAAGCCTTAAGAATAAGGCTTTGAGGTGATTTTTTAAGTAGCAAGCTGAAAGCTTATTCAATATTTTGAATTTGTTCTCGCATTTGTTCAATAAGTACTTTTAGCTCCATAGAAACTTGTGTAGTTTGCACTGAGACAGATTTAGAACCTAAAGTATTGGCTTCGCGATTAAGTTCTTGCATTAAAAAGTCTAGTCGTTTACCTGCAGGTGCGCTGCTATTTAAAATACGTTTTACTTCTGACACATGTGCCGTTAAGCGGCTAAGTTCTTCATCCACATCAATGCGTTGAGCGAATAACACCAGCTCTTGCGCAACACGTTCTGGGTCTACATTGTTCAGGTTTTCTTGTAGCTTACTTTCAAGTTTAGCTTGATATTCTTTGCTGAGCGCAGGCAATAATGGTTTGACTTTTTCTACTAATATTTCAATTTGACTGAGTCTATCTAAAACCAACGCTTTGAGTTTTTCACCCTCACGTGCGCGTGAGGCATTTAAGTCTTGTAAGCCTTGGCTGACTAATTTTTTAACATCTTCTACTAGTGTTTCTTGGCTGAGTACGTCTGCCAACACCACCCCAGGCCAGCGGAGAATATCCGCCACACTAAGCGGCCGACTTTGCGGAAAATGTATTTGCGCCTGCGCGCCTATCAGGGCTAATTGTTGCATTAAATGCTCGTCTAGGCGCATGGTTTGGTTTGCTTGAGAGCGATGAATTAAATTGATTTTACATTCAATCTTTCCACGGTTTAAATGCGCACCAATCTGTTCGCGAATATTTGGTTCTAAGCTTCTTAAATTCTCATCTAACTTAAAGTGCAGATCTAAATAACGGCTGTTTACCGCACGAATTTCTAGTAGTAGCGTAGCGCTTTCCAATGGCTGCTCTAGCGCAGCGAAGCCTGTCATGCTAAATGTCATGTTGAGTGATTCCTGATAAAAGCCAATTTAAGTAATGTGTGCAACTGAGTATTGAATAGATTTAATCTATGCGGACATCCGATTTTCCGCTATTTTAACAAATAGCAACGCCCTTACGCTAAAGTAAGCGTTAAATAAGCTTTAATTAAATGGGACTGTCGTGACAAAAAATCCTACGAAATAACTTTAATTACAAGCAATTACCAGTTATATTGCCGTATGCAAGCTGGGCGCCAAGCAAAGATTCTATCAATATTGCTATAGCGGCAGTGATGGTAATCATGTTGTGAAATCCCTCGTATAAATACACTAGGCAGTAAAAAATATAAATAACCAATTTTTGAATCAGGAATATCAAGTATGCAAGCTAGTCAGGCTAACGCCAATAACATCCGCCCAAGCCAACGCAATCAAAATCAATTAAGAGAAGTTGAAATCATTCGGCATTACACTAAACACGCAGAAGGCTCAGTTTTGGTGAAATTTGGTGATACCCACGTATTGTGTACTGCTAGTGTAGAAGAGCGCGTGCCGGGCTTTTTAAAAGGTAAAGGCCAAGGCTGGGTTACCGCAGAATATGGTATGTTGCCGCGCTCAACCGGTAGCCGTATGGATAGAGAAGCGGCACGTGGTAAACAATCTGGCCGTACGCAAGAGATTCAACGCTTAATTGGACGCTCATTGCGCGCGATTATTGATTTGGAAAAGTTAGGCGAGCGCAGCATTCAGATTGATTGCGATGTGATTCAAGCCGATGGTGGCACGCGTACCGCCAGCATTACTGGCGCTTATGTGGCATTGCATGATGCTATTTCAACATTACTCGCCAGTGGTAAGCTAACAGAAAGCCCGCTTAAACAAGCGGTTGCGGCAATTTCTGTCGGTGTTTACAAAGGCATGCCAGTACTGGATTTAGATTATCTTGAAGACTCAGATTGCGATACAGATATGAATGTAGTGATGACCGCAGACGGCGGCTTTGTAGAAGTGCAGGGCACGGCAGAAGGCGAGCCATTTGACCGTAATGCGATGAATGCTATGCTAGATTTAGCGCGCGATGGCATTGCACAGCTTATTAATATGCAAACTGAGGCCTTAAGTGTTTAGCAAAATAGTCATTGCTACTGGCAATAAAGGCAAGTTGCGGGAAATTCAGCATATCCTTTCGCCACTACAAATTGAAGTGATTCCGCAGTCGGTATTTAATGTGCCTGAATGTGAAGAGCCTTTTTTTACCTTCATAGAAAATGCTCTAGCCAAAGCGCGTCATGCCAGCAAACATACCGGATTACCTGCGCTGGCAGATGATTCTGGTTTGTGTGTCGATGCGCTGCAAGGCGCGCCTGGCGTGCGTTCGGCCCGTTATGCCGCTGAAGTTAGTGACTTAAACTTAAGTCAAGATGCGCGTAATAACCAAAAGCTGCTGGAAGTGTTAGGCGCTGAAAAAAATCGGCATGCGCATTTTTACTGTGTCATCGTGCTCGTGCGGCACGAGCATGATCCCGAGCCAATTATTGCTGAAGGCCAGTGGGCGGGGGAGATTTTAAGCGAGTATCGCGGCGATGATGGCTTTGGTTATGATCCACTATTTTTGGATGATAAAACCGGTAAGACCGTGGCTGAATTGCCCTTGGAAATAAAAAGCCGCATTAGTCATAGAGGCGACGCGATGGCGAAACTATTGCAGAAATTAGAAAAATTAAGCTAACTAGAGCAGCTAGTTTATAAGTATCATGAATGAGTAAAACGAATGACTAAAGCAAAGAATCCAGCATTACCAATATGGCTGCGCGATGATGGCAGCGTGGTGGCATGCACAGAAAAAATTAAAGTCATGACAGAAAACTTTGATGAAATCAAACAAATCGCCCAAGATGCATTGGAAGATGGTTTATTGATGGAAGTTTCTGAAGCGCAAATGCGTGAAGCATTGCATCAATTAATCGAGACGCTGGTGAATCCCTATCAAAAAAATCATTGAAATTAAAGCGGCAGAAGCTTTTAACCAAAAGCCTATCAATAAGGTAGCGCCACTTGCCGGCGAAGAGACACTTTCCGGACTTAAAAATCCACCACCATTATCTTTATACATACACATTCCATGGTGCGTAAAGAAGTGTCCGTACTGTGATTTTAATTCGCATGAAAGCCGTAATGAAAATGGCGTAATTCCAGAGGCTGCTTATGTAGACGCACTGATTGCCGACTTAGAACTTGCCACGCCCAAAGTGTGGGGCCGTAAAATCAAAAGTGTATTTTTTGGTGGCGGCACGCCCAGTTTGTTTTCTGCAGAAGCGATAGACCGTATATTGAGCCATGTGCGTATGCTAACGCCACTAGAGCTGGCTGCGGAGGTGACGCTGGAAGCCAACCCCGGCACGGTAGATGCCGCTAATTTTATTGGCTATAAACAAGCGGGCGTGAACAGGCTTTCGCTTGGTATTCAAAGTTTTAATAGTGATTATCTCAAGGCCTTGGGCCGTATTCACGATAGCGAGCAGGCTTTTTCAGCGGTAGAACTTGCCTTAAGCACTTTTGAACAGGTGAACTGCGACATCATGTATGGTTTGCCTAAGCAAACGCTGGCCGATGCGATGCGTGATGCTGAAATTGCCGTGAAATTAAGCCCAGCGCATTTGTCGTTTTACCATCTAACTTTAGAGCCCAATACGCCGTTTTATCGTACGCCGCCGAGCTTGCCGGATGATGATACCAGCAGCGATATGCAACTAGAAATTGAAGCTTTGCTCGCGCAAAATGGTTATGAACATTATGAAACTTCGGCGTTTGCTAAAAAAGGTAAGCAAGCCAAACATAATCTTAATTACTGGCAGTTTGGGGATTATTTAGGCATAGGCGCAGGCGCGCACAGCAAACTTAGTTACCACGATAAAATTACCCGAGAAGTGCGTCCTAAACATCCTAAAGCTTATATGCAGCAAGCCTTAGCCGGCAAAGCTGTTGAACGCGAATGGCTGATTAGTCAAGACGAACTAGGCTTTGAATTTATGATGAACGCGTTACGTTTAATCGATGGCGTGCCTGTGGATTTATTTCAGCAACGCACCGGTTTAAATATCAACAAGTTAGAGACTGCCATTAAAAAAGCCCAAAGCAAAGGTTTGTTATTACTGGAAAACGGCAATATGCAACCTACACTATTGGGCCAGCGGTTTTTGAACGAATTGCTGGAGTTGTTTTTGGTTTAAATTGCCAGCTTTATACAAGCTTGCAATTGATCTAATTGGTTTTTATCGCAGTTCTAGCTCTGGCAATGGCCGCTTTGACTTGCACAGGCGCAGTGCCACCAATATGATTTCGACTATTCAGCGAACCTTCTAGCGTTAATACGGCATAGACATCTTCGCTAATTTCAGCAGAAAATTCTTGTAGCTTGGCTAGTGGCAACTCACTCAAATCTACTTTTTTATCGACTGCATAACGCACAGCAAGCGCAACCACTTCATGCGCATCTCTAAACGGCATGCCTTTTTTAGCTAAATAATCGGCTAAATCGGTGGCAGTTGCGTAGCCTTCAAATGCCGCTTGGCGCATATTTTCTTTATTGACTACAAAGCCTTTTTTAACTACCGCACCATTTTCAATGACAGGCAAGCGTAACATATCGGCATAAATTTTTAACGTGATTAATAGAGTATCTGCTGTATCAAATAGTGGTTCTTTATCTTCTTGATTGTCTTTATTGTAGGCCAGCGGTTGGCCTTTCATCAAGGTAAGAAGCGCCGTTAAATGACCATAAACGCGACCTGTTTTTCCGCGTACTAACTCTGGCACGTCGGGATTCTTTTTTTGCGGCATGATAGATGAGCCTGTGCAAAAGCGATCGGCAATATCAATAAATGCAAATCTCGGCGAACTCCACAAAATTAGCTCTTCAGATAAGCGTGATAAATGCGTCATCACTAGTGAAGCGGCAAAGGTAAATTCAATGGCAAAATCGCGGTCAGAAACTGCATCTAATGAGTTTTCGCAAACGCCGTCAAAGCCAAGCGTTTTAGCCACCATTTCACGGTCTATTGGGTAGCTGGTGCCGGCCAAAGCCGCCGCACCAAGTGGCAAGCGGTTAATCCGTGTTCTGCAGTCGTTAAAGCGCGCAACATCACGTTTTAGCATTTCAACATAAGCCATTAAATGGTGGCCAAATGTCACCGGTTGCGCCACTTGCAAGTGCGTAAAGCCTGGCATGATGGTGTCAAAATGTGCTTCGGCTAAATCTAACAAGCTTAATTGCAGGTTCGCCAAGCTGGTCGTGATTTGGTCGGTAGTGGCGCGCAACCAAAGCCTAACGTCAGTTGCCACTTGGTCGTTACGGCTTCTGCCGGTATGCAAGCGCTTACCTGCATCACCAATTTTATCGGTGAGGCGTTTTTCAATATTTAAATGTACATCTTCTAAATCTAGCAGCCATTCAAATGTACCCGCTTCAATTTCTTGCAAAATTTCGGCTAAACCAGTTTCTATCGATTTTACGTCAGCGAGACTAATAATTTTT
The DNA here is from genome assembly GCA_903926935.1 of uncultured Pseudomonadota bacterium. Taxonomy (GTDB): domain Bacteria; phylum Pseudomonadota; class Gammaproteobacteria; order Burkholderiales; family Methylophilaceae; genus Methylotenera. The sequence goes on from CAIYLB010000037.1 coordinate 19,233, forward strand.
TGCGCACCCAGCATTTGCGCATGGGCAAGCGAGCCTTGAATATCAAATGTCGCTAGGCGCTGATCAAAACCAACCGATGCCGTATATTTTTTGACCAGTTCGGCCACAGGCTCGTTAAATCTGCCTGACCAGCTGGTGTTTTTTTTATTGAGCGCGCTTTCTTTTTGTGTCACTTTTTGTTTCTCATTTAACGGTTATTTATTGAGGTTTTTTACTAAATTTTTTTAGATTTTTTTTATTGTAATTTTGGCGTAATGTTTTAAATATTGTTTAATAATAAACTACTTAAGCGCTTATTATAAAGCAAAACGCAAATGCTACGAGCTTACTCGACCCAAAAACTGCTTGTGAAAAACGGGGTGTATAAGTTGAGATGGTTAGTTTTGGCGTTAATTTACCACGATTGATCAGCAAACTTTTAGTTATCAGCGACAAAGCCATGTCACTTAAAGCTAATAAAATGAAGCCACAGCTTGTGTTAAAATTAAGCACATCTATGGAACTGCAATAATATCTCACACATGAATAATCCAAGTCACAGCCAAAATACTAGCGTCCCAGCAAAATTAGTCATCGCTTCGCGTGAAAGTCCGCTGGCCATGTGGCAAGCGCTACATATTCAAAGTCGCTTACAGGCACTTTATCCAGCAACTACGGTAGAAATTTTGGGCATGACTACTACCGGCGACCAAATTTTAGACACGCCATTAGCCAAAGTTGGTGGTAAAGGTTTGTTTGTTAAAGAGCTAGAAATGGCGTTGACGGATGGTCGTGCCGATTTAGCCGTACACAGCATGAAAGATGTGCCGATGAATCTGCCTGAAGGTTTTATGATGGCCGCAACTGGCGAGCGTGAAGATGCCCGCGATGCTTTTGTTTCAAACGATTTTGCCACTTTAGAAGATTTACCGGCTGGTAGCATTGTAGGTACTTCAAGCTTGCGTCGCCAAAGTCAGTTACAAGCACGATTACCCCATTTGAAAATAGAATCTTTGCGCGGTAATTTGCAGACGCGTTTACGTAAATTAGATGAAGGGCAATACGCGGCTATTATTCTTGCCGCCGCCGGCCTGATTCGCCTAGGGCTAGAAATGCGTATTCGTAGTGCAATTTCACCGGAATTAAGTATTCCAGCCGTTGGCCAAGGCGCTTTGGGCATAGAGATTTGCTCAAACCGGCCAGATTTACTCAGCGTGCTTGCACCGTTAAACCATGCAGATACACAAGTTTGTGTAGAAGCAGAGCGTGGCATGAGCCGAGCTTTAGCCGGCAGTTGTACGGTGCCACTTGGCGCTTATGCCGTGTGTGTAGCGGATAATATTCGTATCACTGGCTTTGTCGCTAGTGTCGATGGCAAGCAGATGTTGGTTGAAAGCGTGAGCGGTAGCCGAAATCAGCCAGAAGCGCTGGGTCAAGCCTTGGCGGCACAATTGCGTGCGCATGGTGCTGATGCGATTTTGGCTTTGCTAGATTAACAGCTAACGTTGACTAAAAAAAACTGCTGGATATAAACTTTAGCTAAAATAAATATTGGTTAACATAATTAGGCGCGCATGTTAAATAATGGATAACTCACTGAATGGCTTTGGTATTGCCGTCACGCGTCCGCTAGACCAGGCGAAGCGCTTGTGCGCTGCGATTGAGGAGCAAGCAGGCAAAGCGATTGTTTTTCCGCTCATCGCCATTGCGCCATTAGATAATTATAGTGTGTTTGATGAAACCATTAATCAGCTGCAATCGGTTGATTGGGCTATATTTATCAGCACCAATGCCGTAGAAAATGCGCTGCCGCGTCTCATTAAAAAATTTCCCAGCATTCCTGACAATGTAAAATTCGCCGCTATCGGCCAGCAAACGGCTAAAGCCTTAGCGCTGTATGGCG
>CAIYLB010000038.1 GCA_903926935.1 uncultured Pseudomonadota bacterium
CCGATTCGTTGAAAGGTAAACAAGGTCGTTTCCGTCAGAACTTATTGGGTAAACGTGTAGATTACTCAGGTCGTTCAGTGATTGTTGTTGGTCCGCAATTGAAATTACATCAATGCGGTTTACCTAAAAAAATGGCTTTGGAATTGTTCAAACCATTCATTTTCCATAAATTGGAAGTATTAGGTTTAGCCACAACGATTAAAGCCGCTAAGAAAAAAGTTGAAGAAGAAGGTCCAGAAGTTTGGGATATCTTAGAAGACGTGATTCGTGAGCATCCGGTGTTACTAAACCGTGCGCCTACTTTGCATAGATTAGGTATTCAAGCGTTTGAACCTATCTTGATCGAAGGTAAAGCGATTCAATTGCATCCACTCGTTTGTACGGCCTTCAACGCCGACTTCGATGGTGACCAAATGGCGGTTCACGTTCCATTGAGCTTAGAAGCGCAAATGGAAGCACGTACTTTCATGTTGGCTTCTAATAACGTGCTTTCACCTGCAAACGGTGAGCCGATTATTGTGCCTTCACAAGATATCGTGTTGGGTCTTTATTACATGACGCGCGAAAAACAACTCGCTCGTGGCGAAGGCATGCGCTTTGCTGATGTGAAAGAAGTGCAACGTGTATTTGATCAAGGTTTAATTAGTATTCACGCGAAGATTACCGTGCGTATTAAAGAATACGATCTAGATTTAGATGGCGTTAAAACTGAAAAAACAACACGTTACGAAACAACTGTAGGCCGTGCCTTGCTGTCAGAAATTCTGCCAGCCGGTTTGTCCTTCAGCCACATTGATAAGTCTATGAAAAAGAAAGAAATTTCTAAACTTATCAACGTATCTTTCCGTGAAGTTGGTATTCGCGAAACAGTGATATTTGCTGATAAATTAAAAGACACAGGTTATACCTATGCTACTAAAGCCGGTATTTCTATCAGTATTAACGATATGTTAGTACCGCCAGAAAAAGAGCGTTTAATTGCTGAGGCTGAAGTTGAAGTAAGAGAAATTGAAGGTCAATACGTTTCTGGTTTAGTGACGCAAGGTGAGCGCTACAATAAAGTAGTGGATATCTGGGGTCGTGCCAGTGAGAAAATTGCTGATGCGATGATGGCACAATTACGCGAAGAGCCAGTGCTTGATGCTAATGGTGTGCAAACTAAAGATAAAGCCGGCAAGTTAATGCGTCAAGAATCATTCAACGCTATTTACATGATGGCTGACTCTGGCGCGCGTGGTTCTGCAGCGCAGATTCGTCAACTAGCTGGTATGCGTGGTTTGATGGCAAAACCAGATGGCTCGATCATTGAAACGCCAATTAAAGCTAACTTCCGTGATGGTCTAAATGTATTGCAATACTTTATTTCAACCCACGGTGCGCGTAAAGGTCTAGCCGATACAGCATTAAAAACAGCTAACTCTGGTTACTTAACACGTCGTTTGGTAGATGTGACGCAAGATTTAGTTGTAACTGAGCATGACTGTGGCACGAATGATGGTTTAGTAACAAAGGCACTGGTTAAAGGCGGTGAAGTGATCGAGCCGTTGCATGATCGTATATTAGGTCGTACAGCAGCGCTAGACGTAATTAACACCGAAACGCAAGAAGTAATTTACCCTGCTGGTACGTTGCTCGGTGAAGATGAGGTCGAGCATATTGATGCACTAGGTATCGATGAAGTTAAAGTACGTACTGCGCTTACTTGTGACACGCGCTACGGTATTTGTGCTAAATGTTATGGTCGTGACTTAGGTCGTGGCAAGTTAATTAGCATGGGCGAAGCGGTTGGTGTTATTGCAGCGCAATCTATTGGTGAGCCTGGTACGCAGCTAACGATGCGTACGTTCCATATTGGTGGTGCGGCATCTCGTGCAGCTTCAGTATCTCAAGTTGAAGGTAAGTCAAACGGCGTGTTGAACTTTACTTCTACTATGCGTTATGTAACGAATGCACGTAATGAACAAGTGGTGATTTCTCGTAACGGTGAAGTAATTATCGCGGATGAAAATGGCCGTGAGCGTGAGCGTCATAAAGTACCTTACGGTTCAACTTTGCAGATTACAGATGGCAAAACAGTTAAAGCGGGTCAAGCGATTGCTACATGGGATCCACATACTCGTCCAATTATTACTGAATATGCTGGCCACATTAAATTTGAAAACGTTGAAGAAGGTATCACTGTCGCTAAACAAATTGATGATGTTACAGGTCTCTCATCACTAGTGGTAATCGATCCAAAACAACGTGCTGGTCAAACTAAAGGTTTGCGTCCACAAGTTAAATTGTTAGATGCTAACGGCCAAGAAGTTAAGGTAACTGGTGGTGAACAGTCAGTTAACATTACCTTCCAGCTAGGTTGTATTATTACTGTTAAAGATGGTCAAGAAGTGGGTGTGGGTGAAGTGCTTGCGCGTATTCCACAAGAGTCATCTAAAACACGTGATATTACCGGTGGTCTGCCACGCGTCGCTGAATTGTTTGAAGCGCGTTCACCAAAAGATGCCGGTATGTTGGCTGAAGTGACTGGTACCGTATCGTTCGGTAAAGATACAAAAGGTAAGCAACGTTTAGTGATTACTGATTTAGACGGTATCGGCAACGAATACTTGATTCCTAAAGATAAGCACGTGACTGCGCATGATGGCCAAGTGGTGACTAAGGGTGAAAGTATTGTGGATGGTCCAGCTGATCCGCAAGATATTCTACGTTTACAAGGTCGTGAAGCATTAGCGCGTTACATTATTGATGAAGTACAAGACGTGTATCGTTTGCAAGGCGTTAAGATTAACGATAAGCATATTGAAGTTATTGTGCGTCAAATGTTGCGGCGTGTCCGTGTAACAGATGCGGGTGACACAAGCTTTATTATGGGTGAGCAAGTAGAGCGTGCTGATTTATTGGCGCAAAATGAAAGAATCATTCCGCAAGACAAACGTCCTGCAGAATTTGAATATGTGTTGCTAGGTATTACTAAAGCATCATTATCAACTGATTCATTTATTTCTGCGGCTTCATTTCAGGAGACAACGCGCGTATTAACTGAGGCAGCTATTCTAGGTAAACGTGACGAGTTACGTGGATTGAAAGAAAACGTAATTGTCGGTCGATTAATTCCTGCTGGTACTGGCTTGGCTTTCCACGATGCACGTAAGCGTGCTGCTGCGGCTGGTAGTGCTCCGCAAAAAGAACTCGCAGCTGACGAAGTGTTTTTAGAGGCGGAAGTGTCAGAAATAGAAGTAAGTAGTGAAGTAGCAGCAGATTAACTCTAACGATATAAGCCTTGACAAGAAAACCAAGGCTAAATAGAATACTGGGTTTTTCAGGGTAGCCTTATAGTCTTCACCGACTTGGCTATCCTAATTTGTTTTGTAAAGATTTTTTCTTTGCAAACTTAATAATAAAGAATTATTTAGAGAACATAATTTAGAGGTTATAGGCAATGCCAACCATCAATCAGTTAATACGCAAGCCACGCGCTAAAGTGGTCACAAAAAGTAAAGTGCCTGCACTTGAATCTTGTCCACAAAAACGTGGTGTTTGTACTCGTGTTTACACAACTACACCTAAAAAGCCTAACTCGGCTTTGCGTAAAGTTGCAAAAGTACGTTTAACCAATGGCTATGAAGTTATTAGCTACATCGGTGGTGAAGGCCATAACCTGCAAGAGCATAGTGTTGTGCTATTGCGTGGCGGTCGTGTAAAAGATTTGCCTGGTGTGCGTTACCATATGGTTCGTGGTAGTTTGGATACTGCTGGTGTTAAAGATCGTAAGCAATCACGTTCTAAATACGGTGCTAAAAAACCAAAAGAAGCTAAAGCCAAGTAATCGGTTTTATTAAATAGCGGCTCATTAAAAGCCTTGCTCGAGAAATCGCTAGCAAAACATAAGTAGAGAATAGAGAAAATTATGCCAAGACGTAGAGAAGTCCCCAAGCGCAACATACTTCCAGATCCAAAATTTGGTAGCCAAGAAGTGTCTAAATTTGTAAACGTATTAATGACAGGCGGTAAAAAATCTGTTGCTGAGCGTATTTTATACGGAGCGTTTGATCAATTAGCCGCTAAAACTGGTAAGGATGCGTTGGAACTGTTTACGCTTGCTTTAACAAATTTACGCCCATTAGTTGAAGTTAAAAGTCGCCGTGTTGGCGGTGCTAACTATCAAGTGCCAGTTGAAGTTCGCCCATCACGTCGTAGCGCTTTAGCTATGCGTTGGTTGCGTGATGCTGCGCGTAAACGTGGTGAGAAGTCTATGGGCTTGCGTTTAGCTGCTGAGTTGGCTGAAGCTTCAGAAGGCCGCGGTTCAGCAATGAAAAAGCGTGAAGAAGTTCACCGTATGGCAGAAGCAAATAAAGCATTCTCGCATTTCAGATTTTAATCTCTGAATGTTTGCAAAATTGGCCTAAGTTGATGCTTAGGCCATTTGCATAGCTCCTTAAGAACTTAGTAATAATCTATAAATAAAGGTAATAGCCGTGGCTCGTATAACCCCTATTGAACGCTACCGTAACATTGGTATCTCTGCACACATTGATGCAGGTAAAACAACTACTACAGAACGTATCTTGTTTTACACTGGTGTGAACCATAAGATTGGTGAAGTTCATAATGGCGCGGCCACGATGGACTGGATGGAGCAAGAGCAGGAGCGCGGAATTACTATTACTTCTGCCGCAACTACTTGTTTCTGGAAAGGTATGGCGGGTCAATTTGATCAGCACCGTATTAACATTATTGATACACCGGGCCACGTTGACTTTACTATTGAAGTAGAGCGCTCAATGCGTGTGCTTGATGGTGCTTGTATGGTTTATTGTGCAGTAGGTGGTGTGCAGCCTCAGTCTGAAACTGTATGGCGTCAAGCTAATAAATACAAAGTACCGCGTTTAGCGTTCGTTAATAAAATGGACCGCGCTGGTGCTAACTTCTTTAAAGTGTACGATCAGATGCGTTCACGTCTTAAAGCTAACCCAATTCCTTTGCAAGTGCCAATCGGTGCGGAAGATAAGTTTGAAGGTGTTGTCGATTTAATTAAGATGAAAGCTATCTATTGGGATGATGAATCTCAAGGTATGAAATTTGACTACCGTGAGATTCCAGCTGACCTAAAAGCTGAATGCGATAAATGGCGTGAGAATATGGTTGAAGCTGCGGCTGAAGCTACAGAAGAGTTGATGAACAAATACCTTGAAGAAGGTGATTTGTCAGAAGCTGACATCATGGCTGGTTTGCGTCAGCGTACTATTGCTTTTGAAATCGTGCCTATGGTTTGTGGTTCTGCCTTTAAAAACAAAGGCGTTCAGGCAATGTTGGATAAAGTTATTGAATTAATGCCAGCGCCAACAGATATTCCACCAACTAAAGCTGAAGATGGTGACGGTAATGAAATTCGCCTTAAAGCATCTGATGACGAGAAGTTCTCTGCATTAGCTTTCAAAATCATGACTGATCCGTTTGTAGGGAAATTAACATTTATTAGAGTTTATTGCGGTACTTTAAAAGCCGGATCATATATTTTTAATTCGGTTTCCGATAGAAAAGAAAGAGTTGGACGTGTTTTACAGATGCACGCAAATACACGGGAAGATCTTGATGAAATTCGTGCTGGTGATATAGCAGCAATAGTCGGTTTGAAACATACAAGAACTGGTGATACGCTAGCCAATGAAGATAGTCCTATTATTTTAGAGTCTATTACTTGTCCTGATCCAGTTATCAATATGGCTATTGAGCCTAAGGGTAAGGGCGACTATGAAAAAATGGTGCTTGCGTTGAGAAAACTCATGCAAGAAGATC
>CAIYLB010000039.1 GCA_903926935.1 uncultured Pseudomonadota bacterium
AGACCGGCCGTTTTTTATGCAGGCCGTACAACCGACACAAACTCAGGCTTGGTCTACTTTAGAAATAATTTCAAAAGCTTGGGTGAATGTCGAAAAAGACAATCCAGAAGCTTGGCTAAGTTTAGGCATGGCACAAGAAGGGCTGCTGGATTTAGAAAAAGCGAAAAATTCATTTAACAAAGTATTAGCTCTAGCACCGAAACATTCCAGCGCGTTTTATCAGTTGGGCGTAATTGCTATGGCACAAAATGATGTTTTAGAAGCCAATAAAATAGGCAAAAATCTTGAGGCGATAGACCCTGATTTTGCTGAAGATTACAATATAGACTTAGGCCTTATTGCTAAGTCCGCCCCATAAGATCTGCATCTTGATTACGATATTTAAACGCAATCGCAACTAGAGGCTAGCAACCTAGTTAAATTAAAATTAGGCGCCTTGCCTAAAAATTCCCTGGCAGGGTTTATTGGCGATCCTCCACTCAGCGAGTGCACAAATGCCGCAAGCTAATTAGTGGATGACATATAAATAAACGATATAAGGTTTGCTAAGCGCACTACTAATTTCGTAAAATGATGTTTTAAATGTACGTGGCTTTTACGACGCAAACTACTATGCAACCTAGCATTCAATCAACGCATTCAACCTACCATGCAGCTTATTATTAACGGAAAATTCAGAGATTTTGACTCAGCCGGCTTCAGTGTGGCGCATTTAGTCAGCACGCTGGCTTTAGAGGGTAAACGTCTTGCAATCGAGTGTAATGGAGAAATTGTGCCGCGTAGCCAATTTGCTGAGAAGCAGTTGACGGATGGTGATAAGCTAGAGATTGTAGGCGCAGTTGGCGGCGGTTAATTCGCTATTTACAGCCCTTGTTAAAGTCATAAAGAAGGATATAACAGTTGTCAGACTTATTAAAAATTGCAGATAAGACCTACCATTCACGCTTATTGGTGGGTACTGGTAAATATCAAGACTTTGCACAAACACGCGCTGCCATTGATGCCAGTGGCGCAGAAATTATCACGGTGGCGATACGCCGCACTAATATTGGCCAAAATTCCGGCGAACCTTCACTTTTAGATTTTTTGCCGCCAGAAGAATTCACCTATTTGCCTAATACCGCGGGTTGTTATTCAGCAGATGATGCGGTACGTACTTTGCGCTTAGCGCGCGAATTATTAGATGGTCATAAATTAGTTAAATTAGAAGTATTAGGCGATCCAAATACGCTATACCCAAACATGATAGAAACCATTGCCGCCGCCAAAGTGCTAGTGAAAGATGGTTTTGATGTGATGGTATATTGCTCGGATGATCCGATTATGGCTAAACAGCTAGAAGAAATTGGTTGTTGTGCCGTCATGCCATTAGCCTCATTAATCGGTTCTGGCATGGGCATTTTAAACCCTTGGAACTTACAAATCATTATTGCTAACGCTAATATTCCAGTGTTAGTAGATGCCGGCGTAGGCACTGCTTCTGATGCTGCGATCGCCATGGAATTAGGTTGCCAAGGCATACTGATGAATACCGCAATCGCAGCTGCAGGCAACCCTGTGCTGATGGCAAGCGCCATGAAAAAAGCGGTACAAGCCGGTCGCGAAGCCTATTTAGCCGGTCGCATGCCTAAAAAACTTTACTCGGCCAGCCCAAGCTCACCCAGCGCTGGTTTAATTGTATGAGGCTAACAGCATGAGCAGCGCTAACCATTACGAATGCACTGTGACTGTTGAAGCGATATTTAGCGCAGAGCAATCCGATGTTGAGCACAATCGCTACGCCTTTGAATACCATGTAAAAATTACCAATACGGGCAATATTGCCGCGCAATTAATTAGCCGCCACTGGATTATCACCGAAGCCAATGGTGCCATACAAGAAGTGACCGGCCTTGGCGTTATTGGTGCCCAGCCGTTACTCAGCCCTAACGAGTCTTTTGAATATTCCAGCGGCACGCTCATTAGCATGCCTATGGGCGAAATGCATGGCACTTACCAAATGGTGGCAGAAGACGGCAACCGCTTTGATGCCATCATTCACCCATTTGTGCTGAATATGCCTAGGGTTCTGCATTAATTTAATTTCGTGCAGCTAAGTTTATTAAAATCTCAATGTCTGTTTTTATTCCAATTTAAGTATTGTTAGTCAACTTTAGGGTTTTAGTGAATTAATGAAAAAATCAGCCTCCCTATTTATCTCTGTATTACTCGTAAGCCTATTGTCAGCTTGTGCCAATAATAAGCTTAAGCCGGTTGAACCAGTAAAAGCTGATTCTGCAGTTACTGTTACCCCAACAACTGCAGCAAGTGCTAAATGTGATTGTCCGCAAGTTGCTAACATAACCATCACCGAGCCTAAAACAATTGATGCTAAAGAAATTGCAAAAATTGCAGATTACGGCTTATTAAAACCAGCTAACTGGGAAGATGTCGACGGCTTTTATCAAGATAATCTCGCTTTTTCATGGCCAGCTTGGCTGCAAAGTTGCACCGCTTTAGGTAATCGACCAATGTGGCAAAAAGCCTGTAGCGCAGCCACTCAGCTGAACAGTCAACATGTAAGAAAGCCAAATTTAGAAGCACTACAAGGCTACTTTAAAGAATATTTTTCAGTGTACAAAACTACTAATATAGACGGCACAGAGAGCGGTATGATTACCGGCTATTATGAGCCGTTACTTAAAGGCAGTCGCACTAAAACAGCCAAATACCCAAACCCATTATATCAAGCACCTACTGATTTAATTACTGTTGAGCTTGATAGTATTTATCCTGAACTTAAGTACAAACGTGTACGTGGGCGCTTAGTCGGCAATAAATTAGTGCCTTATTACAATCGTGCAGAAATTGAGCTAGATACTTCGCCCATCAAAGGCCTTGAGTTTATTTATATCGACGACATTATTGATGTATTTTTCTTACAGATTCAAGGTTCAGGCTTAGTACAATTAGAAAATGGCGAACAAATTCATGTTGGTTATGCCGATCAAAATGGCCAATCTTACAACTCAATCGGCCGCATATTAATTGAACGTGGCGAACTCACCAGCGCCACAGCCTCTATGAACGGCATTAAAAATTGGGCGCGCAACAACCCCAGCAAGCTGCGAGATTTACTGAATAGCAATCCGAGTTATGTATTCTTTAGAGAACTGCCGGCTGGTTTGCCAGGCCCATTAGGCGCACTTGGCGTACCTATTTTAGGCGAAAGAAGCGTGGCCATAGATCCAAAATTTGTGCCCTTAGGTGCGCCTGTGTTTTTATCCACCACTGAACCCAATAGCACAAAACCTATCAAGCGCTTGGTAGTAGCACAAGATACCGGCGGCGCCATTAAAGGCGGCGTGCGTGCTGACTTTTTTTGGGGCTCAGGTTTTGAGGCTGGGGCAAAAGCTGGCGCTATGAAGCAGACGGGAAAAATTTGGGTGTTATTACCTAAAGAGTTTATATTTAAGTAACTTGAACTTAATGCATTTGTAAGTGCTGATAAAATAATGATGGTTTCTTATAGTGAAAGTTGACGCTCAATATGAGGCTGTGATTATTTCGCCGTTTGGCGCTGTGGTCATTTCACTGCACGCTAACCAGATGGCTATTCATTTGCTCGCAGAATCACCATCGGAAGAAAATAAGCTATCGACTAATCCCTTAGTGAAGCAAGCTTACACACAAATAATGCAATATTTGCAACAGCCCAGTAGTAAGTTTGATTTGCCTATTGAGGTACATGGCACAGCCTTTCAGCAGCGTGTCTGGCAAGCCATTGCGGCTATTCCCGTTGGGCAAACCTACACTTATAGTCAGTTGGCTGAAAAGATAGGCTCAGGTGCACGCGCGGTGGCTAATGCCTGTGGTGCCAATAAATTGCCATTACTGATTCCGTGCCATCGTGTACTGGCGAAAAATGGCGTCGGCGGTTTTATGAAGGGCCAGCCGCATGGTTTGGCCATTAAGCAATGGTTGTTAGCACACGAAGGCGTGTTTGTTGATAGGCAACTAAGTCAGCATGAGTGAGCGAACACTTACGCTGCAAGACTCATTGGAGCTAGATTCCTTCATAGACCACTTATGGTTAGAAGACGGCTTGGCGAAAAATACATTAGATAGCTATAGGCTAGATTTATATGCGTTTGCGCTATGGATTACTAAGCAGAATAAACAATTATTAGCCATTGAGCAAGCAGATATTCAGCAATATCTTGCGGTTAAATTCCCGCTTAGCAAGCCGCGTAGTATTAGCCGTTTGATTGCTAGTTTAAGACGATTTTACCGTTATCTAATCCGTGAAAATAAAATAAGTCTAGATCCCACTATTCAGATTCAATCACCCAAGTTGCCGCGCAGCTTACCTAAAAGTCTTAGTGAAGATGAAGTGCTTGCGCTACTAAATTCGCCAAATGTAGACGAGCCAATAGGTTTGCGTGATAG
>CAIYLB010000040.1 GCA_903926935.1 uncultured Pseudomonadota bacterium
AAAATACGGCGGCGAAGCTAAGAATTTTGCGGAAATTGACTCTGCACCAGAAGAAAAAGCACGTGGTATTACGATTAATACATCACACGTTGAATACGAAACAGCAAACCGTCACTACGCACACGTAGACTGTCCAGGCCATGCCGACTATGTTAAAAACATGATCACTGGTGCTGCACAAATGGATGGTGCAATTTTAGTATGTTCAGCTGCTGATGGTCCTATGCCACAAACGCGTGAGCACATCTTGTTAGCACGTCAAGTAGGCGTACCATACATCGTTGTGTTCATGAACAAAGCGGACATGGTTGACGATAAAGAGTTGTTAGAATTAGTTGAAATGGAAATTCGTGAATTGCTAAGCAAATACGACTTTCCAGGCGACGATACGCCAGTGATTGTTGGTTCAGCTAAGTTAGCACTAGAAGGCGACCAATCAGAATACGGCGAGCCATCAATTTTCAAATTAGCAGAAGCATTAGACACTTACATCCCAATGCCAGAGCGCGCTATTGACGGTGCATTCTTAATGCCAGTGGAAGACGTATTCTCTATCTCAGGTCGTGGTACTGTAGTAACGGGCCGTATCGAACGTGGTATTGTAAAAGTTGGTGACGAGATTGAAATTGTTGGTATCAAACCAACGATCAAAACCATCTGTACCGGTGTTGAAATGTTCCGTAAATTGCTAGACCAAGGTATGGCAGGCGACAACGTAGGTGTATTGCTACGTGGTACAAAACGTGAAGAAGTTGAGCGCGGTCAAGTATTGTCTAAATCAGGCTCTATCAAACCACACACAAAATTCACGGCAGAAATCTATGTGCTAGGTAAAGATGAAGGCGGTCGTCACACACCATTCTTCCAAGGTTACCGTCCACAGTTCTACTTCCGTACGACTGACGTTACTGGTGCAGTTGAGTTGCCGGAAGGTACAGAAATGGTTATGCCAGGTGATAACGTATCTATCGTTGTTACTTTGATTGCGCCGATCGCGATGGAAGAAGGTCTACGCTTCGCTATTCGTGAAGGTGGCCGTACTGTTGGTGCTGGTGTTGTTGCTAAAATTATTGAGTAAGTTGTTTTAGTAAAAAGTTTTATCGTAAAGTTTTTGTAGTCTAATCAAACGGCAGGGTGAACTCTGCCGTTTCGCTCTTTGAATAGAAGTAAATATGAAAGGCAGTAAAAAAATGTCAACACAAAAAATTCGTATTCGTCTTAAAGCTTTTGATTATCGTTTGATTGATCAATCGGCTCAAGAAATCGTAGAAACTGCAAAGCGTACTGGTGCAGTTGTTAAGGGACCGGTTCCTTTACCAACACGTATCGAGCGTTTTGATATTTTACGTTCACCACACGTTAATAAAACTTCACGTGACCAATTTGAGATTCGTACACATGTTCGCCTGATGGACATTGTTGATCCTACAGATAAAACAGTTGATGCTTTGATGAAACTTGATTTGCCGGCTGGTGTTGATGTGGAAATTAAACTTTAGTATTTATTGCTAAAGTTAAACAATTACAAGTCGTTTTAATTAACGGCTTGTAATGCTATCTAGAGTTCGGTATAATCCGCGCTCTTCTACAGAAGTCGGTCAATTGTAATCGGCTTTTTAACTAAATAATAAGGATACGATCATGAGCTTAGGGCTTATTGGTCGCAAAGTGGGTATGACCCGCGTGTTTACTGATGATGGCGCAAGCATCCCGGTAACCGTGTTGGAAGTTGTACCTAACCGCGTGACACAGATCAAGACTATCGCAAGCGATGGCTATACAGGCCTTCAAGTTGCTTACGGTACTCGTCGTGCCAGCCGCATCAACAGTGCATTGACTGGGCATTATGCCATGTCTGGTTCTGCTGCGGGTTCTGGTATACATGAATTCCCAGTGACTAGTGAAATTTTAGCTAACTACACTGCCGGTGCTAATATCACGGTTGATATTTTCCAGGTAGGTCAGATAGTTGATGTTACTGGCACTTCTCTCGGTAAAGGCTTTGCTGGTGCTATTAAGCGCCATCACTTTAAGTCTAACCGTGCTTCACACGGTAACTCAAAATCACATAACGTACCTGGTTCTATCGGTATGGCGCAAGATCCTGGACGTGTATTTCCAGGTAAGCGTATGCCTGGACACTTAGGGGCTGTTAAAGTCACTACACAAAATCTAGAAATCGTACGTGTTGATGTTGAGCGTAATCTTCTATTGATTAAAGGTGCGATCCCTGGTTCTAAAGGCGGCGATGTTGTTGTTCGCCCAGCTATTAAAGCTAAGCTTCAGAAGGGGATGAAATAATGGAATTAAAATTAACCGACAAAAGCGGTAAGCTTGCTAAAAAAGGCCTGACTGTATCTGACGATACATTTGGTCGTGAGTTTAATGAGGCTTTAGTGCATCAAGTTGTAGTTGCTTACATGGCTAATGCCCGTACAGCTACTCGTGCACAAAAAGGTCGTGGTAACGTAGCTCATACTACGCACAAGCCATATGCGCAAAAAGGAACGGGTAACGCACGTGCTGGTATGACGTCAAGCCCAATCTGGCGTGGAGGCGGCCGTGCTTTTCCTAGCTCACCACTTGAAAATTTCAGCCATAAGATAAACCGTAAGGCTTACCGTGCTGGTATGCAAACAATTCTTTCTGAGTTAGTTCGTCAAGAGCGCTTAAATGTTGTTGAAGAATTTGTTGTAGCTACCCCTAAGACTAAGGCTTTGGCTGAAAAAATTAAAAATCTAGGTTATCAAGGCGGCGTTTTAGTGCTTACTGATGGCTTTGATGAGAATTTATATTTATCTTCGCGCAATCTCATTAATGTGATGGTTGTTGATGCTCAGTTTGCTGACCCAGTAAGTTTGGTCCGTTTTCCAAACGTGGTTGCTACAGCTGGTGCAGTGAAGAAACTTGAGGAGATGCTAGCATGATGACCGCTATTACTAAAACTCAAGATCGTTTATTGCAAGTTATTTTGGCACCTCAGATTACTGAAAAAGCTACTTATATTGCTGATAAACATCAACAAATCGCATTCAAAGTTCGTACTGATGCAACTAAACCAGAAATTAAAGCGGCTGTTGAGCTTATTTTTAAAGTTGAAGTTGAAAAAGTTGCTACGATTAACGTTGAAGGTAAAACTAAGCGCGCTGGCAAAGGTATGGGCAAGCGTAAAGACTGGAAGAAAGCTTATGTAAGCTTGAAGCCTGGTCAAGAAATTAACTTCGCAGCGGCCGAATAAGGAGAGATGAGATGGCATTAGTTAAAGTCAAGCCAACGTCCCCGGGTCGTCGTGGTGTAGTTAAGGTGGTAACACCTGGCCTTTATAAAGGTAAACCACACGCACCGCTGTTGGAAAGTCAAAGTAGGCATGCAGGCCGTAACAATAATGGTCATATTACAACCCGTCACCAAGGTGGTGGTCATAAGCAGCATTATCGTTTAATTGACTTCCGTCGTAATAAGCACGGTATCCCAGCGAAAGTGGAGCATATTGAATATGACCCAAACCGCACTGCACACATTGCCTTGCTTTGTTATGCAGATGGTGAGCGCCGTTACATTATTGCTCCGCGTGGTATTGCGGCAGGTGCGCAATTAATTAGTGGTTCAGATGCGCCTATTAAACCAGGTAATGCAATGCCTCTACGTAATATTCCAGTTGGTAGCACGATACATTGTATCGAGTTACAACCTGGTAAAGGTGCGCAGTTGGCTCGTTCAGCTGGTACTTCAGTACAATTACTTGCACGTGAAGGTAGTTATGCTCAGTTACGTTTACGTTCAGGTGAAGTTCGCCGCGTACATGTAGATTGCATGGCAACTTTAGGTGAAGTGGGTAATGAAGAGCATTCACTACGTTCAATTGGTAAAGCTGGTGCTATGCGCTGGCGTGGTGTTCGCCCAACCGTTCGCGGTGTGGTGATGAATCCGGTTGATCACCCGCACGGTGGTGGTGAAGGTAAAACAGCTGCTGGTATGAATCCAGTAAGCCCATGGGGTGTTAAAACTAAGGGTTATCGTACACGTAGTAGTAAGCGTACAGATAACATGCGTATTAGTCGTCGTCCGAGAGGCGTAAGGTAATAATATGGCACGTTCACTAAAAAAAGGTCCATTTATTGATGGTCATTTGGCGAAAAAAGTAGAAGCTGCAGCTGCTATCCGCGATCGCAAACCAATTAAGACTTGGTCACGTCGCTCTACAATTTTCCCAGATTTTATTGGTCTTACTATTGCAATTCATAATGGTAAGCAGCACATTCCTGTGTTGATTTCTGAAAACATGGTTGGTCATAAGCTTGGTGAATTTGCGTTAACTCGTACATTCAAAGGTCATGCAGCCGACAAAAAAGCTAAGAAGTAGGAGCTGAACATGCAAGTATCTGCAATATTAAAAGGTGTTCATCTTTCTCCTCAAAAGGCTAGATTGGTGGCAGACCTTGTTCGTGGCAAGAAAGTAGATCACGCGCTTAACATTCTTAATTTCACACCTAAAAAAGG
>CAIYLB010000041.1 GCA_903926935.1 uncultured Pseudomonadota bacterium
CCTTTATCTGTTGAAAGTGCGTAATAAATAGCGGCGCCATCGTAAGGTTTACCAGCAGTTTTAGCGGCTATTAAATCACGCTTATCGACCCATGCAACGGTGACATTGCCATTGGCCGCCACGTTAAGCGCATCAAAGCGATGGGTGATTTCGGCACGATCTTGATGAACAATGATAGGCGTTTCAAAAGTTTTCCCGCCGTTAATTGACCGTGCAAACCACACATAAGCACTAAATGGTTTAGCTAAGCTCTGAGTCCACGTGAGATAGATATTGCCATCTGGGCCGATAGCAATTTTGGGGCGCGCTTCGCCATCAGCGACAATCTTTTGGGCAGTTTGATTAATGCTGATGGCTTTAGAAAAATGTTTGCCTAAATCGCGGCTAGACTCAACTTGCACAAAATCACCATTGCTACTTGCCTTCCATAAATTACCTGAGGAATCAAATGCCACACTTATGGCTAGCATAGGCTTTTGCTGTTGCGCGTGACCTTCATGAGAAGTTACTTTTAAAGGCAAACTGATCAAAAAGACCGCACAAAACAAGAATAGATTTTTCATGCGCACAATATTACTCTATTTTTTAGGTACGCTTCAATGCGTGTTAGCTTTAAGAAATAAAGCTAGCCACAATTAAAACCAACGCCTGCGACAATATGCCACATGTACAGTTTAACTATGGATATTTATAATTCTAACTATATAAAATACGAAAATTTTTAACTAAATAACATGAATACGCTTACACACAAAAATTTAGCCCTGGCAGCAATCACAATGTTAATGTTAGCTAACATCACAACTGCATTAGCCTGTTCTAGCTGTGGTTGCACGCTTAATTCAGACTGGACTAGTCAAGGCATTGCTAACGGAGAAGGAACGCGTTTCGACATTCGTTTCGACTACTTCAAACAAAATGATTATCGGAGCGGCAGCGGTTCGGTTAATCGAAGCGACATTCCGGCCGGGACTGAAGTACAGGATAGCACCATCAATCGCAATCTAACGCTGGGTTTGGATCATAGCTTCAATAAAGACTGGGCGGTCAATGTGCAGTTACCAGTGTTTAGTCGCTCCCACGGCACTTATGGCGAAGATGGTTATCCAGACACAATACTGACTTCATCCTCAAAAGGAATTGGTGACTTACGCATCACCGGCCGCTATCAAGGATTAGCCGACGACCGCAGTTCAGGCATCACCTTTGGTTTAAAGCTACCTACTGGTAGCACTAATGACTTGTTAAGTGATGGCTCGCCACTTGATCGTGGCTTACAGCTAGGAACAGGCACTACAGATTTATTGCTGGGCGGCTACCATTTTGGCAATATCAACCGCAATTGGGATTATTTTGCACAAGCAACCTTGCAGGTTGCACTTAACTCGCACAAAGAGTTTCGTCCTGGCAATGGCTTAAATGCCAGCGCTGGCGTGCGTTATATGGGTTTTGAAACATTTATTCCACAATTACAATTAAACAGCAGAATAGAGAAACGGGAGTCTGGGACACAGGCAGATATTCCAAATAGCGGTGCAACTTTACTTTATATTAGCCCAGGAATAACGGTGCCAATCAACAAACAGGTTCAAGCATTTGGCTTCTTACAAGTGCCAATTTACCAACGTGTGAATGGCTATCAGATTGAACCTAACTTGCTACTTTCAGCTGGGTTACGCTACATTTTTTAATCTATCAACGATGAATCAGCAAACGCAAAAAGCCTATGGATAGCCGCTACTTTTCATCAAGTAGCGGTGTCACTATTTTTTCTAGTAAAGCTTGATCTATCCCGGCATCACCATACCAGCCATCTTTACGCACTATGCCTTTACGATCAATAACAAATGTCAGTGGCAAACGCCAAATACGACCATATCCTTTATGTTGCGTTTCTCGCTCAAATGCTGCATTAAAGCTATATGCGGACATCACTTGCCTTACCTTCGCGTCATCGGAAGTTTCATCCAAACTAACCGCTATAAGGTGCAATCCTTGCGCCTTATGTTGCTGATAATAACGTTCAAATGCTGGCATTTCTTGCCTGCAGGGTGAACACCAACTGGCCCAAAAATTAATGATAATTACTTGGCCTTTGGCAGACTCAACAGAAAATAATTTCCCATCAATCAAATGAGCCGTGAATTCGGGTGCCGGTTTTCCAACTTCCGTTGCATAAATTGCAGTTGGAGATAAGAAAAACAGCATAATTATGGCTAGTTTCAAAATTAGAATCATAGTGATTAATACCTGATGAGTAGCCAATAATATTAGCATAACGAAGCCGCGCTAAAACAGGATTCAATTCAGTCAGCTCAGCGTTAATAATAACGCTATTAACATCGGAGCCAAAACTCTCAACTAAAAAGTGAGCATTCAATATTGCTTGATAAATTGCCGTGCGACAATTTGCCACAGCTAGTAATTGATTATTAAGAGCTTGAACACTTTATAATGTGCCTTATTAGGCTTTGAATATTAAGCTTTTAGGTAACCCAAAAATGCAATCTATCCGCCCCGCACTATCTAATGCAACTCGCCACAATATGCAACGCTTAGTCATGTTGCGTAGCGTAGTAATGATTTGCTTAACGGCGGTGATTATCGGATTACGGCTAGCATCTATTCCACTCCCTGTATTACCTCTACTACTGGCTATTACAGGCTTAGGTTTACTCAACGGCATAGCATGGTGGCGCTTGAAACATACCCAGCAAACCACGCAGCGTGAATTATTAGCGCAACTTTTAGGCGATATTGCAGCGCTTTCTGTACTTTTTTATTTTAGTGGCGGTTATAGCAACCCATTTATTTGGATGTATTTATTGCCGATTACCGTAGCGGCAGTGGCTTTGCGCACCGCTTATGCATGGATAATCGCCGGCTTGAGCATTACCTGCTATACCTTGCTGATGTTTTACCATATACCGCTTTCACACCTGCACATGCACGCCCAACTGGATGCAAAAAATAGCTTTCATTTAGACATTCATTTGGTTGGCATGTGGCTGGGCTTTGTTGTTAGCTCGATTATTGTGGCGATTTTTATTGCACGTATTGGGCAAAACCTACGTGATTACGATAAGACCATCGCTGCTGTGCGTGAAAAAGCGCTAGAAAGCGAACGCATGCTAGCCTTAGGCACATTGGCTACCAGTGCAGCGCATGAGCTAGGCACGCCATTGGCGACAATGGCTATTATAAGCAAAGAACTCAGGCAAGATTACGCCAATCAACCAGAGTTATTACAGCAACTGGAAATACTACAAAAACAAGTGACACGCTGCAAAGAAATATTGTCGTCTATTACTCGTAATGCGGGACTATCGCGCGCGGATGCCGGCCAAGGCTTTACGCTATTTGAGTTTTTACAGGAGGCGATCCAGCGTTGGCGCGATACCAGACCGGCAACCGAGCTAATTATTACCATGTCAGACACCAAAATAAACCCAATCATTTTTATGGATAGAACCTTCACACAGGCCATACTAAATTTACTGGATAACGCCGCAGACGAATCACCTGAACGCATTTTATTTGATGCCAATTGGGATGAGAAAACACTAAAAATACAGATCCGCGACTTTGGCGCTGGCTTAAGTGCCGAGACCAAAAGTAAATTAGGCACACCGTTTTTCACCTCAAAAAATAACGAAGGCATGGGCTTAGGCGTATATTTAACGCAAGCGATTCTAGCGCGGTATGAAGGCAAGTTAAGTCTCAACAATCACCCAGAAGGCGGCGTCATTACGCTAGTGAGTTTGCCACTTAAAAATTTACGTATAAGAAACTGAAGGTCAGAAAATGAACAGTTTTAATCTAGAAAATATAGCTACTACAGAAAATAGTGATGAAAAACCCAGCCTACTTTTAGTTGATGATGATGAAGATTTCCTAAATGCACTGGCACCAGCCATGCGTAAACGCGGATTTTTAGTCAGCTTAGCCAACAGTGCAGAAAGTGCATTTGAACTTGCCAAACAAGAAGCACCAGAATTCGCCGTAGTGGACTTAAAAATGTCAGGTAACTCAGGCTTAGTGCTGGTTCGCCAGTTAGCAAGCCTAAATGCAGGTACGAGAATTGTCGTGCTTACTGGATTTGCCAGCATTGCCACCGCGGTTGAAGCCATTAAACTAGGTGCAACGCATTATCTTGCAAAACCGGTAGATGCCGATGAGATTGTTGCTGCCTTTGAAAAACAATCAGGCAATGCCGAACTTGAATTATCGACCAATCCACTGTCTATCGACCGCCTAGAATGGGAGCATATTCAACGTGTACTGGCTGAGCATGATGGCAATATCTCCGCCACTGCACGCAGCTTGAATATGCACAGACGTACCTTGCAAAGAAAATTAGGGAAAAATCCTAGTAAAAACTAAAGCTAAACAATTGAGAACATTGTAA
>CAIYLB010000042.1 GCA_903926935.1 uncultured Pseudomonadota bacterium
ACTTCTATGCCATGTGCGCGTAAGCGTTGGGCTGTAGCTTCAGAACTGGCGACAGCGCCGTCAATTTTATGCTTTACTTTAGCTAATTCTTCAATAAAAAAGTTTGCGGTTGAGCCTGTGCCCACGCCAATAATGCCGCCTTTTACGTATTCAACGGCTGCGCGTGCTACTTGTTGCTTTAATTCGTCTTGGGTATATGCCATTTTTAGTTAAATCCTTATTTTTTCTTTATAATTGCAAACATCTATCACTATACACTGCATGGTAATGATTGAAAATTACCTAATGCATGCCAAAGACTCACCATGAATGACTCAGCACTAACTATTAACGATTATTTGAATAAAATAAAAACTTCACTTGTGTATGATGTGGCAAAAATAACGCCATTAGAATTGCAGCCAAATTTATCAAAACGCATACAAAACAAGGTGTTATTAAAGCGTGAAGACATGCAGCCAGTATTCTCATTTAAGCTACGTGGCGCTTACAACAAAATGGCACATTTGCCTGCTGATGTGCTGGCAAGGGGCGTTATCGCTGCCTCTGCGGGTAATCATGCGCAAGGCGTTGCATTAAGCGCGCAAAAGCTTGGCTGTCGTGCAGTTATCGTCATGCCAACTACCACGCCACTCATTAAAATTAATGCAGTTAAAGGACGTGGCGCTGAAGTGGTACTGTTTGGCGATAGTTATTCTGATGCTTATACGCGTGCGCTTGAACTTGAAAAAACTGAAGGCCTAACATTCGTACATCCTTACGATGACCCCGATGTGATCGCCGGCCAAGGTACCATAGGCATGGAAATTTTAAATGAGTACCCAGAACCTATAGAAGCGATTTTTTGTTGTGTTGGTGGCGGCGGTTTGCTTGCTGGCGTTGCGGCTTATGTAAAGGCCCTGCGTCCGGAGATTAAAATCATAGGCGTAGAAGCCAAAGATTCTGAAGCGATGACAGAATCACTCAAACAAGGTCAGCGCGTGATCCTTGAGCAAGTGGGACTTTTTGCCGATGGTGCAGCGGTAAAGCAGGTCGGCGTACATACGTTTGCGCTTTGTCAGCAATATGTAGATGAAATGATCGTGGTGGATAACGATGCGATTTGCGCCGCTATTAAAGATGTATTTGAAGATACACGTAGCATTCTAGAACCGGCTGGCGCACTAGCTACAGCGGGAATTAAAGAATATGCCAAACGCAATAAACTAAGCGGTAAAACTTTGATTGGTATTGCTTCTGGCGCAAACATGAACTTTGACCGCCTACGCTTTATTGCCGAGCGCGCCGAAATTGGCGAGAAACGTGAGGCAGTTTTAGCAGTTACGATTCCTGAGGAACCAGGTGCATTCAAAACCTTTTGTCGATTGTTAGGCGACCGCAATATTACCGAATTCAATTACCGTTATTCTGACCCAAAACTAGCGCATATTTTTGTGGGGGTGGCGATTGCTGACCCAACTGAAGCTGATGTTTTGGTGGCAAATTTACAAGCGCAAGGTTTACCCACGCTAGATTTAACCAATAACGAAGTGGCAAAACTACATTTACGCCATTTGGTGGGTGGCCATGCACCGCAAGCAGAAAATGAAGTGGTGTTTAGGTTTGAATTTCCAGAAAAACCGGGTGCGTTAATGAAGTTTTTAGAAACGATGGGGCAAGATTGGAATATTAGTTTATTCCATTATCGGAATCATGGCGCAGATTTTGGTCGAGTCCTGGTTGGTATGCAGGTGCCGCCTCAAGATGCTGACGAATTTAGCCAATTTCTAGATAATTTAGGCTACCCGCATTGGGATGAAACCAATAACCCAGCTTATCAATTATTTTTAGGATAAGCTTATCCATAAATTGTTTATAGAACTTGGTTCAAGAAATTGGTTCTATGCAGCCGCACTGGTGGTTGTTTAGAACCAAAGAAATAGTGTCGCATTTAACTTACTGTATTTTAAAAAATAATTTATAGGCGTAATTCTTGCATATTAATGCTGACAACGTCATGCCATCGCTGATGGTTCATTTTTAAGATATCATTATTTGATTGAACCTATGCTAATTTGGCGTGCCGTACATAGACATTGTAAATATAAGCATATAAAAATATTATAGTTTGCCAACACGGAGAAATAAACGTATGAAGTTAACCCATTTAGTAGTGGCCGCCACGATAAGCCTGACTTTTGGCATGAGCGTGAATGCTGCAGATCGCGGCAAAGCCTATGTTTCAAACCAAGATGGCGGCGTCTCTGTAATTGATTTAAACACCATGACCTCAACCACCAATATTGATGTTAAAGCTGAAGGCCCGCGCGGCTTGGCGGTGAGTGACGATGGTAAAATATTAATTGTTGCTACCCGTGAAAATGGTAGTATTTCTATTGTTGACACAGCCACTAATGAAGTGTTGAAACAAATTCCAGTAGGTAAAAATCCTGAGTTTGTTCGCGTGCGCGGCAACTTTGCTTATGTTTCTTACGAACCAAGTTCTAAAGGTGGGCCGCCACCAGCGCCAGGATCAGCAGCAGCAAATGCAGCCGCTAAAGAAGATGCTGATGATAATGAACCGGCACGTATCGGTATCGTTGATTTAAAATTAGGTAAAAAAGTACGTGAAATTATCGGTGGCCCAGAAACCGAAGGCATTGAATTTAGCAAAGATGGTAAACAATTGGTGATTACCAATGAAGCTGATAATACCGTGACTGTTCATAGTTTAAAAACAGGCAAGTTACTAAAAACCATTAAAACACATGAATATGGTGACAGACCGCGTGGCGTTAAAGCATCACCTGACGGCAAAACTTATGTAGTGACGCTTGAATATGGCAATAAATTTATGGTGATGGATAAGAACTTTAAAGTATTACGCACCGTTGATACTGGTGTAACACCATATGGTATTGCTTATGACCGCAAAGGCGAGCGAATTTATGTGGCAGCCAATAAAGCCAAAACTTTAGAAGTTTACGACGCAAAAACTTACGCAAAAGTGAAAGACATCACCACCGCCAACCGTTGCTGGCATTTTAGCTTTACGCCAGATGATAAAGAAATTTTATTAGCTTGCGGTAAATCAGACGCGGTTTTGGTGATTGATGTTGAAAAACTTGAAGTGACTCAGAAAATTGAAGATAAAAAAATGCCTTGGGGTTTAGTGACTTATCCTAAAAGCATGGGTAGTTTAGATACTGCCATTAAGTAAGCGCTACCATCACTTATTGTTTTTGGTAGGAGTGGCGCC
Organism: uncultured Pseudomonadota bacterium; assembly: GCA_903926935.1. Lineage (GTDB taxonomy): Bacteria > Pseudomonadota > Gammaproteobacteria > Burkholderiales > Methylophilaceae > Methylotenera. The sequence goes on from CAIYLB010000042.1 coordinate 3,239, forward strand.
ACGCCGCGATTGCACAATTGCTTCGCGGCGGGGCGCCACTCCTACCAGTTATTCGTGGCAACTCATCTGGGCTTCCGGTTAGCTAAAGTTATAAGTTAACTTACACCAGCATTTAACTTTTCCAATATAAATTCCCATTCTTTTGGATCAACTGGCGTAATCGATAGTCGGTTGCCACGTTGTAATATACGCATATTGGTCAGTTCATCAAATTCACGTAATTCCTTAAGGCTGAGTAATCGTGTTTTGCGCACCAGTTTCACATCAACATTCAACCAACGTGGGTTCTCTGGCGTGGCTTTTTCATCGTAATATTTGTGCCCTTTAATAAACTGCAAGCGATCTGGATACGCCAGTTTACAGACTTCAGCAACGCCGGCTATGCCAGGTACAGCACAATTTGAATGATAGAAAAATACGCCATCACCCACCTTCATTTGGTCGCGCATAAAGTTACGAGCCTGATAGTTTCGAATGCCATACCAATCTACAGTTTGATTCTGAAAGCCCGCTAAATCATCAATTGATACATCGGTAGGCTCAGATTTCATTAGCCAATAGCGCATAGTTCACCTCTAAATTTAGTTTTTATAACGGATAATTTTGTTATTATTTATACCGTAAATTGTACGACAATATCGCTCAATGAATGAATCAATCAGCAGAGAAATTAATATGGCAAAAGCCCAAAATAAAGGTGGAGGCAAAAATGTGCTGGGAACCGCATTACAGTTATGTAGCGCAGATCCATTAACTGGCTTTACCCGTAGCGGTTGTTGTGACACGGGACCTGAAGATAACGGTAGCCATACGGTGTGCGCACAAATGACAGATGAGTTTTTAGCATATTCAATTTCACGCGGTAATGACTTAAGCATGCCACGTCCGCAATATGGTTTTGATGGTTTGAAAGCAGGGGACCGTTGGTGCGTATGCGCAACACGCTGGTTAGAAGCCTCAGAAGCGGGCTTTGCACCGCCAGTGATATTAGAAGCTTGCCATGCAAAATGCTTAGAAATTGTTAGCTTGGCTGATTTGAAATATCACGAGCTTAGGTAAGAACTTAGGCAATAACCTAGGTAAATGAAGCAAGTTGGCTAAATGAATTAGGGAGTTCTCCACGGATATAGCTTAGACCAGCATCCTGAACCAAAAAGGCTCAAGGGGTAAAAGCCTAGAATGCATTAGGTACACCCGCGAAGGGCGCGCGCACAACACTCGAATGACCAAAACCGATGCTATAAACTAGTTCAAGGAATTATTAGCCTAAACCGCACCGCAGAGAACAAAACTTTATTAATTTAATTTTTAATGCTAGATGTTTATGAGCGGCTGATTAAGAGTTAGGTACCATTACCTGCCGCTAAGTCAGCTCTAAAACTATTGAATTGATTCTACTCTAAATTAGGTTAATATTTTATGGCGATGTCACTATTTAAATTTTATTGCTTAGTGAACTAAATGGGTCTTTTTAATAAGGCTTTATTGACCACTCACAAGCACGAATTAGTTTAGGTTACATAAGTCACATAACACCAATCTCATCGGTGCGGAAAATGTAATAGTAACGATTTGATCTATTATTTTTTCGCGCAGACTTGATCGATCTGATCTTGCATTCTTGATATTCTGTGCTTGATGTCCCCGACATCAATATTGCCGCTTTTGGCGTTAAGCAATTCGTGCGATAAATTTAGTGCCGCCATAATAGCAATACGCTCAACACCAATAAATTTACCGCCGTCTCGAATGTCGCGCATTTTTTTATCTAAAAAATTTACCGCGTTAATCAGACCTGGGCGCTCTTCATCAGTACAAGATACCGTGAACTCACGACCCATAATATTGACATCTACACCTTTGCTTTTGCTCATTTGATATGACTCATTGTGTTTTACACTCATCTGCCTAAGGCAGACTCTCCAGCAAGGCTTCAATACGCTCACTGGCGACTGACATATTTGCTTTTAATAAGGTAGCATCACTCTGAGAAGCGCTTAAATCTAGGCGTAACCGCTCATTCTCATTGCGTAAATCACTACACAAAGAAATTAAACCTGATAATTTTAGTTCTAGTGTTTTTAAGTCTGCATCCATGTGATCACTATAATTTAAAAAACTGATTATAGTCAATAGGTAACATGTAATTTTAAAAGTACTACAAGATGTTGTAAGCATCAGTCTAAAAACCATATTAAAAAAGTTCGTTTAGCATCGGAAAATAAACGCTATAATTCGCACTTGTTGTTAGGTGCCAAGTTTGTTTTCTACAAGCAAGGTGAAACTGGGAAATAGGTGCGTTACTACTTTAATTCGTTAAAGTTTAGCAAGTCCTATGCTGCCCCCGCAACGGTAAGTGAGTTTTGATTCATTCAAATAGTTTTGCAATATGCCACTGAATTAAGCCTAGAAAAGGTGATGTTTGGGAAGGTGCAAAACACTGGGATAAAAACCTTAGTACTAGGTAAAACCCAGCGCTCACAAGCCCGGAGACCGGCCTAAAAACATCGCCTTATGTTAAGGCAAGCTAGGAAATTCCGCGGGGTGACGGTAAACAAAGGCTGCGCTATTGGCGTCGTTTACTCGACCGCGCTTTCTTTTTTATTTTCATTTTTAAGTGTTTCCTGGTTTTAAAAATCTACATGCGGGGCCGCGTGTAATTTAGGGAAATATAATGAAAAAAACTACCATTGCCAGCATAATCAGCCTGGCTTTTACTTCACCTGTTTTTGCGGTTGAAAATATCAGTTTAGATGATGTGCTTGTGAGTGCAAGCCGCTTTGAACGCAGAGAATCTGAAACCACTTACGCCTCAGAAATTCACACTGCGAAGCAAATTGAAGCGTCTGGTGCGGCCACGCTTTATGACTATCTAGCGCAACAAAGTTCACTTAATATTGGTTCAAGTTATGGCAGCAAAGCCACTCCCTCAATCAATCTAAGAGGTTATGGCGGTGAAAATGGCGCTCAAAATGTTGTGATTATTGTTGATGGCCAGAGAATTAATAGTATTGATGGCGTGCCCCAGCTAATTGCAGCCATTCCACTAGGGAGCATAGAACGTATTGAAATTAGTAAGGGTGGCGGCTCAGTCGTTTATGGCGATGGCGCCACCGCTGGGGTCATTCAAATTTTTACCAAAAACAAAACAGGCGTTACCGTTAGCAGCTCCTTTGGTAACTATGGTCAACAAAATCATTTCATCAATGCAGGCATCTCAGAAAAGTACTTTGATCTTTCAGCAAACTTGGCACACGATAGTGTTGCTGGCTACAGCAATCCAGATACTGGTGGTAATAGAGATAAATCTGCCAGCGACACGCAGAACATTAAATTAAAGCTTAAGCCAACAGTAGATCTGAATATCTTACTAGAGGCCACAAATTCTAATAATGATATTCGCTACCCAAACGCTCTAAGTCGGCTGGAATTCCAAGATAATCCAAGACAAAGTGGCACGGGACTTTACACACACCAAACATTAGATAGTCAATCATGGAAATTGGGCGCTAGCTTCAACATAACACCTATGATTAATATCAGCAGTAATTACTACAAAGAAAATAAAAATGTAAGCTACGTCCCATCTGCCGCTTACAAAAACAACAGCGATGCTTACGATTTATTGTTAAGCTTCTGCAATGAAACCTTAAGCCTCACGGGTGGCGTTAAAATTTCTAACGGCTCACGAGATGCTGGGGCAAATGCATTAAATATTACATCTAAAGATAGTCGCGCCGTATTCTCAAAGGCAGAATACCGCCCGCTTTGGTTTTCAGACGCATTAACAGTTTCTGCCGGACTGCGTTATGAAAAAGTTAAATATCAATATAGCCCAACAACTGGCGGTCAACTCAATGACAATCGAGGCCTGAATGCATGGGACATCGGAGCGAATTATCGATTAAGTACGGTACATAGCCTATTTGCCAATTACAACCAATCTTTCTTAGCGCCTGATATTGATCGTTTCTTTAACTATGGGGGAACATTCAATGCATTTATTAAGCCTCAGCAGGTAAAGACCCTGAATATAGGTTTAAATAGTAATTATGAAAGTAATCGTTTTAAAGCGACTATTTTTCATGCGCATTTGAATAATGAAATTTATTTGGAACCTATCAACTATGTTAATACCAACATAGATAAATCGCATAAGTACGGCCTTGAATTACAAGACAATTACAAATTTAACGACCAGTTAAGTGCATCACTAATATATAGCTATACTCGTGCAATCATTGACCAAGAAAACGAGGGTGCAGGGGCTTATGACGGCAAAAATTTACCCGGTGTACCTGAAAATGGTGTGGTGGCAAACTTAAATTATCAGTTTGTTAATCATGTTAACTTAAACGTTAACCAAACTTGGCGTTCAACAGCATTTGCCTATAATGATTTTGCGAATAACTTAGCGCAAAAACAGGCGCAGTATCAAACCACTAACGTTGCGCTTAATTATCAGTACAAAAATATGAACTTTTTTACATCGATTAATAACTTATTGAGTCATGAAAACATTATTCAAGTCGATGCTAAAGGCTACCCAGTTGATTTTGTCCGGACTTGGCGCGTTGGAATGAAGGCGGATTTTTAAAAAAATGTTATGATAACAACCATGAAATCGGAGAAATTTATGAATATGTCACAAACAGCTAAACAGATTGCCATTGCAACCGCAATAGCCTTCTTAATGCTACTTACACGTGGTAGCCATGTGTTAACCAGCGTAGCACTGCCAGACGCGAGTTTGGCTTTGTTATTAATCGGTGGTTTATATTTAAGAAAAGCGGCTTGGTTCGGTTTATTTGTCGTACTAGCCACTGCTATTGATTTTGGTGCGGCTGCGGTTGATAGCTTGCAAGGATTTTGTTTGACGGCTGGTTATTGGGGCATGTTGCCAACTTATGCGGTGATGTGGCTGGCTGGTTTTTGGTTAAGCAAACAGAGTAATCATTTTGATGCTTTTAAATACATAGTCGCTGCTGGCTTGTCTACCTTGATGGCATTTGTGATTTCTACGCAAACCTATTATTTATTTTCTGGACGCTTTCCAGCTAATGGCGTAATTGAAGCTATGCAACATGGCTGGGAATATTTACCTAGCTATATGGGCTTTACCTCGATGTATTTGGTGGCATTTTGGGCGTTAGCTAAAGCTCTGCCTAAACTGAGTGTGGCGGCTAAAACTTCATCAAGTACGGCTATGTAAAGTACTGTGACATAAAAAATTTGTAGTTAGTCATATTTAAGCCGCGTTAGATTGCAATTCTAGTGCGGTTTTTTTATGCTTGATCACCTTGAAATGTAACGACTGTATGTAATGAGAGTATCTAAATGACCACACATCTAATTTTAGGCGGGGCGCGTTCTGGCAAAAGTGCTTTTGCAGAAAAACTGGCGACAGAAAGTGGCTTGCCCGTCACTTACATTGCTACCGCGCAAATTTATGATGCCGAGTTTGGCGCAAGGGTACAGCACCATAGAAACCGTCGGCCTGCCGATTGGGCGCTTATAGAAGAGCCACATTATCTTGCTGCAACACTTAGCCGCTTGGCTACAGAAGATCAATGTTTAATATTAGATTGCTTGACCTTATGGCTAGCGCAATGGATATGTGTAGATTGCAACCCCCCTAAAGAATCAAGCTGGCTGGCAGAGCGAGATGCGTTATTAGCGGTGTTGCCCAACTTGCCAGGCACCGTTATTTTAGTAAGCAATGAAGTCGGCATGGGTATAGTGCCGTTAGGCGAAATCAACCGTCAGTTTCAAGATGAGCAAGGTCGACTTAATCAGGCTGTGGCGGCGCTTAGTAATAACGTTATTTTTGTGGCCGCTGGTCTACCTATGATATTAAAGCGTGCGTAAGGCGTTAGTCTTCTAGTGGTTTATGTTCGCTTTTAAGCCGCCCACCACCAAAAAATAAGCAGCAGATACTAGTCGGTGGCCTTGTGTCTAGAGCGTCAAGCCGTGACTGACATTTCCCACAATAGCATTGTAAGTAATCTTTCTTAGACATTTTTGATTAAAAATGTATTCAATTGCGACCAATCAAAGTGTGGCCCAGGATCCGTTTTTCGCACTGGCGCAATATCAGAATGCCCCACTATAGCCTTGATTGGGTATTTTTTAAGCAGATTGCTGATTAAAATGTTCAGTGTCAGATATTGCGCTGGTTCAAATTCATCAAAGTCTGAGCCTTCTAGCTCTATTCCAACTGAGAAGTCGTTGCAACGCTCACGGCCTTGCCAACTAGAAGCGCCAGCATGCCATGCCCGGTTTAAGCAAGAAACAAATTGTATGAGTTCGCCATTACGCCGAATCAAAAAATGTGCTGATACCTTTTGCGTGTGGATTTCAGTGTAAAAAGGGTGTTCGCTAGGATCCAATTGATTGGTGAATAATTCAATGATTCCATTGCCGCCATATTGGCCGGGTGGCAGACTGATATTATGAATAACAATTAAGCTCAGCTCACCAAGTGGCCTGGCGTCAAAATTTGGTGATGGGGTAAGCTGTGTGTCTGCTGCAAAGCCAGTATCATCAATAGCGAAAGATTTCATAGGTGTTTATTTTATGCGAAAACGCTTACATAGAAAACTTTGGCATAGAAAAACTTGTTTTATGAAAAATCTTTTAGTGATATATCCATTAAATATTGCACTAATCCTATAAAATCACGGCATTAAAAGATTTAAATGAATTGTCTTACAATTGGTATGGCAGAAAAGTTAATTACTAATTTGTTAATGAATTCTGCAATTAACTTAAGGAAAAACTTACATGGTATTTTTTCAACTATTTTTGATGCTGATTGTGATATTAATCGCAGCTGAAGTGTTTACCAATGCACTAGAGCATTTAGGCGAGAAGCTTGGTATTTCAGAAGGTGTCACAGGCTCTCTATTTGCTGCTGTGGGAACGGCGTTACCGGAAACAATGGTGCCGCTACTGGCCTTATTGGCCGGCACGCAAAATGGCGCTATTAACGAAGAAATCGGTGTAGGTTCAATCTTAGGCGCGCCGTTGATGTTAGCGACGCTATCAATCTCTTTAATGGCAATTTCTGTTTGGCGTCGTCGTGGCACGCAAGGCCATCTACGCCCAGAGCAAACAGGCTTAACGCGTGACCTGAATTTTTTCATCATAGCTTTTAGTTTTGCCGCGGTTGCCATGTATGTGCCGCATACATTACCCGCTATTCGTTATGCTTTGGGTGCTTGTATGGTGATGATTTACTTTATTTACGTGATGATGACGCTGAAAGCTTCAAAAGCGCTAGTGAAAGATGGGCATGCGACTGAAGCTGGCGGCGATATGTTTTTGTGTAAATTAGGTTTGCCCAATAACATGATCGTGATTGTGGTCCAATTAGTGTTAGGTGTTGCCTTGTTAATTGCTGGTGCTAAAGGTTTCATTAATGGCGTTGAGGCGGCAGCACATATCATAGGTATTTCAGCGTTATTATTATCGTTACTGATTATTCCGATTGCGACAGAATTACCAGAAAAAGTAAACAGCATTTTATGGATACGCAAAGGTAAAGACACTTTAGCTTTTGGTAATATCACTGGTGCAATGGTGTTTCAAGGTACTTTATTACCGGCAATCGGCATTATGCTAACGCCTTGGGCGCCACGCCAAGAAGTGGTATTGGGCATTGCTATGACGATGCTTGCAGCCATTTGGCTACGTTATTTAGTGGCAAAAGGTGGACTGAAGGTCTGGCATTTGCTGGTAAATGGTGCGATGTATGTCACTTATTTAGTGCTAGTGTTAGGCTAAACAGATTCAATATTCAAGACTCGCTATCAATAAGTAGGCTAACAATGAAATCTTGCTAGCGTCCCGCAGGGCGGCATCTTTAGGGCTATTGAGTCGAAATAAGTTGAGTCTGAAAATTACAAGTGTATACAATACTTGATTACGCTGTCGGACAAAGGCTGTGATTAATAGCCCCATGATGTAGAGGAGGTGGCCAATCTTTTTTGGACTGGCGCTCGAAAAATTCACGTTCTTTTTATGTGCAGCTCGCTACAATAAAAAATACCCCCAACCAAAAAAGCCTCAGATCTAGGTAAATGTACGGCACAAGTGGCGCATTGCACCATGTCTTCAACATCATCATTCAATGAAATATTTTCATCAGTCTTGGGTGCTTTGGAATCGCTTATATTGCGCCTGAATATGTAAAACCCAAGCCAAATAATAAGTGCCAATAAGATTAATTTCCACATATAGTATTCTCGATGATTGAATTAATATGATTGTATCTAAGCTTAGGCGTGATGCAAAATATAAACCTGATATACTTTTATGCTCCGCTAGTACATTGCTTCATGGCTTTATAAAATGCTATAGGTGTTTTTTCGATTAGGCAAATAATTCGCATTAGGGTAATACCTCTTATACATGGCAACAGCTAAAGAACTTTCAGATTTTCTCGCGGCAGTTGAGCGTCGAGCCTTTAAGCAGACGACTTATGCTGTTCGCGATGATCATGCTGCACTTGATATTGTTCAAGACGCCATGATGAAGCTTGCGACAAAATATTCGGATAAGCCAGCGGCAGAGTTTCCTATGCTTTTTCAGCGTATTTTGCAAAATACCATGCGTGATTTTTGGCGCAGGCAAAAAGTACGTAATTTATGGACAACTTTACTATCCTCCTTTGGCGGCAGTGCTGAAGCTGGTGACGAACGCGATCCATTAGAAACAATCGATGTTGAGGATGATAGTGATGAGCCACCCGCTCAACTTGAGCGCAGCCAAACTATTCAGTTAATCGAGATCGCCATACAGAAATTACCAGCTCGTCAACGAGAAGCGTTTGTATTGCGTTATTGGGAAGGTATGGATGTCGCGGAAACGGCAAAGATTATGGGTTGTTCCGATGGCAGCGTTAAAACGCATTGTTCGCGTGCGGTACATGCTCTGGCGCTAACTTTAAAAAATAAGGTCTAGATAAGATTGGTATATCGAGCTCAATGACAATGAATCAGGGTTTTAAAAACTAGGAGGCTAAGTTGAATACACACGAAAATCATAAAAATAAAATGAACGCTGAATTTGACCCTAGTATTTCAAGCGTGAATCAGCTGTCTGATGCATACGTTGCGCACTATGTAGTTGATTTGTTGGATGATCGCGCACAACATTTAACCGCAGCGACAGCAAAACGTTTGTTTGTAGCGCGCAACCTAGCCGTTAGTCAACTGGCTAATAGTCAAGCTGTGAGCCATCATGGCAATACCTTAGCATGGTTTGGCGGCCCATTAGAGCGCTATCGCACTATGTCGACTGCTATTATTCTAATCGCTATTCTGTTGTCATTTTATGCAGCCCAACAGTTTGGTTTGAATGGTAATTTAGAGGAAAGCGATGCATTTTTGCTAGCATCAGATTTGCCACCAGAAGCATATGCAGATAAAGGGTTTGATACATGGTTAGTTTTAAAAAGCGACTAAAAGTTAATTTAATAATATTTTTTGGCTTATTGTTGGGCGTGCTATTTTTTAACAATTTAGCGCTAGCCGATGATGTTAATGTGACTTGGGCACAGTTGAGTAATGAACAGCGTCAAGTATTAAACCCATTAGCTTCCGAGTGGGATACTTTGCGCCCATGGCAACGTGAAAAAATGCTGGATATTGCTCGCGATTATCCGAAAATGAACTCCGGTAAGCAGGATTTGGTGCAAAAAAGACTCAGTAACTGGAGTCGTATGACGCCTTATGAACGTGAGAACGCCAGAAAAAAACATCAGCAGTTCCAGTTATTATCAGCAGATAAAAAAAATGAGCTACGCAAAAAATGGATGGAATATCGAGAACTTTCAGAAGTTGAGCGCGCAAAGCTACGTGGGGAATCACCTGAAACTTATACCGATGCAGATTTAAATTAAGTCGCACTGAAATTTAAAAGAAGTAATAATTTAATAGGCTTACGCTACAATCCATCATTAATATCAACCAACACTATCATCTATTACTATGCAAAATAATATGGCAGTACAAAAAAAATCTCCTAGTTTAACTAAACTTGCGGCTTGCTTTATTTATGATGCGCTAGTGGTAATTGCTCTTTGTTTCGCCTGCGGATATGCTTTTTTATGGTTGGTGGGTGATGGCACCCAAGGGCTAAAACGCTATGCTTTACAGCTCATTTTATTTTGTTCTGTAGGCGCTTATTTTATTTGGTGCTGGCTTAAAACTGGACAAACTTTAGCCATGCAAACTTGGCAATTAAAGCTAGTGGACCAAAATAACCAATTGCTCTCAATAGAATTGGCGGTCGCTAGATATGTGCTTGCAAGTGTAAGCTTGATGTTATGTGGCTTAGGATTTTTGTGGGCAATATTTGATTCTAAGTCTTTGTTTTTACATGACAGATTACTTAAAACTCATATTATCTACGTTCCACGTAATAAAGCATTGTAAGTCCGGCCATTAAAAATAAAATCGTTGGTGTAATGGCGCTAAATAGTGGTGACCAGTCATTGAGTAAGCCTAAGTGGACAAATACACGATTTAAAATTTGATACGCAACACCAAGCATGATGCCGACTAATATTTTCCCGCTAGCGCCAGTACCACGCTGCTGTATGAAGCCAAAAGGTAGTGCTAGTATCACCATGACCAAGCATGCTAGGGGGTAAATTAATTTACCCCATATAGCCACTTCATAGCGCGTTGTTTTTTGTTTATTAAGACTTAAATGATTGATGTAGGAATATAAATTCCATGCTGACATTCTTTCTGGTAGCACTAACAATACATTAAGCAATTCTGGACGGATGAGTGAATGCCACTCTGCCGATGCAGATTGCTCAGTTCGTGTAGTGTCTTTATCAAAATAGGTTTCTGATACTGAATTAAGATGCCATGCATCATTTTCAAATTGACCGTTCTTAGCGTTACTAATGGTTTGTAACTTAAATTTCTTGTCAAATTCATAGATATGAATATTCAATAAGGTGGCGTCAGGTAACACGTCTTCTACATTCACAAAACTATTACCATCTTTTACCCATAGGCCAGACCTAAAGTCTTGGGCTATCACCGAGTCTGTGGCTTTTATTCGCATGCGGCGTGCAGCTTTTTCACTGAAGGGCGTAATGAGTTCACCTACGAGAAAAGTTACTATGGTAAATACCAAGCCGACTTTTAATAACAATATAGCAATATTAAGTACAGACACGCCACTGACTCTTAATACTACTAGTTCTGAGTTTCTGGCAAATTGTCCTAGGCTGACCATACATCCAATTAACACTGCAACAGGCATGACATCATAAATATGGCCTGGTGCGCTTAGTAACACGAATAGCAGTACTTTCCCTATGCCATAATTGCCTTTACCTAAACTCTCAAGTTCTTGAATTAAATTAAAAAATGAGAACATGGCAATTAAGGCCAGTGTAATCAGAAGGACATTCACAATGACGTCTTTGAGCAGGTATCTGGAAATGATTTTCATGGTTGTGTGAGTGTCTAATTAATTATCGCTTAGTAGCAAGGGGCTTGCTTAGTTTTTTTGACCAAGTTGCCGGAAAAATACGTGGAAAAATAGGCCGCTGCATTACGCGGCGGCGTAGCATATAAAAAGTCAGTCCAAAAAATATTATATGTACCGGCCATAAGCCAATGCTGGAACTGATTTTTTCTTGAGCAATTGATGCTTGGATAATACTTAGCGCATTGTTATAAATAACATAAATGACTAATGCCAGCACGAAATTGGCTGAGCGACCCGAGCGTGGGTCTAGTGCACTTAACGGAATGGCCAGTAATACTAAAATCAGTGCGGAAATTGGAATGGCCAATCGCCATTGTAGTTCAGCTATGTTGGTACTATCGCTATTTTCAAATAACTCGCGGCTGGTTTTAGATTCTGTTGAAGGCGCATCACGTTGTGCTTCGGTAGCTTCAACCCTGAGTGCATATTTCTCAAACTCCGTAGTCGAAAATTCTGCGCTGCCTCTAGCTCCCTGATAACGTCTACCATTATGCATTTCTAGAAAATTATCACCATTTTCTTGCATCACGCGGTTGCCTTGAGTGGCGACGATAATGCCTAATTTTTGATGTTGCATGGATTGGACGAATATATTTTTGACTACATTACCCAGTTCATCAAAGCTTTCTATAAAGAAAACGCGCTCTGCATTAGAAGATTCTTTAAACACACCGGGACTAATCGCGGCTAAGTCATCTCGGCTTTTGAGTTGAGTGCGGTAGTCTTCTACTTTATTGGTGGCCCAGGGGGTAATAAATAAGCTTAGTATTGAAATGAGTAAAATAATAGGCGCAGTAAATGTCAGTACAGGTCTAATAAAACTATTAATACTTAACCCAGAGCTAAACCAAATAACCATTTCCGAGTCTCTGTACCAGCGAGTAAGCGTCATTAGTACAGATAAGAAGACACTTAATGATAATAACATCGGCAGAAACCGGATTAGGTTGAAACCGAGCATGGTGGTGATAGCGTCGTTAGGCAATATGCCATTGGCAGCAATTTGTATTAAATAGCCAGTACGTTGTGCAATTACAATCCCCAGTAGAACTAGGAATGCAGCGGCAGCAGTTGTAATAAGTTCTTGTAGGAGTGCGCGTCTAAAAAGCATAAGGTTTATTTAAGATTATTTAACGACAGCTTTGAATTTAAATATAACTGCCAATTTTAATTACAACTATGAATTACCAGTAAAACACGAGATAATTTAACTTAATACTAGCGAAGGGTACAGCAAGATGGAATTTAGCATAAAAAACAGCAATCCGGAAAAACAGCTTTGTGATTGTGTCATTGTTGGTGTTTATGAATCAAGCCGTTTATCAGCGGCAGCGCTTGCAATTGATGAGGCTGCTGCTGGTTATATTACCAGTATTATTAAGCGTGGCGACATGGATGGAAAATTAGACTCAAGTTTAATGCTGCATAATGTGCCAGGCACAGCCAGTGAACGGGTGTTACTAGTGGGCTTGGGCAAGGCGTCTGATTTTACTGATAAGCAATATTGTAAAGCGGTGCGTGCCTCAGTGAAAGCATTGGCAAGCAGCGGTGCTACTGATGTAGCCATTTTTTTAGCAGATTTATCGGTTGCTTCATTAAATGCTAGCAATTTAAGTACTAGACGTAAAGTTGCACTAATGGCAGAGGTGATACTGGATGCAAGTTATAAGTTTGATTCGATTAAAAAGAAGCCAGATGACTCTAAAAAAGAGGCGGCTCAAAAAGGTCTCACCACGATTAGCATTAATGTTGCAGTAGACAATGACATGCAAACCGCTCAATTAGGCTTGGTTGATGGACAGTCTTTGGCTAAAGGCGTGAGTTTAGCCAAAGATTTAGGTAATCTTCCTCCTAATGTTTGTACGCCAACTTATTTGGCGGAACAAGCACTAGCAATGGGCGCGAGTTATGGTTTTGCAGTAGAAGTTTTAGAGCGTGATGCTCTAGAAAAATTGGGCATGGGTTCATTTTTAGGCGTGACGCAAGGCAGTGAAGAGCCGCCTAAATTTATTATCATGCATCACATGAAAGGTCAAAAAGATCAAAAACCTGTTGTGTTGGTGGGCAAAGGTATTACTTTTGATACGGGTGGTATTTCATTAAAGCCTGGTTCTGAAATGGATGAAATGAAGTACGATATGTGTGGCGCAGCCAGTGTGCTTGGTACGTTTAAAACTATTGCAGAAATGAATCTAGCGCTCAATGTGATTGGCCTGATTCCTACTTGTGAAAACATGCCTGATGGTCGCGCAACAAGACCTGGCGATGTATTAACCAGTATGTCTGGTTTGACTATAGAAGTGTTGAATACTGATGCAGAAGGCCGCTTGATTTTGTGTGATGCCCTGACCTATGCGGAGCGTTTTGAGCCAAGCGCGGTGGTCGACATTGCAACATTAACCGGTGCATGTGTCATTGCGTTGGGCCATCATGCTAGTGGCTTATTCAGTAATAATGATGATTTAGCCAAAGAGTTATTGCAAGCTGGTGAAGCATCTTTAGATCGCGCCTGGCATATGCCAATGTGGGATGATTACCAACCCTTACTGGATAGTAATTTTGCTGATATAGCTAATATTGGCGGGCGTGCTGGCGGCAGTATTACCGCAGCTTGTTTCTTGTCACGATTTGCTAAAAAATATGAATGGGCCCATTTGGACATTGCAGGCACGGCATGGAAATCAGGTAAAGAAAAAGGTGGTACAGGTCGGCCAGTGCCATTACTGACTGAGTTTTTAGTCGCTCGCGCCAACAAGACCTAAGCCAATAATTCACTAGAACTGCTTAATGACACGCGTAGAATTTATTTTTAATGTGCCGGATAAATTAGCTAAAGTCACGGATATTTGCGAAAAAGCCGTTGCAAAGGGTCGTCAGTTAACCATTTTTACGCAGAATGATATGATGAGCGTTGCCTTAAATAAGCAACTTTGGCAGTTATCCGCGACTGGTTTTCTTCCCAGCAATTTTCCTGATCATGCTATGAGCCAATTCTCACCTATCGTACTTGATGCGACTGGTGAGAACTTGTTGCAAGATGATGTGTTAATCAATCTGCAATCTGAACCCCCGTCATTTTTTAGCCGCTTTCGTTATTTGGTTGAGCTGGTTGGGTATCAGGAATCCGATAAGTCGGCAGCGCGTGTGCGCTTCAAATTTTATCGTGATCGTGGCTATGAAATAAAAAAAACCGACATGGCTGAGCGTTAGTAAATTAAATGACCCAGCTTTTGTAGGGCAATCTATCTCATTCTAATAGGCTTAAAAAATGCAAGAAGATGATATCCCTCTACTTACCGAGGTACATGCTAGCGTAGATAAATCTAGCACTAAACCAGTACTGCTTTCCGCTGACTTGCTGGCCCAAATCATTAGCCAAATTCGGCCGACCTTAGAAAATGAAATTGAAAAGTCGGTTGCCAAAAAAATTAGTATACAAATGCATAGCGAGCTGATGAATAGTTTGCTGAGTGAGTCGGCTAATATTCAAAAGTCCAATCAAACTTATCTTTCTAATGCGCTTTCACAACAGTCTGAGCAGTTAGCGCAAAGATTTGAGTTGATTCAACAAGAGAAGCAGAATGCGTTGAGGCAGTATGTTAGCGATGAGCTAGTCGCTGCGCAACAAGCGATTATGCATAATACGGCTAATTTTGTTGATAAGGCAAAGGCTGATTTGGCGACAGAATTGCCTAGTTTGATGCACGCTAATGCCGCCATTCTAAAAGCCGAACTAAATGACGCCTTAAGTCAAATGCAAGCGCAAGCAATCTCCGTGGTACAAAGTAACCTTTCCCAAGCTTTGCCCGCGATGGAGCAAGCGCTGACTGGACAATTGGAAGCTACGTTAGATAGTTTGAAAATATTGGCAGTAGAAAATGCTGCACAGGAATTGCAAGCCAAAATTTCAAGCTTGCATGAAGATGTTTTAAGCGAACATCAAGCTAAGCTTTCAATTGAGTTAGGCTCGACATATAAATTCCTTACAGATCAAACACAAACAGAGTTAAGCTTATATTTAGAGGCCTTGCAACTGCAATCACAGCAGCAATTAGAGCAAAAACTGGGTGATACATTTCCAGCAATCTATGAAGGCTTGTCTAATGAGTTGAGCGCTACCCTACGGAATGATTTTGCGGCGCTGGCAGAAAATGCAAAAAATAACTTCACCACCGAATTGAACGCAGACTTGCCTGCTATTGAGCAATTATTAGCTAATAAAGTACATGAAATTCTTCAGCTTGAAGTGCCTGTCATTGAACAAAAAGTAGTGGCTAGCGTCAGTGCTGAGCTTGGAAAATCAATTGATTCGGTGCGCTTGGTGTTTCAAAAGGGAGTTCAATTATAAATCGTTGATAAGCGTTTTATAGGCTACTGCAGAAAGCAATTGATCCTCAACGTTGCTTAGGCTTGGTTTGTATTTAAATATCCAAGCTTTATAAGGATCTTCATTGATCAGTTCTGGTGTATTTATCAGCACTTCATTGATTTCAAGCACCTCGCCATCGACCAACGCATGTAAATCGGAACCTGTTTTAACTGATTCAACTAGGCCGCAAGGCTGACCTGCAATTAACATCGAGCCGATTGAAGGCGCATCAATAAAAACAATGTCGCCAAGTAAATCTTGAGCGTAATCGGTAATTCCTGCCTCCCAAAGGCCATCTATTGATGGTTTAGTCCATAAATGTTCGCTGCTATAGCGGAGTGTTTCTGGAATTCTCATTTTGTCTTTTCTAGTATATTTGATTGATATTCTAGCCTTAATTTTATTGATCAGCATTGATTTTTATAAATATTATTTCCTTTTGTATTAGGAATAATTAAATATATAGCTAATAAATTAAATTTATAAAGACAAATCTAAGGTTTTTATATAATATTCTTTTGTAACTGTATGACATTAAACAAACAAATAGGTTTTTATATGCGGAAATTATTACTACTTTATGTTATTTTAGCTATCAGTCTTATTCCTATGGCTGCAGAAGCTAAAAGCAAAAAACCGCATAAACATGTGGTTGTGAGCAGTCCATCTAAGCATCTCAAGCAGACTTCACTTAAATCTAGAGCTAGTCTAAACGTAACGAAGACTCGCGCTAATGTACGCATGCATGCTCAAAAAGCCGGTGCTTACGCAGGAGGCGGCCAACTTTTATTAGCATCTTCTAAAGCACTTGTTATTAATCAGTTGACGGGTGAGACAATATTTGCAAAAAATACTAACCAATCAACACCAATAGCATCAGTTACAAAACTGATGACGGCCATGGTTATGTTAGACGCACACTTACCTATGGATGATTTGTTGATTATTGCAGATGAAGATGTTGATTATCTTAAAGGTACACATTCAAGATTAGCTGTAGGTACATCTCTCACCCGTGGCGAGTTTTTGCAGCTCGCTTTAATGTCTTCAGAAAATCGTGCGGCATCTGCGCTAGCGCACAATTATCCAGGTGGTATTAACGCATTTATTGCTGCGATGAATCGCAAGGCTAATTTATTGTCTATGAAGTCTACTCGATTTTTTGATGCTACTGGACTAGACAGCAATAATGTATCTACTGCTGAGGACTTAGTTCGCATGGTTGATGCGGCTTATCATTACCCTGAAATTCGCCAAGTGACTACGACGGCTTCACAATCAATTAGCTTGTATGGCCGTAGAGACCAACTCAATTTTTTAAATTCTAATGCACTAGTGCGCGGCGGTGATTGGGTAATAGGTTTATCAAAAACTGGTTTTATTAATGAAGCTGGACGTTGCTTGGTCATGCAAGCAGAGATATCAGGCCAGCCAGTCATTATTGTATTGCTTGATTCTGTAGGTAAGCTGACACGTATTGCCGATGCTAACCGTATTCGCAAATGGATTGAGCATAATGATGCTAAGTCTTTAGGCCAAAATGTAAGTGGCTAGCATTTATGTGTACTAAAGTAGTCTGTGACTATTAGGATTTTTCAATAGAAAAAGCGGCTTAAAAGCCGCTTTTTCTATGTAACTTAGTAACTTATATAAATATGCGTATGCTTTAACCTTTAAGTGATTACTCCACAGTGGTTTTTTTGGCAGCAGGTTTCTTAACTACTGCTTTCTTAACAGCCGCTTTCTTAGCTACAGTTTTCTTTACCACAGTTTTAGTAGCAGTTTCTTTATCAGCAAGTTCAGGTTTTTTTACAGTAACTTTTTTAGCCGCAGGTTTTTTAGTGGCGACTTTCTTAACGGTAGTTTTCTTGGTAGCTGCTTTTTTAGCGGGCACTTCTTTTGCCGCTTTTGCAGTTAATAACTCCAAGGCTTCATCTAAGGTCAGTGATTCTGGTTCTACGCTTTTTGGCAAAGTAGCGCGAATCTTACCATGTTGCACATAAGGCCCATATCGACCTGCATAGATCTCAATTTGACCATCTTCAGTTGGGTGGTTGCCTAGAGTGCATAATGGGGCCGGGCCGGTATGCGCCGCGGCTAACAAAGCTACCGCGCCATCTAAGTCTATGGTAAATACACTCTCAGTTTTGGGAATAGATTTAAATTTAGCATCATGATTCACGTACGGACCAAAGCGGCCAATATTTGCCACAATCTTTTTATGGGTTACTGGGTGTAATCCTAGATCGCGAGGTAAAGATAACACCATCATTGCGGTTTCCATGCTCATATCAGTAAGCGGAATTTCTTTAGGCACGCTGACACGCTTTGGTTTTTTCTTATCACCTTCAATCGCTAATCCTAGTTGCAGATATGGGCCGTAAGGACCATTCATCAGCATAATTTCTTTGCTGGTTTCAGGATCTGTGCCTATTAGGATTGGGTCGCTACCGGCTGCCGCAGCACCATTTAAGCTACGTTTATAATCACATTTAGGTTCGTTGTTGTAGCCTGTGCAACCAATAAAAGTACCAAAACGGCTTAATTGTTTTTGTAATGGTTGGCCGCATTTAGGGCAGGCTTCATCAATCAGCTCGTTACCTGGGCGGTCTACATTAGCTTTGCTAAGTAATTGTTGGTTAAATCCTTGCCAAAATTCAGCCATCAGCGGAATCCACTCACGATCGCCATCTGCCACGCTATCTAGTGCGCTTTCTAAGTTGGCGGTAAAGTCGTAATCCACATATTGGGTAAAGTGTTCGGTTAGAAACTTATTCACAACACGACCAACATCGGTAGGTGTAAAGCGTTTTTTATCTAACACTACATATTCGCGGTCTTGCAAAGTACTAATAATACTAGCGTAAGTAGAAGGGCGGCCAATGCCGTATTCTTCTAAAATTTTAACTAAACTGGCTTCGCCATATCTTGGTGGTGGTTCGGTAAAATGCTGATCACCGTATATTTTTTCAACAGTGAGTATTTCGCCTGTTTCAAGATGTGGCAATTTGCTTTCGCCTTCTTCTTCCTCATCATCAGTGCCTTCCATATACACAGCGATGAAGCCTGGAAATACCAAAGTTTGACCGGTTGCGCGGAATAAATTAGCATCGCTACCTACGCTTAAATCAACACTTACGGCGTCAAATTTAGCTGGCGACATTTGGCAAGCCAGCGCGCGCTTCCAAATCATTTCATAAAGTTTAAACTGTTCGTCTGTCAAAAACTGGCGCACACTGGCAGGTGAGCGTGAAATGTCGGTTGGGCGAATCGCCTCATGCGCTTCTTGTGCGCTTTTTGATTTTGTTTTGTACATGACAGGTGATTTTGGCAAATATTCTGCATCAAAATTCTTTTTCACATAATCACGAATCTGCATTACCGCTTCAGTAGCCATGTTGAATGAGTCAGTACGCATATAGGTAATCAAACCCACTGTGCCGCCGCCGATATCCATACCTTCATACAGTTGCTGGGCAACGCGCATTGCACGTGCTGTTGTGAAGCTTAATTTACGTACTGCTTCTTGCTGCAAGGTTGAGGTGGTAAACGGTGCCGCAGGGCTACGGCTACGCTGTTTTTTCTCCACCCGAGACACGGTAGTTTTACCCGCACTAGCCAGCAATAATTTGCCAACAATATCAGTGTGTTGATCTTGGTTGATGACCGTGAACTGCTCAACTTTTTGATTGTTGAGTAGCACCAACTTTGCACTGAAACCATGACTGTGTTTTAAAGCATCCAGGTGAATTGACCAATATTCTTGTGATTTAAACGCCTCAATTTCTAGCTCGCGCTCTACAATTAATCGTAAAGCTGGGCTTTGTACGCG
>CAIYLB010000043.1 GCA_903926935.1 uncultured Pseudomonadota bacterium
AATCCTTGTGCTTGTAATTTTTTACCCAGAGCTACCCAATGTTCAATGGCCCATAATTTAGAATCACGGCTAGTACCATGCAAGGCTAATATGAATTTAGCAGGAAGAACGGTTAGAGGGTGGCTAATGTCATGGTAAGACGACACTTTTATGCCGTAATCGAGCGTTGCTTCGTTAATGAAATAGCCAAGGGCTAGGGCGGCTAATTTACGGTTACGCATTACTGCGTGAAGATCTCGCGAAACAGCAAAGCGATAATGGTAAAAGTGACTTGCAATTGGCTCGCGCGCTGAT
Organism: uncultured Pseudomonadota bacterium; assembly: GCA_903926935.1. Taxonomy (GTDB): domain Bacteria; phylum Pseudomonadota; class Gammaproteobacteria; order Burkholderiales; family Methylophilaceae; genus Methylotenera. The sequence goes on from CAIYLB010000043.1 coordinate 295, forward strand.
GATTGGTCATATCCGCACTTATTTAAGCTATTGCTTAGGTAGGTAATTAATCCACTTTTTAATAAGCCTTGCGTATCAATCACAAAATCATATTGTTGCGATTGTATAAGTCTCTTAAATGCAAATAGCTCAAACCAGGTTTTTTTAGAAAAAAGCGACTTTCTCCAACGTCGAATGGCTACTGGAATGATCTTATTAATACCGCTATGCATGGCCAGAATTTCAACGAAACTTTCCTCAACTACCCAGTCAATTAAGGCCTTAGGAAAATGTTTTTTTATATCAGCTATGATTGGTAAATTGTGCACCACATCGCCCAATGAGGTGGTTTTTATGATTAGTATGCGCATTATGTAAGTAGTGTCTTCATCGCCTCAATGACGCGGCTAGCAGGTAGGTTATCCAGACATTTGCTGCGGCTATTTGTATGGCGATCGCAACCTTCTTGGTGGCAAGGCACGCAGTCACCCAAACCTTGTAATAATAATACATTGGCTACTTGCTGTGATGCTCCTATCATTTCCCACGGGCTATCAGTTTCATTGTAGTTCATAGGCCAAGGCCCCCATTTTACTGGGTTACTAGGGCCAAATAGTGCAATAGTTGGGGTTCCCATGGCAGCCGCTAAATGTGTTGCAACGGTATCTGGGCCAACGTAAACGCAAGCCTTTTTCAGTAAATAGGCCATTTGCGAAAAGTTAAGTCTACCTGCAAAGTTAGGCGTTTTGGTTGGCAGGTTTATCAGTAATTGTTGTATGTAACGCATTTCATCTTGGTCGCTAGAGCCTGTTAAAATAACCTGAATATTTTGTTCATTAAGCCAAGTTACTACTGCTAGCCAGCCATCAGAATGCCACATCTTGTATGAAAATTTTGGGTAAATATGCAGTACTGCAAAAGCCTGATTATGATTAATTGCAAATTCTGAAAACAATGTATCAACGTAAGTACTGTCTTTTTGAGTCCAATTAACACTAACCTGATGCTTGAGTGGTAGGCCTAACTTGCTTGCAAGCTTAAGCACCATGCTTACGGTATGTGTTGTGAGGTTATCGAAAGTAACTGAATCATTGAGCAAGTATTTTTTCCAGCGTTGTTTCGGCTTGTTTTCCACTAAGCCTATTCGATACTTTCCAGCAATCCAAGCAGAAAAGGTTGCGCGATCGCTAGTTAACGCAGAAATCGCTAGGTCGTACTGATTCCACAATCCCATTATCCATTTTAAATTAGCTAATTTGGATTTGCTATCTGGCGCGAAAATGATTTGGTTAATATCTGGATGATTAGATAAAATGTCCCGGGTATTTTTAAACACTAGAACATCAATTTTGGCCTGTGGCCAGGCGGCTTTTAAAGTATGTATTAGCGGCGTTGTGAGCAATACATCACCAATGCGACGGGTGATTATTACTAGAATTTTTTTAGGAGAGTTTCTATTAAACAACGCAGGTAATTCCAATGTTAGATATTAAAGTGACAGCTTGCTTAAATTGTGAGTGCTTTCCATATTGAGTATACTGGCTGTCGAAAAACTAATTATAACTTGCTATTGAGCTGCTTCGTACAGGAATACTCGCTAATGCCTAAACTTTACATTGATGAATTCGTTGGAATTACCAACCGATTAGAAACACTTCCATTAGCTTTTGCCCTTAAAAAAGCTTATGGGCATTCGATTACTTTAAATTGGCATGAACTAGACAGTTTCAGTGTTGAGCAGACGCTAACTGGAAATATTGGTTTTTGGCAAAAGTTAGGCGCCGAAAGGGTTCGAGACTGTGATGCACAGAAGTTTAAAGATTTACAGCATCGAAATTTGGTTTTACGCTCGCTCGATGGCCCTTCAGATTTGCTAGACAGCATCTATATGGAAGTGGCGCGCAAAATACATTTAAAAGCACATTTAGCTGCCGCGATTAAAAAAAGTTTCGCCCCATATTTGCAACGACCTGTAGTGGGCGTGCATGTACGCCATGGCGACTATCATATGGAAAATCCAGATCGTTATGTGGTTGAAGGTGTCGAGTGGCCAGCTATTCCAGTTTGGTGGTACGAAAAAGTCATGGCAAAAATAGTCGCTAGGCAACCGGATGTGTGTTTTTTACTATCGAGCACAGGTGACCCAGACAGCTTTCCAACTTTGCGCAAAAATTTCGATGTATTTACTGTCGATTCACCATCTCCTTATGGCTATAAGGGAGCCGACCATCGTTCAATGGTTAATCCTGTTGCTGACTTGTTTGCATTGGCTTGTACTCCAGTGATGTTGGCTACTCCCATTTCCGGGTATTCTCACTGGGCAGCTAACGCATTAGGTGCAGCTACAACATGTATTGTGCCTTTGCCAGATGCGACCGCTGAAAATGTTTTATGTGGACGGGTAGATTTGTATGGCGAACGGTTACCTAGATGGCGCGAAGCTGGGCGAAAGGGAACGGATACTACGCAATTGAATGCTAATTTGGCGAGTGTTGATTTTAGTCAATATGCTCAGCTTGATTGGCTATCGAACTAGCTATGTAAATTAGTTACTCAGCTTACTATTTAATTGAGCTTTTTCTTTTGTGCTCTTGGATTAAAAGTGAAAGTTTCAAATAACGATAATAGGTTGTTTCTGCATTTGAAATAGCAAGAACAAAGCCCATTTTCCCATCTAAGAATCCTAGACGAATAAAATAGGTGCGAATAAATGCCCAGGTGCCATGTCTGATTGCTTTGCCTAGCGTAGCCGTTTTCCCCTGAGAAAGTGACATGGTTGCACCATCGGTGGAGTAGCGATTTATTTTATCTAAAACCTCTTCTAGGTTTATATAGCTAATATGAAGTAATGGAGATGTTAAAGTTAGGGTTGTATCTTCAGGCAGAATTCGTTCGTGTACTAAGTCATTGCTAAACTGTGCATAGCCACGTCTAAATAATCGAGTTACATAATCTGGAGACCAGCCAGAGTGCTGGATAAACTGCCCGCAGTAACTTGAGCTGCGTGGCATGCGATAGCTCGCTTTAGCGTCGCTTTTGATTGCTTGTTGTATTTCTTGTTGTAGCTCAGGCGTGACGCGCTCATCAGCATCAATCGACAACACCCAAGATTTAGTGGCTAGAGCAATAGCATGGTTTTTCTGTTGCCCAAATCCTGGCCAACTATCCGTAACGGTTACCTTTGCTCCAAATTGTTCACATATTTTAATCGTGTCATCAGTACTGCCAGAATCTACGACAATAACTTCATCCGCCCAAGCTACAGATTGTAAGCAATCAGCAATGGCATGCGCTTCATTTTTGGTGATAATGACAACTGAAATCATCGTAATGTGTTTTTACTTGGAAGACCAGAAAATAGTAAGCCACACAGCCATGCAAAAAACAATCCTTCGGTGTGATCTAAAAGCAGAGAGTTAAACAAACAACCTGTCGCGATAGTAATAAGTAGGCCGCGAGCCAGTAAAGTTTCTGTCATAGTTGGAAGTCTGGTTGCAGATTGCCATGCCAAAGTTAACAAAAGTAGAAATGCACTTAATCCGACAATCCCTATTTGTGCAAAAAATAAAAGGAATTGGTTATGTGGATTGTTAGAGCGGGCCACATTAGTCCCGATTATTTCTTTATCGTAAGCAGTTTCAAACCCTCCAGTACCTACGCCTAATAGTGGATTTTTTTGGATAATTTTGATCGTATTGGTGTAGTAGTCCATGCGCGTGCCAATTGAGGATGTTTCATTATTGCCTTGCATCGGTTTCCAAAGTTCAGCCTCGTTTATAGATAAAGCTATTCTTGATTGCAATCTAGGCGAGGTGGAATAAATTAAAGTTGATGCGATTATAAGTAGGAATAACCCCAATAGAATTTTTCTCCAGTTAAATAGTGAAAATATTAAATAAGCCGTAAGAGCAAAGGTTACGATATAACCGGTTCGACCTTGTGTCATTAGTAAAACATTGCTGATTGCCAGTATTGAAGCTATCGCCATAGCCCAACGCATTTTGCTGTTCGAATAAATAGTATAAACCGCTGAAGCAAACGCAGCAAACCCCATTAATATGCCATGAGTGATGTGTAACTTAAATACAACCGGATTGTCGGGTAGTCGATTGCTAAAGAACTGCGTATGTTCAAATACTTTTAACCAAATCATGTACGAAAGTAGCATAGTGATCCCCATTGCTATCATAAATGCATATTGACCATATCGACGTAGTTGTGAATTTGAGAATATGGGTAGCAGCAGCCCAAACAACAATAAATCGTCATACTTGCCTAATACTTTGAATCCCTCGGTAGGCGTAGAATTGCCATAGAAACATCCAATAAGTAATATGAAAAAAAGCATTAGAGCAGATTTCGCTACTGAATTTTGGTAGACTAAGCTTGTATATTGGATATGCCAGCCAAGTGATGCTGTTATTAGCAGCAACAATAACAAGATGCTGTCCAATCCAGTTGAAATTGGCAGAGAAAATCCTAGGATTACTGCGCTAATACAGGCAATTTTTCTATTTGCGTTCGAGAAGTCTGTGTAGGTCATAATTAGGTGACTGGTTAATAAAGTTTTTATATTTAATTTATTTCTTGATATTACATCAATCTAGATTAGTGACATACAGCCATATTCAAAATGTATCAAACATACATAATCTTGATCTAGACATACCTTAAGCAGATCTAATAGCACTAAAGTTACAGCGTAGAGCAGGTTGATGATACTGATTTTGAATGGCTTGAGGTTTGGATCTTTTGGGTCAGCTTAATTTGAATGTTCATACATGCATTAAAGGTATCCTCAATGCTTATGCCTTTTACATCTCTGCCGATGCGAGGAGTCACAACAGTGTGTTCAACTCCCCATGGATACCAGCGCTTATATTTTTCAGGACGATTTTCAAATAAAACTACAGTAGGCTTTCGAAGCGCGGCTCCAACATGAACGGCGCCACCATCAGTACTGACTAATATATCGCAATCAGCAATTGCCGCAGCCATATCAAGAAATGTTTGTGTGGGCCAGAACTTCACTCTGATTCCGGCTGACGATAAAGTTGATAGACTCGAACTCATGGCTTCTTGTTTAAATTCCACATCACTCCACATCTCTGGTGCTCCAAAAATCACAATTTGATTGTGTTCAGCAAGCCTAACGGCAAGTTGACACCAGTTGGCTAAGCTCCAAACTCTCTCAGGCACGCGTGCTGAAAAGTTTATGCCTATCACTGGAGAATTGTCTAGGCGAGGAAATTGCAATATTAATTGGCTGCGAAAATTTGACGGAATTGTAAGTTTTAGATGGTAATCCTGCGGATTTACATCGCCAAGTAATTCTTTTGCTACCCGAAAGCCAGCTAGGGTTTCATGTTCCATTTTGCGAGAGCTTGCATGCTCTGGAATGCGATCATCGAATGCAAAATCGTCATCGATGGAGTATACGTGTTTAGCACCTAACTGCCATGCAAACTGCACGCTACTCATATAACGACCACCATTTGGGATGATGACGTAGTCAAAGTGCATGGCGCGTAATTTTAGTAACAATTTTATGCGGTCTATAAGTGAAAATAGCTTGTTCGGTCTTGGGTTTCTCTGTAACTGACGACTAAATATATACTGAAAAATTTCATCTATGTCTGTATTGTTTTCGATTACAGATCGGTTGTAAGTGTGTGCAAGTACCGCGAGATAGCAATTCGGGTGTTTCTGCCGAATGGCCGACATGAGTGCTGTAGTACACAGCATATCACCCATGTAATCTAGGCGAATAATGAGGACGCGAGGTGACTTTTTAATCAAAGCTACGTCAGCTTTAGTCATTTTATTTTTAAAAATATTTCGCATTTTGTTATTTTATTTTCCATCGCAACACGAGTTGTAGGTAAGTCATCTTCATGCAATATTTCATCACCTTCTAGATAAAAAGCCCAATCGCCTGTGCAATTGTATTGCGCAATCATTTTTTGTTGGGCATAGACAAACCCACGATCTTGCATTTTTTCATTCCAATGTGTTTGGATAATGATGATTTTTTCTGAGTTAATGGCTTGTATTCTGGCGAGCGTGTCGTCCTCACTATCACCGACAGCCACAACAAATTCGTCGCATAGAGGTAATGCTGAACATATACTCTCTATGAAGGGATAACCTAGCAAAGTGCCGTTGCGGATAAAGGTAAAGCCACTAATTTTCATTTATAGGGTTACTTTCAATAAAGCCAAAAATTTGACACTGTGTGTATAGACCAAAAATAAACATAAAATCAAAGCACTAAAAGTTAGATAAGTAAAATACACAAGGTTGCTTAAGTAATATTGCGGAATTATACGCACCTATTAATTGACGATTGCGTCTAGTTTCTGCATAATCTAAGACAAATTATACAAGAAAGTGGCCGCAATGAAGCAATCCCATATAGAAGTTACCGAGCGTATCATAGAGAAGAGTCGCCCGACCCGTACAGCTTATTTACATCGAGTAGATGCGATTGTTAATCGCCAACGTGGTGCAGACCGTTTGGGTTGTGCCAATGTTGCACATGCTTTTGCGGCGATGCCTGCAAATGATAAGTTTAAAGTCGTGGTCGAAAAAGCACCTAACATTGGCATTATTACGGCTTATAACGAAATGCTTTCTGCGCATCAGCCTTATGTAAATTATCCAGATATTATCCGCGATGAAGCGCATAAATACGGTGCTACAGTACAAGTAGCCGGCGGTGTGCCGGCGATGTGTGATGGTATTACGCAAGGCGAACCGGGCATGGAGCTTTCGCTTTTTAGCCGCGATACTATTGCTATGAGTACCGCGATTGCACTTTCACATGATGTTTTTGATGCCGCATTACTGTTAGGCGTGTGCGATAAAATTGTGCCTGGTCTGCTGATCGGTGCTTTGCAGTTTGGCCATTTACCTTGCGTGTTTGTGCCTGCTGGGCCTATGAGTACTGGTTTAGATAATACTGCGAAATCTAAAGTGCGTGAGCAATATGCGCAAGGTAAGGTTGGTCGCGAAGAATTGTTAGCTTCAGAATCTGCGGCTTATCATGGCGCGGGTACTTGTACGTTTTACGGTACAGCCAATAGCAACCAAATGCTGATGGAGGCGATGGGCTTACATGTACCCGGCGCTGCATTTGTGCATCCGCACGATGGTATGCGTAATTTACTGACGCGTGAAGCAGTGAAATTGGTGTTAGAAAAAACTAAAAAAGAAACCTTTACGCCTATTGGCCACTTGGTTGATGAACATGTGATTGTGAACGCAATGGTTGCTTTATTAGCCACTGGCGGCTCAACGAATCACCTAATTCATTGGGTAGCGATTGCGCGTGCTGCCGGCATTATGATTGACTGGACAGACTTTTATCATCTAGCTAAAACTACGCCACTATTGGCCAGTGTTTATCCAAATGGCAAAGCCGATGTGAACCAATTCCAAGCGGCAGGCGGCCCTGCATTTATCATTCGTGAATTGATTGATGCCGGTTATATGTTCCCAGATGTATTGACTGTGGCCTACGGTGGCTTGCGTGATTACGCAAAAGAGCCAGCTAAAGTAGGCGATAAATTAGTTTGGAAAGATCTGCCGAAAGACAGCCCAGATGAAACAATCGTGCGTACCGCAGAATTTCCATTTAATGAATCTGGCGGTTTACGTTTGCTCAAAGGTAATTTAGGTCGTAGCGTGATTAAGATTTCTGCTGTGCCTGAAGACCGTCATATTATTGAGGCGCCAGCCATTGTGTTTGATG
>CAIYLB010000044.1 GCA_903926935.1 uncultured Pseudomonadota bacterium
ATTTTCCCGGATGATGACTCTGCAGCGGCCTTATTGCAAGATGGCTGGATGCAGCGCCACGGTGTGCAATTCAGATGGGAGAATGAAGGTTTTAGCGATTTTGATGATTTTTTAGCTGTTTTAAGTCACGATAAGCGTAAAAAGATACGTCAAGAAAGAAAAAAAGTCAGCGCCTCTGACATTGTCTGTAAACGTATCAAAGGTGAAGATGTTAGCCCGGAACAATGGGATTTTTTCTATCAATGCTATGAAAATACCTACCTTGAGCATCACTCTACGCCATATTTAACCCGAGCATTCTTTCAAGAAATTGGTTTAACTATGCCGCAAAATATCTTATTAGTCATCGCTTGTGTAGATGATATTCCTGTGGCTAGCGCGCTTAATATTTATCATCAAACCACTTTGTATGGCCGTTATTGGGGCGCTTTGCGCTATGTGCCTAATTTGCATTTTGAGCTTTGCTATTACCAAGCTCAGGAGTTTTGTATTGCGGAAAAAATCAAATACTTTGAAGGTGGAGCGCAAGGGGAGCACAAGTTGGCTCGAGGCTTTAAGCCTAGGCCGACCTATTCATTTCACAAAATTGCGCATCCAGACTTTGCTGTAGCGATAAGTGATTTTTTGACCAAAGAGTCACTAAGTATTGCCGCTTATACTTCAGAGCTTGAGCAAAGAGCGCCGTTCAAAGTGCTATGAAAGTAATCGGCTTTGGTTGGAAAGTGAAATCCACCTAACTTTAGATATTCAAGCAGGTGGTAAATGTATTTAGTTGAATGGGCTGCATTGAAGTTACGTTGACAATTAATTACAAATTAATCAAGCATTTGTTGTAAAATCACGCCTATTGTGAAAAGGCGCTTATGGCGCCTTATCTTTTTATAAAGCAGATTTAAAAGTCGTAAAAAGCTTAAAGACTAAATGAAAAATATTCGTAACTTCTCCATTATTGCCCACATCGATCACGGTAAATCAACGTTAGCGGATCGTATTATTCATTTGTGCGGCGGTTTAGCTGACCGTGAAATGGAAGCGCAAGTGCTTGATTCTATGGATATTGAGCGTGAACGTGGTATTACCATTAAAGCGCAAACAGCCGCTTTGGATTACAAAGCGGATGATGGCCAAATTTATCATTTGAATTTGATCGATACGCCTGGACATGTGGATTTTAGTTATGAAGTATCGCGCTCGCTATCTGCTTGTGAAGGTGCGTTATTGGTGGTGGATGCCAGCCAAGGTGTAGAGGCGCAAAGCGTCGCAAACTGCTATACCGCATTAGATTTAGGCGTGGAAGTGACCGCAGTACTTAATAAAATTGATTTGCCTTCAGCCGACCCTGATCGTGTGATGCAGGAAATTGAAGATGTGATTGGTATTGACGCTAAAGATGCAGTACGTTGCTCAGCAAAAACGGGTTTGGGCGTACGCGATGTATTGGAAGCGGTGATTGCTAAAGTGCCGCCACCAAAAGGCGATGTTGATGGTCCGCTTAAAGCGCTAGTGATTGACGCTTGGTTCGATAACTACGTGGGCGTAGTGATGCTGGTGCGTGTGATAGATGGTGTGCTTAAACCAAAAGACAAAATTCGTTTAATGGCGACACGTGCAGAATTTCTATGTGAACAAGTTGGTGTATTTACACCAAAATCTGTGCAGAAAACTGCACTTTCAGCAGGCGAAGTTGGTTTCGTGATTGCTGGTATTAAAGAGTTGGCTAGTGCTAAAGTAGGCGACACCGTCACTTTGGTCAATAGGCCTGCTACAGAAGCTTTAGCCGGTTTTAAAGAGGTGAAGCCGCAAGTATTTGCTGGGCTATATCCAGTAGAATCAAACCAGTTTGAAGCGCTACGTACCGCGTTGGAAAAGTTAAGCTTGAATGATGCGAGTTTGTTGTTTGAACCTGAAAACTCTACCGCTTTAGGCTTTGGTTTTAGATGTGGATTTTTAGGCTTACTACACATGGAGATTGTGCAAGAGCGCTTAGAGCGTGAGTACGACATGGATTTAATTACCACGGCACCAACGGTAGTTTACGAGTTGTTACTTAAAGATGGCGAGGTCGTGCAGATTGAAAACCCCTCGCGCTTGCCTGAAACATCACGCATAGAAGAAACTCGAGAGCCAGTCATCAATGTTAATTTATTGATGCCACAAGATTACGTTGGTCCAGTAATGACGCTATGTAATAACAAGCGTGGCATACAGAAAAATATGCAATATATGGGCCGGCAAGTCATGTTGAGTTACGAGATGCCGCTTAATGAAGTGGTGCTAGATTTTTTTGATAAATTAAAATCGGTGTCGCGTGGTTATGCTTCTATGGATTATGAGTTTTTAGAGTTTCGTGCGGCAGATTTGGTTAAACTAGATATTATGGTCAATGGCGAGCGTGTAGATGCGTTAAGCATGATTGTTCATAGAGCGAATAGTGTGCGCCGTGGGCGTGAAGTGGCGGCAAAAATGCGTGAATTGATTCCGCGTCAAATGTTTGATGTGGCTATTCAAGCTTCTATTGGCGCCAATATTATCTCTCGCGAAACCGTTAAAGCGATGCGTAAAAACGTAATTGCTAAATGTTATGGTGGTGATGTTTCACGTAAGCGTAAATTATTAGACAAGCAAAAAGAAGGTAAGAAGCGCATGAAGCAAGTCGGCAATGTAGAAATTCCACAAGAAGCATTTTTGGCTATTTTACGCATTGAAGATTAATGTTTATTGAGTTAAAACTGATACAAATTAATAGGATATATACGCAATGATGTTTGCATTATTCATGATAGTAATACTGCTTATCACTGGGCTAATTTGGCTGGTTGATATTTTGGTATTAAGTAAAAAACGCGCAGTTGGTGTTAGTGAGCCTATGCTGGTCGAGTACGCGAAGAGTTTTTTTCCAGTCATTTTGGTGGTGTTTTTTGTGCGCTCATTCATTGTTGAGCCATTCAAAATCCCATCAGGTTCTATGATGCCAACCTTGTTAGCAGGCGACTATATATTAGTCAATAAATTTACTTATGGCTTACGCGTACCCATTGTAAATCATACCTTTATTAAAGTTAGTCAGCCTACGCGTGGTGATGTATTTGTGTTCCATTACCCGCCAGAGCCGTCAATTGATTATATTAAGCGTGTGGTTGGTTTGCCTGGCGATAGAATTAGCTACAAAGATAAGCAATTGACGATTAATGGTAAAAAACTAGATACGCAAGATATGGGTAGCTATGAATATGTCATGTCTGGGCTTAATATTATGACTGCCAAGCAATATAAAGAGCAGCTTGGATCAGTGCGACATAGCATTTTAATTCACGATATTGTCGGTAATTATGATGCGGATGCGATAGGTTCTAAGTTTGCTAATAATGAAGAGATTATTGTCCCCGCTGGCCATTATTTAGCGATGGGAGATAATCGAGATAATAGTTCAGATAGTCGCGTTTGGGGCTTTGTGCCTGAGCAAAACTTGGTAGGAAAAGCATTTTTTATCTGGATGAATTTTGATCAAATTTCTAGAATCGGTAGCGCTATACATTAGTTGTTGAATTTTAATTGCTAATTAAATACTGGAGATAAGCATGATTAAAAATAGACAGCAGCAGATCCGTAATTCACAAAGACAGGGTGGGGCAACTTTCATTGGTATGCTGCTGGTGACAGGATCACTCGTGTTGTTAGCGCTCGTGACTATAAAAATATTCCCAGCGTACCAAGAATATTATTCAGTTCAAACCGCCATTCATGCCTTAAACAAAGAGCCATTAAGTAGCATGAGTAAAAAAGAGATTATAGATGCATTTAATAAGCGTGCAGACGCTGGGCAAGTGACCGTTATTAAAGGTTCGGACTTAATTATTACCAAAAATAGCACTAGTGAAACGGTTGTTTCCGCAAAATATCAAGTGCTTACACCACTGTTTGCAAATGTGAGTATATTGATTGATTTTGCAACAGCAAGTGACGGTAAATAATAGACATGTTGAATCAGCAGGACATATCAAAGCGGTTAGCTTATAACTTTGCTAATAGCAACCTGCTCGCGCAAGCACTAACCCATCGCAGTTTTAGCGCGCAAAATAATGAGCGACTTGAATTTTTAGGAGATGGCGCACTGAATTTTATCATTGCGCACCAGTTGTATAAGCGTTTTCCTACGATTGCTGAAGGCGATTTAAGCCGACTGAGAGCTCAGCTAGTCAAGGAATCTACGCTATGTGAAATTGCAATTTCACTTGAACTAGGTAATGCGCTTAAGCTCGGTGAAGGTGAACTTAAGACTGCTGGTTGGCGTAGGCCGTCAATATTAGCTGATGCTGTTGAGGCGCTCATAGGCGCTGTTTATCTTGATGGTGGGTACGCGGCTGCTGAAGCGTTGGTGGCTCATTTATTTATAAACAAGCTTGATACTATAGACCCAAAAGTAATCGATAAGGATCCAAAATCACTCTTGCAGGAATTATTGCAAGGGAAGAAAATGGCAGTACCAGAATATACCGTAACAAATTTGGGTGGCGAGGCGCACGCTCAAGTATTTATTGTTGAATGTTATATAGAAAAATTAAATATACGCACGGTTGGTGAAGGCACCAGTCGGCGAATTGCAGAACAACAAGCCGCGCTGCTTGCATTGGAAAAACTAAAGAAATGACAGACTTAGAGATGGATTCAGATTCAGTATCAACACCTTCAGTATTTAAGTGCGGTACAGTCGCTATTGTTGGTCGGCCTAACGTTGGTAAATCTACCTTACTTAACCATATTTTAGGCATGAAGTTAGCCATTACTTCCCGTAAGGCACAAACCACGCGTCATCGTTTACTTGGCATTCACACCACAGAAGACACGCAATTTTTGTTTGTTGATACGCCAGGTTTTCAACAAAAACACTTGAATGCCTTAAATAAAGGTTTAAATAAAACCGTTACTCAAGTGTTGACAGAAGTTGATGTTGTACTGTTTGTGATTGAGCCTATGAAGTTAGGTGATGCAGATCGTAAAGTATTAGCCTTGCTTTCAGAAAAGACACCGACATTTTTGGTGGTCAATAAATTAGACTTAATGGGTGACAAAGGTAATATATTGCCTTTGATTCAAGACTTTGATTTAGAGTTTCCATTTTCAGAGATCGTGCCTGTCAGCGCGAAGAAAAGTCTGAATTTGGACGAGCTTTTGCAAACTATACGCAAATACTTGCCAGAGCAAGCAGCCATTTATTCGGAAGATGAATTGACTGACAAAAACGAACGCTTTTTAGCTGCGGAATTAGTACGCGAGAAAATTTTCAGATTAGTTGGCGATGAGTTGCCGTATGCTGTTGCCGTCGAAATTGAAAAATTTGAAATAATCGGTAATTTACGCCGTATTTTTGTCGCAATTATTGTTGATAAAGATAGCCAAAAACCAATGTTAATTGGCAAGAATGGCGAAAAGATGAAGCAAATATCTACTGAAGCCAGGCAAGATATGGAGAAATTATTCGGTGGAAAAGTGTATTTAGAAACTTGGGTAAAAGTTAAAGGTGGCTGGGCAGATGATGAGCGCGCCTTGAAATCACTAGGTTATTAGACTATTCATTTTAGATTTCTGAGATTTAAAAATCAGCTTCTGCTAAGCAATTAGAATGTCTGGTTTAATGTGTTTTTTATAAAGAATTTATGGCTTTAGTCAGCACGCACCGTCAAGATAACCAGGCCGTTTATGTGCTACATACTTATCCATTCAAGGAAACTAGCTTGGTGGTTGAATTGTTTACACACGGTTTTGGTCGCGTTGCTACAACGGCAAAGGGTGCAAGACGCCCACGTTCCGCTATGCGCGGCATGTTACAGTCTTTTCAGCCGTTAACGGCAACTTGGTCTGGTAAGTTAGAGCTTAAAACCTTACATAGCCTAGATTGGGCAGGTGGATTGCTGCTACTTAAAGGCGAAGCACTGATGTGTGGCTTTTACCTAAATGAGTTGTTATTGCGCTTATTGCCGCGCGAAGATTCTCACGGTGCACTTTTTGAATACTACAGCATTACGCTAAAAACTTTGGCATTCAGCCAAGATCTAGCAACCACATTACGCCGCTTTGAGTTAAAGCTTTTGCAAGAGCTAGGCTATGCGATTCCGTTAAATAACGATGTGAATGATGCGCCAATATTAGCTGAAGCAGCGTATCGTTATGAGGCTGAACATGGTGCAATCAGATTAAGTCGCCAGATAAATGCGCCACAAAATGGCATACAGCTAGCTGGAAAAACGCTGATAGATATGGCTAATGATGACTACACAAATGTTCAAACACAGCAACAAAGTAAGCAATTAATGCGCTATCTGCTGGCCCATTATTTGGGTGATAAGCCCTTACATACAAGACAACTTTTAATAGATTTACAAGGTTTGTAACATGATTAAATTAGGTGTAAACATAGACCACGTTGCGACTATACGCCAAGCACGTGGCACCAAATATCCTAGCGTTGTACAAGCAGCACTGCGAGCCGAGCAGTCCGGCGCAGATAGTATTACGCTACACCTGCGTGAAGATCGCCGTCACATGCAGGATGCTGATGTGTTTGCTTTACGTGGTTTGCTGCAAACCCGCATGAATCTTGAATGTGCAGTCACGGATGAGATGATAGAAATTGCACTAGAAGTCGCTCCGCAAGATGTTTGCCTTGTGCCAGAAAGGCGCGAAGAACGCACCACCGAAGGTGGGCTTGATGTCGTGGGTAATTTTGTTAATGTGCAAAATGCTGTTAAAAAATTAAATGATGCGGGAATACGCGTGTCATTATTTATTGGGCCAGATTTTGCACAAATTGAAGCTGCGAAAAATGCAGGCGCGCCTGTCATTGAGCTACACACTGGCACTTTTGCCGATGCTGAAAATCCAGTAGATAAAATCCGTGAGCTACAACGCGTCAAAGATGCTGTCAATCATGGTCTCTCGCTAGGCTTAGTGGTCAATGCTGGTCACGGATTGCATTACCACAATGTACATGAAATCGCTTCAATTGCCGGTATAGATGAACTGAATATCGGTCATGCAATTGTTGCGCATGCTCTGTTTGTCGGTTGGGATAATGCGGTGCGCGAGATGAAGGCCCTAATTAAAGAGTTTTCTTGTAAGTGATAAGCGCTAGCGCAGAAAATCTGCTAATTAATTATCGTAAAAAGTTTTGCTAATATGATTTTTGGTATCGGTACAGACATCGTCGAAGTTAATCGTATTCAAGCGTCCATTACACAGTTTGGCGATGATTTTGCTAGGCGTATTCTCGCTGATAGTGAGCTTGAAAGTTATCTTCAATCACACATTAAAGCACGTTTTCTGGCTAAGCGTTTTGCCGCTAAAGAAGCGTTTTCTAAAGCGCTGGGTACTGGGTTGCGTGCGCCAGCCACCTTTCAAAATATTGCAGTTTGTCATGATGTATTAGGTAAGCCTATGCTATTGTTGGCGCCAGAACTGCAGGCGTTTTTAGACACTAAAAATATCAAACAAACCCATATCAGCATTAGTGATGAAAAGACTTTAGCCGCGGCATTTGTGGTGCTAGAAACATGACTGAAGTGCTAGATTTCGCTCGTCGCTTTGGTGGTGTCTCACGGTTATATGGCGCAGAAGGGTTGTTACAATTGCAAGCGGCGCATATTTGTGTTGTTGGGATTGGTGGCGTTGGCTCTTGGGCGGCAGAGGCCGTAGCGCGTAATGCTGTCGGTAGCATTACTTTAATTGACTTAGACAATATTGCAGAATCAAACGTCAATCGTCAACTGCACGCGCTAGATGGCGCCTTCGGACTAGCTAAAGTATCAGCCATGGCAGCACGTATCAGGTTGATTAATCCTTCGGCAAATGTGGCCGAGATCGAAGATTTTGTTACGGCTGAAAACGTGCATGAAATATTAAGCCATGATTTTGACGGCGTGATTGATTGCATAGACGATGCAGAGGCAAAGGCGGCCATTGCTGGATTTTGTAAGTCGCATAACATTCCTTTAGTGATGACAGGTGCTGCCGGTGGGCGTTTAGATGTTACCCGCATTAAACAGGCCGATTTGAGCTTGGTTAGCCACGACAAATTGCTAGCTAAAGTGCGTAACTTATTGCGCCGAGATTACGCTTTTGCCAAAGCTGAAGTGAGTAAAAACAAGGCGGCAGCATTCGGCATTCAGTGCATTTACTCAGATGAAGAAGTCATTAAGCCTAATAGTGTTTGCGACGCCAGCGACACGGTCGATTCTAGTAATAGTGCAATTACCGGTTTAAACTGCGCCGGTTATGGCTCTAGCGTTTGTGTAACCGCGCCTTTTGGTTTTGCCGCGGCAGGTTTACTGATTAAGCAATTGCTGCATAAATAGTTCATATTTCTTAATACTGAACGACTTATTGTTCTAGTAGTCTGTCATCACATGACAAAATTAACTTCATTTAAAGGCAATAAAAGCGCGCTTGCCAGCAAATTTTGCACGCAGTGTTTTCGCGAAATGAGCTGGCGAAAAGCTTGGGCAAAAAATTGGGATGAAGTTAAATATTGCTCAGATGCCTGCCGATTAAAAGCCAAACCACCAAGGAAAATAGGTCTAGCGCATGCCTTGTAGAAACCTCATCATCATTTTGGGCGATCAGCTTAATCTTAATAATCCTGCACTTGAAGACTTTGATGCCAAACTAGATCACATTTTAATGGTTGAAGCGCCCGCTGAGGCGACGCATGTGTGGAGTCATAAAGCGCGTATTGTGCTGTTTTTAGCTGCCATGCGACATCTGGCGCAACATTTTACTGAACAAGGTTTTTCGCTGACATATTTGAAGTTAGGCGAACATGAGTTCGCCAACTTAAAAAGCGCTTGGCTACATTATATTCAACAACTTAATCCACAAAAAATCATCGTTTGTGAGCCTGGTGAATATAGGCTAGAGCAAGATTTACTATATTTAGCGCAAGAAACTAATACGCAATTAGCCATTAAAGATGACTTGCATTTTATGTGTAGCCGCGCAGATTTTAAACATTGGGCGGGCACCGGTAAGCAATTGCGCATGGAGTTTTTTTACCGCATGATGCGAAAAAAATACGATGTACTAATGCATGATAATCAGCCAGAAGGTGGCGCTTGGAATTACGACGCTGACAATAGAAAATCATTTGGTAAAGCTGGGCCCGAGCAAGCACCTAATATACCAAATATAGTTGTGGATGTGATTACCGAAGCTGTGATTAAAGCAGTTGAACAGCATTTTACTAGTCATCCGGGAAGTTTAGCGCATTTCATTTGGCCGCTAACGCGCGCGCAAGCCTTGGTATTTTTAGATGATTTTATTGCCAATAAATTAGCTAGGTTTGGCGATCACCAAGACGCAATGTGGCAATATGAACGTAGCCAAGAAAATCCATATTTATGGCATTCATTACTTTCTACTTCACTTAATCTTAAGTTGCTTGATCCACGAGAAGTTGTCGATGCTGCTGTGCAAGCGTATAAATCACAGCACTTATCTCTGGCCAGTGTAGAAGGCTTTGTTCGGCAAATATTAGGCTGGCGCGAATTTGTGCGGGGTATGTACTGGCTAGATATGCCGCAGATGGCGGAGGCTAATCACTACAAGCATAGGCGAAAATTGCCTAGCTGGTATTGGACAGGCGACACGCAGATGAATTGCCAGCGCCAAACCATACAGCAAACCATGCAATATGGTTACGCGCACCATATTCAACGTTTAATGATTACCGGCATGTTTGGCGTGCTGGCGGAGATTAATCCGCAGCAGATTGAAGCTTGGTATTTGGCTGTTTATGTGGACGCGGTTGAGTGGGTTGCGCTGCCGAATGTGGCCGGCATGGCTTTATATGCGAATGGCGGACGGTTTACCAGTAAGCCTTATGTGGCTAGCGGCGCGTATATCAAGCGCATGAGTAATTATTGTGCCAACTGCAAATACAAGCCAGAAGTTAAAACTGGTGCTGATGCCTGCCCAGTGACCACACTTTATTGGAATTTTCTAATCAAGCATTATGTAGTATTTGCCAGCAATCCAAGAACAGCTTTGATGACTAAAAATGTGGACCGTTTTAATGCAGAAGAGGTAGCTAAGATTCGGCAATCGGCTGATAATATATTGAATAATTTAGATTTGCTCTAAATGTAAAAGGTAGTATTAATAAGTTGGCTGGTATCAAGCATTAAGATGCTCGCGTTGTTTAGGATAAGCTTGATCAAACTAACGTTTTTTTCAGTGAAATTTTTCATTAAACGGTCATTAATTTGTCACATATTACGCATAATATATAGCGAACATAAAAATTAAAGATAATATGCGCTCAACGTTCCCGCCTTTAAAATTACTCAACCGTGATACTAGTATTTTAGCGTTCAATGAGCGTGTGCTCAGTCTGGCGCGTAACCCTGATTATCCGCTGCTTGAACGATTGCGCTTTCTTTGTATTGTTTCCTCAAATTTAGATGAGTTCTTTGAGGTGCGTGCAGCGCCTCATGTCGATGCGATGCGTGATGATGATCAAAAAGGCGATATTAATGTAGGCAGTTATCAAGTGATTTCTGACGTTGCACACAAGTTGGTAGATAAGCAATACGAAATTTTCAATACAGAACTGATGCCAGCGCTTGCTGAACAAGGCGTACATTTAGTCTCACATGGAGACCGCACAACCGAACAACGACGCTGGGTAGCGCGATATTTTGAATCGGATGTCCGTCCTCTGCTAGTGCCTGTAGCGCTAGATCCATCACATCCTTTCCCACAGGCTGCCAATAAATCACTGAATTTTATTGTATCGCTAAGTGGTCATGATGCGTTTGGCCGCAGCAATAATATTGCCATTGTGCGTGTCCCAAGAGCCTTGCCACGCTTAATTAAATTACCAAAAAACTTAAGTGATAAACAGCAGAAATTCGTATCCTTATCTAGTGTGATTCGAGCACATTTGGCTAGTTTATTTGCTGGTCGGGA
>CAIYLB010000045.1 GCA_903926935.1 uncultured Pseudomonadota bacterium
AATCTAAATCTGCCTTGGCTAAGGCTTGCTGTTTATGAATAAGCGCCGCTTTATCTTTAAATAATAACAATGGCGTGCGTGGTGAATAATGAAGTGCATGCTGACCGGGTGCTTTTGGTGTACATATTTCAGTAGTATCTGAGGCTGATGATTTTTTACTTTGAGGGGCTTGCCCAGTCACTTTAGTAATCTGAGCTAAACTAATCATGCCTGGTCGTAGTAACTGCCATTGGCCATTTTCCGCCACACTCACAATTGTAGATTCAATGCCAATTGCGCAGGCGCCGCCATCTAATACCGGGATGGTCTCGCCCAATCCAGATTCAACATGGGCTGCCGTAGTTGGGCTTAGTTGTGTAAATAAATTAGCCGAAGGTGCTGCAATACTTAGGCCGCTGAGTTTTAGGAGCGCTAGCGCAATGGGGTGGTTTGGTACGCGCAGCGCAATGGTAGGTTCATTGCCACGCACGATCCGTGATACATGGCTTTTTGCCGGCAATACCAAAGTAAGCGCACCTGGCCAAAAAGTCTCGGCCAACTTGACTGCAATATCAGGAAAACATGTCGCCCAATTGTTCACTTGGCTAATGTCACTAATATGTACAATCAATGGGTGATCTGCAGGACGTTGCTTGGTGGTGAATATTTGCTGCAAAGCGCTGTCATTGCTCGCATCTGCCGCAAGGCCATATACGGTCTCAGTAGGAATCGCTACAACTTCACCACGCTTGAGTCGCGCGGCTGCATCTTCTAAACTAATACGCATATTTAAAACACTAACCACATTTAAAAAACATATTTTACTACTCTAAGGGCCACTATCACATCAATTCGGCTGTGATGCTATAAAATAGTGAATCATTATCTTTAAAAGAAAACAATATGAGCCAAGCGAGCAGCAATAAAATCACGGTTGAAAAGAAACCTAAACAAGCTAAGTTAGATACGCTGGGCGTAAGCAAATGGCCAACTTGGCAGAAAGAGGTTTCAGTATTCCCTTGGACTTTTCCTGAGCAAGAAATTGCCTATATTCTTGAAGGAGAATGTGTAATTACCCCTACAGGCGGCGCTGCAGTGACTTTTGGTAAAGGTGATTTAGTCACATTTCCTGCAGGCATGACAGCTAGCTGGGAAGTCAAAAAATCATTACATAAACATTACCAATTAGAGGGTTCTTTGATCGGTCGTATTTATCGTCGTTTAAAATTAAAGCTAAAACTGTAAGGCTAAGTATTTTTGCAGTCTTAGAGCCTGTCGAGCCAAATCATCCAGCTAAGCAACATGTCAGATTAATTAGACATTCATCAAAGGCTGGGTGCTGATGGTTTTAATATGCGATAAAGTCGTCTTTATCTAACAAGCGCCTGCAACTCCCCACGTTGATAACGTTCAGCCATCGTTTCACATGAAATTGGGGTTATCGCGCTAGCATGACCGGCAGATCCAAAGGCAATATAGCGCGCTTTGCAAATATCCCGCATACCGGCGACAGAAGCCTTTAGGTATTTTCTAGGGTCAAATTCCTTCCTATTTTGTGCAAAGTATCGACGTAGCGCACCGGTTGTGGCCATGCGTAAATCGGTATCAATGTTAATTTTACGCACGCCATGTTTAATGCCTTCAACAATTTCTTCTACCGGCACACCGTAAGTTTCGCCCATGTCACCACCAAATTCATTGATGATGTGCAACCATTCCTGTGGCACCGATGACGAGCCATGCATGACCAAATGCGTATTTGGAATACGCGCATGAATTTCTTTAATGCGGCTAATTGCCAAGGTCTTTCCTGTGGGAGGCTGACTAAATTTGTAGGCACCATGGGAAGTGCCAATAGCGATAGCCAAAGCATCTACGCCAGTTTGTCTTACAAAGTCGGCGGCTTCTTCCGGATCAGTCAGCAGTTGTGCCTGATTCAAAATGCCAGTTGCACCAGAACCATCTTCGTCGCCTGCTAGCCCAGTTTCTAAGGAACCTAGTACACCAAGTTCACCTTCAACGGAAACGCCAATGGCATGGGCAAAATCTACGATTTTTTTGGTAGCGGCTACATTGTATTGAAAAGTAGACGCTGTTTTGGCATCTTCCATTAATGAGCCATCCATCATTACGCTAGAAAATCCAGAGCGCATCGCCTGAATGCATACCGCAGGCGTATGGCCGTGATCTTGATGCATGACAACCGGAATATGCGGATAAGATTCTATGGCGGCCAATACTAAGTGTCGCAAAAAAGCCTCACCGGCATATTGGCGTGCGCCCGCAGAACCTTGCAGAATGACCGGGCTGTTAACTTCATCCGCTGCCTGCATAATGGCGTGAACCTGCTCCATATTATTCACGTTGAATGCCGCAAGACCATAATCGTGATCTGCTGCGTGGTCTAGTAATTGACGCAATGAAACGAGTGCCATGATGTATTCTCAAATAATTAAAACCGTGTACTGATCACACACGTGTATTTATTAGAAACAGTCTATTCCTTAATATTGTCTTTATGTTGTCTTTATGTTGTTTTCAATATTGGGCTTTATGTTTTTTGGCGTGATTTTAATCAACCATTTTAATTGTTTTTATACAGCGCCAACGCCAGTGCGCGCTGAGTTGCATGATCAACAATAGGCGCAGGGTAGTTCTTACCTATTGCTAAATCTAAATCCATCATACGAATGGGTGAAATCAGCCACGGCGCATGAATTTCCTTGTCGTTGCATTTACTGAGTTCTGGCACGTATTTACGAATAAACTTGCCCTGACCGTCAAAGCGCTCACTTTGGGTGATTGGATTGAAAATTCTAAACCAAGGCTGCGCGTCACAGCCGGTACTGGCCGCCCATTGCCAGCCGCCATTGTTGGCGCTCAGATCAAAATCTATTAACTTTTCTGCAAAATAGCGCTCACCCCAGCGCCAGTCTATCAGTAAGTCTTTGACCAAAAAGCTCGCCGCAACCATACGCAAGCGGTTATGCATAAAGCCGGTGCTATTGAGTTGGCGCATGGCCGCGTCGACTAAGGGGTAGCCTGTTTTGCCTTCACACCAAGCTTCAAAAAGCGCTTGATGGTTAGGAAAAGGTAGCGCCTCAAATTCTGCTTTGTATGCCTGACCCAAAGCGACGCGTGGATTATGATGCAAAATTTGCACATAAAAATCACGCCAGATTAATTCATTCAGCCAGGTCTGCGCACCGGCATTAGCTTCTTGCTGCGCTTCCCGTGCCAAATGGCGAATAGATATGGTGCCAAAGCGTAAATGTACTGATAAATAAGACACACCTTTAATCGCAGGAAAATCGCGCGCATCTTTGTAACGATACATACGCTCTTTAAAGGCATTGAATAGGCTTAGGCCGCCAGCCATGCCAGTGGTCAAGCGCATGCTGGATAGATTGGTGCGTACAAAGCTCATGCTTTCTAATGAAGGCAATTCGCTAGCTTCAATGATTGCTAGATTTTGAATATAAGCATCAACTGGATAAGGCTTAAGGTAAAAATCATTGACGGTTTTGAGCCACATATTTTTGTATGGTGTAAACACGCCATAAGGCTTGCCGGCTAAGGTTAATACTTCATCTTTTTCAAAAATCACATGATCTTTGTAATGATGAAAGCTGATATTGTTAAGCTTCAGTTGCTCGGCTACATGGTTGTCACGAGCAATCGCGCTGGGTTCGTAATCGTGATTAACTAACACTGCTTGCACCTGCAGAGCCTTGGCTAATGTCACAATTTCATGTTGAGCACTACCATGCAAAACGATTAAATCGCCACCTTTAGCTTGCAAAGCTAATTTAAGCTCACGTACGCTTTCCCAAATAAACTCAACACGGCGATCGGCTTTGTCGGCTAAATGATCAAGAATATCGGTATCAAACACAAACGCGCAATAGACTTGTTGGCTAGATTTCAGCGCATGATAAAGCGCTGCATGGTCGTAATCACGCAAGTCACGTCTAAACCAAACTAAGGATTTTTCATGGTTTGGGCTTGCTGGCGTTGCTGACATAATTACTCGCGATGATAGGGATGATTGCTAATGACTGAGTGCGCGCGATAAAGTTGCTCGGCAAGTAATACTCTCACCATCGCATGCGGTAAAGTAAGTTTGGATAGCCCCCAAAGCCAATCGGCTTTTTGTTTGACTGAGACGTGTAAACCATCCGCGCCACCAATAATTAGCGCGACGTCACGACCTGAAAATTGCCAATCTTTAAATTTATCGGCTAATTGTAAAGTGGTCACTTCTTGACCGCGCTCATCTAAGGCGATGCAATAATCTTTGCCTATTGCATCTAAGATACGTTTTGCTTCAATGAGTTGGATGTTTTCTGTGCTGTTGCCAGCGGCACGTTTTTCGGGCTTGATGTCGATAATTTCAACAGAGGCTTCACGCGGCATGCGCTTGGTGTATTCAGCGCAGGCGGTTTCTACCCAAGCTGGCATTTTGTGACCGACAGAGATAATACGCAGTTTCAAATATTAACCTTTCAGCAGTCACTTCGCAGGGTAATATTTTTATATCACCTTACTGGTTTTGACGCTTTGCTATTTTTATTAATACAATTGTATTAATAAGACCGTATTAATCTTCGCCGTTATCTAAAGGGTTTAAATTATCAGGTTTTATATGACCGCGACGGTTTTCTGCTTCGCCCCATAATTGCTCAAGATTATAATAAGCACGCGTTGTTGGCACCATAATGTGTACCACAATATCGTCTAGATCGACTAATACCCACTCGCCTTCTTTTTCGCCTTCAGTACCGCGGATATGGTAGCCTTTTTCTTTTAGCTTTTCACGCACGTTATCGGCCACAGCTTTGGCCTGGCGGCTTGATGTTGCAGAAGCAACAATCATATAACTCGTCATGCTGGTAAGCTTGCGCACATCCATCACGGTGATATCAAAGCCTTTAATATCTTCAATTGCATCAACTACTGCAAGTTTCATCGCCTCTAAATAGGTTGCGTCTGATTTTGCTACATTTAAATCTTTTGTCATTTAAGCGGCCTGTACTGGAATTTTATTGCGTTGAGATTGTATGCGGTTTTGTTCGTCCACATACACAAGTTGCGGGCTGAAACTTTCTAGTTCAGCCTCTGAATATTGGGCATAGCTAGCAATAATTAAAATATCGTGCGGTGCAGCTTTATGGGCAGCCGCGCCATTAACAGAGATAATGCCTGAATTGCGCTCGCCAAGGATGGCGTAAGTGCTAAAACGCTCGCCATTATTCACATTGTAAATGTGAATTTTCTCGTACTCACTAATATTAGCCGCTTCAAGCAAGGCCTCATCAATAGCACAACTACCTTCGTAATGTAACTCTGAGTGCGTTACATGTACGCGGTGCAACTTAGATTTGAGCATGGTTCTTTGCATGTGCTTAAGCGTTTTCCAAAAGGGACTGCATTATAGTCTTTTCAAACACTTAGCGCAAAAATTCAATATTATCAATCAGTCGCGTGTTGCCTAACTTAGCTGCAGCAAGCACCACTAAATGGCTATCGCTACCATTCGCGCGGCTTAGCGTGATTGCTGATCTAATTGAAATATAATCGACCATCCAGTCTTGCTCATTAAGCGTTGCGCCGGCTTCTTGTTCCAATCTATCAAATTCAGCATGGCCAGCTTTTAGTTTTACCACTATATTCTGCAAAATAGCATTTAATTGACTGGCTTGTTGGCGTTGCTCTTTAGTTAAATAGCCATTGCGTGAGCTCATAGCCAAGCCGCTAGCCTCACGCACCGTTTCACCGGCAATGATTTGTATCGGCAAATTAAACTGCTTCACTAGCTGTTTAATGACAAATAGTTGCTGGAAATCTTTTTGGCCGAATACTGCAGTAGCTCGTTGTACGCCATTCAAAAATACCATGTTGAATAGTTTTAACACCACAGTAGCCACGCCAGAAAAATGTCCTGGGCGACTAGTGCCACACAGCTCATTGGCGATGCTTGGCAGTGCGATGCTCATCGTTTGGTTCAGATTCACGCCATCAAAGTCTGGATACATTTCCAATACTGTTGGTGTGAAAACAATGCTAGCGCCTGCGGCTTTAAGCTTTTCACAATCTGCTTGTAAGGTGCGTGGATAGCTGGCTAAATCTTCATTGGCGCCAAATTGTAAGGGGTTTACAAAAATGCTCACCACCACACATTCCGCCTTTTGTTTGGCCAAAGTGACTAAGTGAATATGGCCCGCATGCAGATTGCCCATGGTTGGTACAAAGGCAATGTTTTCTTGATTTTTTAATGCAAGTCTTAAGGCGGAAACAGTGTTGATTATTTGCATCGGTGTTTGTTTAATATGTGTTTATTTACAATAGATATATGTGTGATTAGTAACTATGTTCAATAGCAGGAAAACTTTTATTTTTTACCGCCGCCACATAAGCTTCAACTGCCGCTTGTATGCTGGCGTTGCCGTTAATTGAGCACTCTTTTAGAAAATTATGCACAAAACGTGGCGTTTTAAAATCACTGGGTGATTTACCTGCGACGCCAGTATAAATGCCCAGTAAATCTTGCAATACTAACACTTGGCCGCTACAGTCCACGCCGGCACCTATGCCGATAGTGGGTGCTGATATATTTGCCGTAATTGCTTTGGCTAATGCCGCTGGCACCATTTCTAGCAACACGAAGCTGGCGCCAGCCTCACTCATCGCGATGGCGTCGGCCATGATTTTCGCTGCACTTTCGTCGGTTTTCCCCTGAATTTTATAGCCACCCAGTTGGTTCACTGATTGCGGTGTAAAGCCTAAGTGCGCGCAGACTGGGATGCCGTGCTCAACCAAATAACGTGCGGTTTCTACCCGATGACCGCCGCCTTCAAACTTGACAATATGTGCGCCAGATTTAATTAACCACAGTGCATTTTTATAAGCCGCTTCATTATCGTGCTCGTAACTACCTAGCGGCATATCGGCCATAATTAGGGTATTTGGCGCACCGGCCGCAACACTTTTGGTGTGATAAGTCATGTGGTGCATGCTTACATTTAAGGTGTTTTCTGCGCCTTGCACTACCATGCCTAAGGAGTCACCGACTAATAAAATATCTACACCCGCCAATTCCATCAGTTTGGCAAAGCTCGAGTCATAGCAGGTGAGCATGGCGATTTTTTCGCCAGCGAGTGCTTTATGCGTAAGTTCTGATAATGTCATGGCTAAGTGCAAGGCTTGTAGTTAATAAAAATTATGTTTAATTGAAATCTGGCCTAATCAAAATTCGGGTTAAAAAATTCGCGCTGACCTTTAAACTGCAAAATTCTATTAATCAGCAAATCTAAAGCACCTTCATTTTTCAATATATTGAGCTTTTCGTTATTCACAATCAGCACTGGTGATTCATCGTAATTGTGAAAAAACTCACTATAGGCATTGGCTAGGCGCTCGACATATTCACGCGGAATATCTTGCTCATAACTCACTTTCCGGTCTTCAATTCGTTCTACAAGGGCATCTAGAGGTGTTTGTAGGTAAATCACTAGATCTGGTTTGGTCGCTTTTACATGCAGGTGCTGGTAAATTTGATGATACAAAGCATATTCTTCATCATCTAGATTAAGTCTGGCAAATATCGGATCTTTCTCTAAGAAAAAATCAGCCACAATCGGTTTAGCAAACATATCACGCTGACTTAAATCTTTAATTTGGTTGGCACGTTGAAACAAAAAGAATAGCTGTGTTGGTAAAGCGTAGCGTTGTGCATCTTGATAAAAGCGCGGTAAAAACGGATTGTCCTCAGCTTTCTCTGATAAATAATCGACCGGAAACTTACTGGCCAGCATTTTAGCCAGCGTGGTTTTTCCACAGCCAATAGGACCTTCAATGACGATATAGGGAAACTTAGTGAAAATGCTCATACGACTTTTACCTGTAATGTTTTGGGGCTGTATTTAATGTTAGCAATCAAGCTAAGCCGATAGTTTATTTACGCCAGAAAATTGATTGCTTTGTATCAATTCTGCTATTTTGCCATGATTTACTAATGATAAATGCGGTGCAATTTCAAATAACGGCAATAAAACAAAGCCACGCGTATGCATACGCGGGTGTGGCAGTGTTAGTTTTGCAGTATTCAAAATAACATTCTCATATAGCAATAAATCACAATCCAACACACGCGGTGCGTTGGGGTAAGGCCGCTCGCGTCCGGCATTGTTTTCAATTTCAAGTAGCACATCTAATAAGTCCAGCGGCGTCAAGTCTGTTTCAATAGCCACTACCGCATTAATGAAGTCGGGCACTTGACTTATTTGATCGGCCTCATAACCCACCGGCGCGGTCTGATATAAAGAAGATACTTGGCATACGCGTGTATGTGGAATGTTCGCCAAGGCAGCCATTGCATTTTTTACTTGCTGAATAGGGTCGAGTAAATTACTGCCTAAAGCAACAAAAGCTTGATGCATAAATGATTTATTCAGAATCACTAACGCTAATTACACCTGAGCTAGCTGAGCCAACTTTTTTGCGACTTCTTTTCCTGCGTTTTTTAGGTGCAGTGTCGGCTTGCAGCATTGCTGCTCGCTCGTCACCTTCGGCATTGGCAAAAGCCGTCCACCATTCACCAATTTCCATCGGCAATTCGCCTGATTCGCAACGCAGTAATAAAAAGTCGTAGCCTGCGCGATAGCGTGGGTGCGTTAATAGGCCAAAAGGTCGTTTGCCGGCACGTTGTTCAAAGCGTGGCTGTAGCCCCCAAATTTCTTTCATTGTGGCTGTATAGCGATTATGAATGGCCAATTTTTCAGCTTGTATAGCAATCACTTCTGTCATTGCCATGTGTAAAGCGGGAATTGCATGATGGCCTTCTGCCTGAAACTTCTCCCAAGCGGCTAACATTTCATGCCAAAGTAAAGTGGCGAATAAAAAGCTCGGATTAGCCGTTTTTCCGGATAAAATTCGGTCATCGGTATTTTGCAAAGCCAGCATAACAAAGCGCTCGCCCATCGGTTGTTCTAGCACTACATCCAGCATTGGTAATAAGCCGTGGTGCAAATGCTGTTCGCGTAAGGCGCTCACACTTTCAATGGCGTGACCGGATAAAAACAACTTAAGCATTTCATCAAATAAGCGGCTAGGCGGCACATCTTGCAATAAATCTGCCATTTTTGCGATAGGCGCTTGAGTGCCAGCTTCAATTTTCAATCCCAATTTTGCTGATAAGCGCACCGCCCGCAACATGCGAACAGGATCTTCGGCATAGCGCGTTTCTGGTTTGCCTATCATGCGCAAAACACCGGCTTCTATGTCGGCATAACCCTTATGAAAATCCAACACTTCTTGACTAGAAGGGTCGTAATATAAGGCGTTTGCAGTAAAGTCTCGGCGTACCGAGTCGTCGAGAATTGAGCCAAAAACATTGTCGCGAATAATGCGGCCTGAGTCTGCCACTTTAGAATCGCCATCAGTTTCTAGATGGCTACCGCGGAAGGTAGAAACTTCTATCGTTTCATCACCAAATAATACGTGTACTAATCTAAAGCGGCGACCAATAATACGTGAGCGTCTAAATACGCGATTTACTTCCTCAGGTGTAGCATTTGTCGCTACATCAAAGTCTTTAGGAATACGTTTGAGCAATAAATCACGTACTGCACCGCCAACAATGTAAGCTTCAAAGCCAGCTTTTTGTAAACCTTCAATAGTTTTGTGCGCGCCACTGCTTAATAGTGTGCGATCTATTTTATGGGTTTTATGCGAGATAGTGAGTGCCGCATTTTTACTGGTTTGGTGCTGATTCAGCTCAGTATTTTTACGAGATGTCTTTTTAGTCGCAAGTATCGGCCGATTTGATTTGGCCTGCTGAGGCTTGCTAGCATCAGGTTTAATGTTCTTAGGTTTGAAAATTCTATCTAGCAGTTTTTTAATCATAGCCAAATTATAAAGCATAGCCGCTAGATTGTGATTTTACATTTAAGCTAAGCATGTTCATTTTTCCATAAAACATCACTCACGCCGGCTTCTTTATTAATAGTGCGACACAAGACAAATAATAAATCAGATAAGCGGTTTAAATATTGCAGTGAAATATCTGTCACTTTTTCATTCCGATGCAACTCAACCAATTTACGTTCTGCGCGACGGCAAACGGTGCGCGCCAAATGGCAATAAGCCGCAGCTTTAGTGCCGCCGGGTAAAATAAATTCTTTGAGTGGCGGTAAACTTTCATTCAAAGAATCAATCACTTGCTCCAAATCATCAATTCGAGATTGCTGCAAAATCACATAGCCAGGAATGCAAATCTCTCCACCTACATTGAATAAATCATGCTGAATTTGTGTTAGCGTAACGCCTAAAGTATCTGGCATGTTTTCCGTCATCATAATACCAATGACAGAGTTCAACTCGTCCACATCGCCCATCGCTTCTACCCGTAAACTATCTTTATTAATTCGGCTACCATCGCCCAAACCTGTGGTGCCGTCATCGCCGGTGCGTGTGTAAATTTTGCTTAATCGGTTGCCCATTTTCGTTCCTTTTGCTAAATTTTCTAGCGGTTTAATGTACTAATGAAGCCCTTGCTGGCTTACTAGTGCAATCGTTTATAATACGAGTATTGTAACTGATGCCGACACTGCTATGAATTTTCAAACGACTCAGCCTAATGAAAGACCAATTGCCGTGTTTGATTCAGGCGTGGGCGGTATTTCTGTTTTAAAGCATATTCACGCCTTATTACCAAACGAGCAGTTGCTTTATGTGGCAGATAGCAAATATGCTCCATATGGCAACAAAACTGCTCAAGAAATTCAATCGCGTTGCTTTGAAATAGCCGATTTCTTAATTGCCAAAAATGCAAAAGCTTTAGTGGTGGCCTGCAATACCGCTACTGCCGCCGCGATTGATGAAATGCGCTTGCGTTATAATCTGCCAATAATTGGTATGGAACCTGCCCTTAAGCCGGCTGCGGCGGCGACTAAAAATGGCATTATTGGTGTACTAGCCACGACTGGTACACTCAAAAGTGCACAGTTTGCGGCCTTGCTTGAAAGCTACGGTAGAAATGTAGAAGTCGTCACGCAAGCTTGTGTTGGCTTAGTGGAATGCATAGAACGAGGCGAATTAAATACCAGCAATACTAAAAATTTAATCAAACAATACTGTGCGCCATTGCTGGCTGAAGGCGCAGATACCATCGTGCTGGGTTGCACGCATTATCCATTTGTACGCGATGTCATTGCAGAGATTGTCGGCAAAGAAGTTATTCTGATTGATACTGGCGCGGCGGTGGCTAATCAGCTAAAAAATCGTTTGGAGCTGGAGAATATGCAATCTGTGCAGCTACGAGATGCTTTACCCAAAAAACCTAAAGTACAATTTTGGACGAATAGTAGCGCGAACAATGCCAAGCAGGTGATTAGTCAGTTATGGGGTGAAAGTGCTGATGTGTTGGTTTTTTAGGGCTAAAGCCTTACAAAGAATAATAATTTAAAACACTCTAACCAAAAAGTAATCGTATTGATCACTCTACGCAAACGATTAACATGCCACCTGATCAATTAACGCCATATGCGCTATATAGCCAGAACGTGTTTCACCCGCTGATTTAGCTTTAGAATCTAATCTGGCCAAAATTCTTTTTGGTAAGCTGATGTTAACTCGTTCTATATCGTCTGATAAAAGTGCCGGATCAATTTCAACAATAGCCCAAATCCAATTTTTAAATTCGGGGTTATTTTGTAGTGAGGTAATAGTACTTGGTTTTGGTACAGTAGAGCCTTGATCTAAAGCTGTTTCAATCCATAATTCAATTGCTTCTTTCGCATTATCGATGGCTTCATCAATTCCACTATCAGCAGCTGAGAAACAACCTGGCAAGTCTGGCACTACAACGCCCCAAGCAGTTTTGTCGTCACCTGATTCTATCGCGATAGGATATTTCATCTTATGCTCCTTATTTCAATCCAGCTTGTTTTAGTAATTTCTGTACCAGTCCAATTCCTAAATCTTTTTTAGGGTGCGGTACACTTATATGCCCAGCTTTTATTGGATGAGTGAATACATGGTGTGAGCCTCTTGAGCCTCTAAGTATCCATCCATCTTTTTCTAGCTTGGAAATAAGTTCTTTACTATTCATGCAGGCATTATACACACCATACACATTTAAGGATTGTTTAATTTTTACAGCAAAGCGATTTTGAAAGAAGAATTAATGGTGCCCAACCACTTCACCCGCTTTAAGTTTGTATTGAGTACCGCAATATGGGCAGGCTACGTGACCAGTTTTAGCTACATCTAAAAATACGCGTGGGTGTGATGACCATAGTGCTACCGCATCTGTTGGGCAGTGAAGTGGTAAGTCTTTTGCTGAGACTTCAATTTCATTCGAGGTGGACATTTTGTTTGCGCTTTAAAAATTAATCAACGTTAAAGTAATGACTGCCATTTCAGCACGGGCTGAAATGGCAACGCTATTTATACTAAGGTTAACCAATCGGCATATTGTGGCGATTTACCTGTGACTGCATCAAAGTACATTTTTTGCAATTGTTTGGTAATCGGCCCAGCCGTGCCTTCGCCAATGTTGCGGCGATCTAATTCGCGAATCGGCGTTACTTCCGCGGCGGTGCCAGTAAAAAAGGCTTCATCGGCTGAATATACTTCATCACGGGTGATGCGTTTTTCAATGACGGTTAAGCCGATTTCTGCAGCTAATTGCAAAATGGTATCGCGGGTAATGCCTTCTAGCGCACTGGTTAGGTCCGGCGTGTACAACTTGCCGTTGCGAATAATAAATACGTTTTCACCTGAGCCTTCAGCCACAAACCCGTCTACATCTAATAATAAAGCTTCATCGTAGCCATCTAATGCCGCTTCTTGGTGCGCTAAAATGCTGTTCATGTAGTTGCCGTTGGCTTTGGCTTTACACATAGTGATGTTCACATGGTGACGTGAGAATGAAGAAGTTTTGACGCGAATGCCGTTATCTAAAGCTTCTTGACCCATATATGCGCCCCATTTCCAAGCGGCAACAATCACATGTGTAGAGAGCGTTTTGGCAGAAATGCCCATCGCTTCAGCACCGTAAAAACACATAGGGCGCATGTAAGCAGATTCCAGATTGTTTTCACGCACTGCTGCTTTTTGCGCTTCCATCATTTCTTCTTTGCTGAAAGGCATTTTCATTTGCAAAATGTGCGCGCTGCGAAACAGGCGATCGGTATGTTCTTTTAGGCGGAAAATGGCTGTACCTTTGTCCGTTTTGTAAGCACGCACACCTTCAAAAACACCCATGCCGTAATGCAAAGTGTGTGTGAGAACGTGGGTTGTAGCATCGCGCCAGTTAACCATTTTTCCGTCGTACCAAATTACGCCGTCGCGGTCTGCCATTGAGGTTGGAATTGCCATCTTGCTGCCTTATTGAACGAATTTTGTAAAAGCAATATTGTAAACGAGTGTGGGCCTGCTTTGCAGCTAATTATGTATTTTCCTATAAATTTATCTTGCAAGGTATTGAATTTACAGGTGTCATTGAAAAAATGATAAGCATGTTAGAATAATTGCTAATGATTAGCTGCCTTAATTCATTATTAATCACCCATGTAGTCAAAAATAAAGTCACTCAGGAAAGTAGCCATGAAACATTTATTTCCAAAAATTGGAATTGTATTATTACTGTGCTTTTTAGCCGCATGTAAACCTGCTAGCGAAACAGGAAAATTAGTCGCCACTGATATAACAGGTGCGGACTTTGGGCAAACTTTGAGCCTGATTGACCACACTGGAAAGCCTCGCACATTGGCCGATTTTAAGGGTAAAGCCGTCGCTTTGTTCTTTGGCTACACACACTGCCCTGATGTTTGTCCGACGACGATGGCGGATATGAAAAAAACCATGAAATTATTGGGATCACGCGCGGATGAACTACAGGTATTATTTGTAACCTTAGACCCAGAACGCGATACGCAAGAAGTACTGGCGCAATTTGTACCGTCATTTGATGCGCGATTTATTGGCTTACGTGGCTCAGTAGAAGAAATTGCCGCCACTGCCAAGGCCTTTAAAATATTCTCCAGCAAAGTACAATCTGAAGGCCGCAGTGCGTACACTATAGATCACAGTGCCGGCATGTATATATTTGATAAGGCTGGGAAAATTAGGCTGTATATCGATTATGGCGAGAAGCCGCAAGATATGGCAAATGACATTAAGTCAGTGCTATAAAGTTTTTTTACATGAGATGTAATTTAGGCGACCAAGCTTTAAGCTCTTTTTCTGCCAGTTTATAATCCGGATAAATACTGGCGACCACTGCCCAAAATTTGGCTGAATGGTTCATTTCAATAAGATGCGCTAGCTCATGGCAAACCACATAATTGATAATATGCGGTGGCGCTTGCAGTAGGCGCCAATTAAGCCGAATCTCTTTTCGATTATTGCAGCTACCCCAGCGTGATTTTGCATTGGATAAAGTTAGCGAAGTAAAACTCACGCCTAATTTATTGGAAAATATTTCCAATCGCCGCGCAAAGTCTGTCAGCGCCTGTTTTTTATACCATTGCACAACTTTTCGTTCTACGGCTGTTGCATCCTCATGATTTGGCATGGCTAATTGTAGTAACCCAAATTCATATTCAACAGCGCGTGAGCGGTTATCAAAAGTAAGCGCTAAGGTAATTTGATTGCCTAAAAAAAACAACTGTTCGCTGTCCTGCCATTGCAAAGCGGGAACTTGGTTGGCAATTCTCGCCTCTAGTTTTTTAAGTATCCAATCAGCTTTTAGCAGCAGAATACTTTCAAGATGCGCTTGGCTAATACGCTTAGGGGCGTGAATAATTAAGCCGGTTGCGCTGATTTTTAGTCCAACGGTGCGCCTAGTGCGGCGTTCTAGCTGATAATGTATTGCATCGCCAGAAGGTAAAATAAGCGTGTGCGTCATGCGTTGTCGGCTTTAACTATGCGCCTAGCAAAACCGTTTCAGCGTTAATCCAAGCCTCAACTTGCGTATTCACCGCATCGGGCTTTAAGTGACTGCAATCGATAGGCTGACCAATGCTGACGGTAATCACGCCAGGGCGTTTTAGCATGGTATTTTTAGCCCAATGTAGGCCAGCATTATGTGCTACAGGTAAGGCGATGGCTTTTGTACCGCTGGCAAGCCAAGCGCCGCCAATGTGGAATTTACTCTTTTTATGCGGGGCAATGCGCGTACCTTCAGGAAAAACCACCACCCATAAGCCACTGGCCAAACGCTCTTTTCCTAGCTTCACTAATTGCTTTAGCGCTTCACGCCCGGCGCCGCGGTTAATAGCAATAGGCGAAGTCATGGCTAATCCCCAGCCAAAAAATGGTATCCATAATAACTCGCGCTTCATTACATAGACTTGTGCAGGAAATATCAGTTGAAACGCCAGTGTTTCCCAAGCTGATTGATGTTTAGCTAGAATCACGCAAGGCGTAGTGGGGATGTTTTCCAAGCCCTTTATCACGTAGCTAATATTACAGGTGATGCGTAGCCACCATAGCATGCTGCGAGCCCATAAACTAATAATTTGATTGCGTTTGATGCGCGAAAATGGGAAGGTCAATAGCGCCAATAATGAAAAAATTGGCGTAAATAGCCATTGGCCTATGGTGAAAATAAGAGAGCGTAGCGTTAGCATGGATTTAGTGTAGGTTTAATGTTGGATGACTTGTTGTCTCAAGCGGCTTAATTGTTTCTATCATCTTGGGCAATAATACGTTGCACAGCTTCGCTTAAGTCAGCGCATATCCAAGTGTTGGCAGGTAAGGCTTGATCTGCATTTTTAGAAGCATCTAGCGTCACTTGACCTTTGCCAGTCAGTACTAAAATTGGCTGGCAGCCAGCTTTTTCAAAAGCTTGTAAGTCACGTAAAGCATCACCCACGGCGGCTACTTGATTTAACTCTACTGAAAAGCGCTTGCCTATTTCCTTGATCATGCCAGTCTTAGGTTTACGGCAATCGCAATTTTCTTCTGCTGA
Organism: uncultured Pseudomonadota bacterium; assembly: GCA_903926935.1. Classification (GTDB taxonomy): domain Bacteria; phylum Pseudomonadota; class Gammaproteobacteria; order Burkholderiales; family Methylophilaceae; genus Methylotenera. The sequence continues at coordinate 15,956 of CAIYLB010000045.1, forward strand.
ATGTGGGCAGTAAAATATAGCATCAATACGGCCACCTAATTGCGCAACTTCGCGGTGCATTTTGTCGTGAATGCTATTGAGCGTCACCATATCAAACAAGCCGCGACTCACGCCAGATTGATTGGTAGCTACCGCCACTCTAAAGCCAGATTGATTCAGTAAAGCAATCGCCTCTAGGCTGCCGGCAATCGGAATCCACTCGTTCGGATTTTTAATGAAATTGGCAGAATCTTGGTTGATAACACCGTCACGATCTAAAATCACTAATTTCATGGCGCTTCCTTGATTGTCAGACTAACTAGCTAAGTAACTAGCTATTTTACTTAACTTGCTAACTTGGATAAATCTGCAACGCGGTTCATGGCTTGATGCAAAGTGGCCAGTAAACCTAGGCGGTTGGCTTTAAGTGCGGCATCTTCGGCATTCACCATTACGTTATCAAAGAACGCATCGACTGGCGCTTTTAAGGCGGCGAGTGATTTAAGTGAAGTCGTATAATCGCCATTTTCAAATGCACTATCTGCAACAGGTTTCACTTGGCTAAGCGCTTCATTTAACGCTATTTCGGCAGGCTCTTGCAATAAGTTAGGGTTTACTTCGGCTTTTACTTCGCCTTCCACTTTCTTCAGAATATTGCCTACGCGCTTGTTAGCTGCGGCTAGCGCTGGCGCTTCTGTTAAGCTGGCAAAGGCTCGTACTGCCGCCAAACGCAGTGGAATTTCACTCAATAATTCTGGGTTAAGTGACAGTACCGCATCGACCTCTTGTGGGCTTGCGCCTTGTTCACGCAAGTTAACGCTTAGGCGGTCAAAGCAGAATTCTTTAATAGATGAAACAACGCTGGCTTGGTCGCTAACTTCAGCATCAAACTCTTTAAGTACAGCAAGAATAAGGTCGTCAAATTTAAGCGGAAATTTGCTTTCAATCAACATACGAATAATGCCCAAGGATTGACGGCGCAGACCAAACGGATCTTTATCGCCCGTTGGTTTTTCACCTATGCTAAATAAACCAACTAAGGTTTCAAGTTTATCCGCCAGCGCCACCACAATGCCTACTTGGCTACGTGGCAACTCATCACCGGCAAAACGTGGTTTGTAATGGTCTTCAATGGCAAAGGCAATGTTATCGGCTAAGCCTTCATGCTGCGCATAATAGCGACCCATAATGCCTTGCAATTCAGGGAACTCACCAACCATATCGGTAGGAAGATCGGTTTTCGCCAACATTGCTGCCACATCAGCTTGAGCCATTAATGTAGCATCGTTCAACGCATTTGCGATTAATCGCGCAATCGCCCGTACTCGGTTTGTACGCTTACCTTGTGAACCCAATTTATTGTGATAAACCACTTTATCTAAGCTACTCAAACGGCTTTCTAAGGTCTTTTTACGGTCTTGATCAAAGAAGAATTTAGCATCGGCGAGGCGAGGGCGTACCACACGCTCATTACCGCCAATGACGTCACTGGCATCAGCTGGATTAATATTAGAAACGATCAAAAATTTATTAGTTAACTTGCCGTCAGCATCGAGTAACGGAAAGTATTTTTGATTGGCCTTCATAGTCAAAATCAAACATTCTTGCGGTACTTCTAAATAGATTTCTTCAAACTGGCCTAGCAATACATTCGGGCGTTCAACCAGCGCCGTCACTTCATCTAGCAAGGCTTCATCATCAATCGGTTTAAGATTTTGTTTCGCTGCTGCAGTATTTAGCTGGCGTTCAATCTCAGTACGACGCTCGTTAAAACTAGCAATGACTGCGCCTTCATTTTTTAGCTGCTCTGCATAAGTATCGGCATTTTTGAGTACTACCGGCGAAATCAAAGCTTCAAAGCGGTGGCCTTGGGTTTGATTGCTGGCGCTTAAGCCTAAGGCTGTAATCGCAATGACATCGCTACCATGCAAAGCGACTAAACCATGCACCGGGCGCACAAAATTGACGCTAGTCCAACCATCGGCTAGTTGATAAGTCATTACTTTTGGAATAGGCAGCTTAGTAATCGCCTCATTAAGCGCAATTTGTAAGCCCTCTTTTAGCGCCACGCCTTTTTGCGTCACATCTAAAAACAAAGCTTCATTCTTGCCATCCGCTTGTTTAGATAGTTGCGCTACTGCAGATTCATCTAAGCCGAACCCATTTAGCCGTTTGATTAACGCAGGTGTGGCGTTGCCGCTAGCATCTAAACCCACACTGACCGGCATGAGCTTTTGCGTGATGATTTTATCTGCCGCTTCGGCCAGCACTTCGGCCACATGCACGGCTAAACGGCGCGGTGAAGCAAAGTCTGTCACTGCTGCATTTTGCCCTGCTAAGCCTTGTGCTTTAAGTGAATCGGCCAATAATTGTGCAAATGCCTCGCCTAGCTTTTTAAGCGCTTTAGGCGGTAGTTCTTCAACAAATAATTCTACTAATAAATTTTTATCTGACATTTCTTTAGTCCATCATTCCCGTGTAAACAGGAATCTATTTGATTAAATCCGACTTAATTCCTGCTTAACTAGGAACGACGGACGGCTAATTAGGCGACTTTTTTTGCTAACAATTCCAGTACTTCACCGGCATGTTCTTTATTTGCCATTGGAAAGCCTAGTCGTGCGCGGCTTTCTAAGTAACTTGCCGCGACAGCACGGGCTAAATTGCGAATGCGACCAATATAACTGGCACGTTCGGTGACGCTAATTGCGCCACGCGCATCTAGTAAGTTAAAGGTGTGCGCCGCTTTAAGTACTTGTTCGTAAGCGGGTAATGAAAGCTGATTTTCAACTAAATGTTGCGCTTGTTTTTCATGGGCGTTAAATGCAGTAAACAAAAAGTCAGCATCAGAATGTTCAAAGTTATAAGTGCTTTGTTCTTTTTCGTTTTGCAGGTAAACGTCGCCGTAGCTTAAGCCGTCTGTCCAAGTCAAATCGTAAACGTTATCTACGCCTTGCAAGTACATGGCTAAACGCTCTAAACCGTAAGTGATTTCTCCGGTAATTGGTTTGCAATTAATACCACCGACTTGCTGAAAGTAAGTAAATTGTGTGACTTCCATGCCATTCAGCCAAACTTCCCAGCCTAAGCCCCAAGCGCCTAGCGTCGGGTTTTCCCAGTCATCTTCTACAAAGCGGATGTCATTTTTTTTCAAATCAAAGCCAAGCGCTTCCAACGAGCCTAAATATAGTTCAAGAATGTTAGCCGGTGCTGGCTTTAACACGACTTGAAATTGATAATAATGTTGTAAGCGATTTGGGTTTTCGCCATAGCGACCATCTTTAGGGCGGCGGCTAGGTTGTACATAAGCCGCTTTCCAAGGTTCTGGGCCTAGCGAACGTAGAAATGTGGCGGTGTGGCTGGTGCCGGCGCCAACTTCCATATCGTAAGATTGCAGTAAGGCGCAACCGCGTTCAGACCAGTAATTTTGTAGGGTTAAGATGATTTGCTGAAAAGTTAAAGCCATGATTCAAATCTATTTTGGGCGAAAAGTGTGATTTTACTTTGTTTTACGTTGCCTTACCAAAAAATTAGCTAAGCATTTTAACCAAGCAAGCAATCTTTGCCACCCAACAAACATGATGCCGAGAAAACAAATCATTAAGAACAGCCAATTGCCAAATCGCACATAAGGCGTACTGCCAGTGTAGCCTTGCGCCAGCACATTAAGCGTCGTTTCGCTAAAGTGGGGTGCATGTGCCAGCACCTTACCATGTGGATTTATCATAGCGGTGGCGCCAGTATTCGTTGCGCGTAATACGGTGCGGCCGGTTTCTAAAGCCCGTGCCTGTGAAAACTGCATGTGCTGATAGGCCGCTAAAGATTCACCATACCAAGCATCATTGCTGACGTTAACCAGCAAAGTCGCTTGTGGCAACTGCCTGATAATTTCTTCACCAAAAACATCCTCGTAGCAAATATTTACCGCTACTTTTTGGCCTGCAATTGCCATGGGTTGCTGGTGTATGCTGCCGCGTGATAAATCACTTAGTGGCATGTTCAGCCAATCGCGGTAGATCCAGCCGAGAAGCGATTTTAAGGGAATAAATTCACCAAAGGGTACCAAGTGCGACTTACGATAGCGCGCAGATTTTGCGCTACCTAGGCTAATCATGCTGTTGAAATATTCGCCATTTTCACGCTCAACCAAGCCCATTAAAATGTCACCTTGATTGCTGATAGCATGTTGCTGTAAGCGATTTTTCAACACTTCAGGTAGCTCGCTGGATAAAACCGGCAAAGCTGTTTCAGGCATGATGATCAGCTGAGCCGTGCTGGCTTCAGCCATGTTTAAATATTTAACTAAGGTTTGTTCAGCAATTTCTGGCGCCCACTTTAAACTTTGGGAGATATTGCCTTGCAATAATGCCACAGGAGTAGGTTCGCCCGCAGGTGCTGTCCATTCAACCATTTTCAGCACACTGCCGATTACCCATATTAGTAATAAAACTACTATAGCATTTCTGCGCCAAATTAAAGTGTGCGCTTGGTGAATAAATCGATTGGCCAGCCACAAGCCGATCAAGCTGGCGATAAATACGGTAATAAGCGAAACCCCATAAACACCAACAATAGGCATATAACCGGCCAGTGGGCTGTAAGGCACTTGGCTGTAGCCTATAGTGAGCCAAGGGAAGCCAGTGAAAATCCAACTTCTAATCCAGTCTGTCATCGACCAAAGTATGGGGATTGCGATCATCATAGTGCGGCCTTGTTTAGCTGATAAGCTAAGGCCCGAGATCCAAATGCTTAAGGCGCCGACCGCAGCAGGAAATAAAGATAAAAATGCACATAATAGAAAAGTACAGAACCCGGCGACGAGGCTAGGCATGCCGCCAAAGTCATGCAGGCTAATATAGATCCAATAAATGCCGGCGCCAAACATGCCTAAGCCATAAATGAACCCAGCAAATGCTGCCTGTTTAGGTGTGTAGCATAAATGCCAAAAGTAAAACAGGCCGATGAGTGAGATTATGCTTGCTGGATAAAAGTAAAATGGCGCAAAACCTAACACGCTTAACGCACCAAGTAGCAACAAGGCGAGAGGCTTAATGATTCTGTAATGGCTTAATAGTGACATGGCGTGAATTGTAGCTTGATACTGCGTGACACAACAAAAATTAACGCATAAGCCTGCTGAAATTTAACTTTTAGGATTGACGTAATCGTTGGCTAAGTTTTAATATCAAACCTGCTGCAAGAATTAGTGTTTGGGCGAAATGGCGAACAAAGCCTAATGATTTTATTTAGTGAATAATATTATTCGATTAATTGTGCCAAATTAATTTACAGGGAGATCTCATTATGAGCATTGCATCCGAGTTTAAAGATTTCATTTCAAAAGGCAATGTGATGGACCTCGCGGTCGGTGTCATCATTGGGGCTGCGTTTGGTAAAATAGTCGATTCATTGGTCGGTGACATTATTATGCCTATGGTAGGGAAAATTACTGGCGGAGTTGATTTTAGTAATATGTTTATCGCGCTGGCCGATATCCCCACAGGCAATGCGGGCACTTATGCGGCACTAAAAACTGCAGGCGTGCCTATGTTGGCTTATGGCAACTTCATTACTATTTTGATCAACTTCATTATCTTAGCGTTTATTATTTTTATTATGGTAAAACAAGTTAATCGCATGAAAAAAGCTGAGGTTTCAGCGCCAGTCGCACCGCCACCGACACCAGATGATATTTTATTGTTACGTGAAATTCGTGATTCTTTGAAAAAATAGTAGCTTAACTGAATGTTTAATCAGTAGCACTATAAGAAAAGCCAGCGATTCTATCGCTGGCTTTTCTTATGTTTATTGTGCATATCCGTCGCGACGAACTAGGCAAATAAGTTTACAAATCGGCTTTACCTGCGGGCATCTCATATTTTTGACCATCGCTAGCAGCTTCAGCACCGTCATTATTTAAAAATACCACTGTCACAACTTTATCATCTATAAAGTCTAACTCAGTGGTTTCATAATAAACGCCGTCAACATTGGTGTTGATAAAGTGATATTGCCAAATGGAGGCAACCACTTTGTTTGTCCCTTTGACTTTTACATCATCTGCTTTTTCTGGTTCACCAAACTGCTCAATGATAGTCGCTTTATCAAAACCGTTAATCGCATTAACGAAATCCTTTTCAATGGTAGGGATTTCAGTTTGTTTGCTAGGCGCATCGTCGGCCATGGCTAAACCTGACAATAGAGTTTGTGTTAATACCAGACCCATTAAAGCTAAAAATTTCACAAAAGATTTCACAAAAGATTTCATGGTTTACCCCTAAAAATAACGACTATTAATCTAATAAATGGCTAACTTTCATCTATGAGTTCATCGCTTAAAGTTAGTTCCACGTCTAAAGTCAGTTCTACTGGATAATCTAGGTGAGAAATTTAGCGCTAGTATTTTAATTTTTAGAGGTGAATGTAGCCGCTATTTAGTCTTCGTCGGTAGAAAGCACTTGCACCATGATGCTGTGTAGTTGACGGCTGTCGGCGCGTAATACTTTGATATGTAAGCCATTAAAAGTCACTTCATCGTTACGTTTGGGTAAATGGCCAAACTGATGCACTACAAGGCCGCCAATGGTTGAAAATTCTTCGTCGCTTAGCGTGGTGCCAACAATGGCATTGAAGTCATCAATTTCCGTGAGTGCTTTAACGCGATATTGACCATCGGCGTTTTGAATAATATTGTCTTCATCTTCGTCGTAGTCATACTCATCTTCAATGTCGCCGACAATTTGTTCCAGCACGTCTTCAATGGTTACCATACCAGCTACGCCACCGTATTCATCAACCACAATCGCGATATGATTGCGATTGCTACGAAATTCTTTAAGTAATATGTTTAGGCGTTTAGATTCTGGAATGAACACTGCCGGGCGCAACATGTCGCGTACTTCAAAGCTTTCGCCGGCG
>CAIYLB010000046.1 GCA_903926935.1 uncultured Pseudomonadota bacterium
ATCAAGAAGTACGACCTGGACATGTTCTACATCGCCGGCCCCGGTCATGGCGGCCCGGCGATTGTGGGAAACGTGTACCTGGAAGGCACCTGGAGCGAGGTCTATCCGAACGTTACCCAGGACGAAGCCGGGCTCAAGGAGTTGTTCAAGCAGTTCTCGTTTCCCGGCGGGATTTCGAGCCACGTTGCGCCGACGACGCCGGGGTCGATTCACGAGGGTGGCGAGCTGGGGTACTCGCTCAGCCATGCCTTCGGGGCGGCGTTCGACAACCCCGGTCTCATCGTCGCCTGCGTCGTGGGCGACGGTGAAGCGGAAACTGGCCCCCTGGCGACTGCATGGCAGTCTAATAAGCTTCTCGACCCGATTACCGACGGAGCCGTGCTGCCGATCTATGCAAGAAAGCATAAAAATTCGCTTTTTTGATGCGGATAATGATGGCGATGGAACGATTGATCGACAAGAGGCGACTGAGCGACTTCCACAAATTGCACGGCATTTTAGCCAAGTTGATACAAATCAGGATAATGTGATTTCGCTTGATGAGCTTGAAGATGCGCAACTTAGAATATTAGAGCGCAGAAAATCTGCAGAGATTGCTGTTGAAATAAAGAAACAACAAGATGCCGATGCTGTTACCGCAAGTAAGCGTAAACAAGCAGCTGAAGTTGTGCGTAAACGTACGCTTTAATGATGCCGCCAGAATAATGCTAGCTAGTCGTCACTAAACATTGTAAATATTTCCTCAAACTCCCCCGCTTAATTCAAGCTATTCAAATAGCGCTTAATGTAATTTCCAAAAATATAATAAGACGATCGTACCAAAAACGATACGGTACCAAGCAAACACTTTAAAGTTATGTGTGGCAACAAAGCGTAACAACATCTTAATGACCAGCAAGGCCGAGATGAAGGCGGTAATAAAGCCAACGATAAACATTGGCATGTCGCTTACTGATAATAGACGCCAATTTTTTAGTAAGTCGTAAGCAGTTGCCGCAAACATAGTGGGAATGGCCAGAAAGAAAGAAAATTCAGTCGCGGCTTGTCTGCTAAGCCCAAATAACATACCACCTAAAATAGTCGATCCGGCGCGTGAAGCTCCCGGCACAAGAGCTAATGCTTGAGCAAAACCGATTTGCAATGCTTGCTTAGCGCTTAGTGCTTCAACATTTAATGTGACGGGCGTTTTAATATTGTTTTCAATGAATAAAATGGCAAAACCGCCAACAATTAGGGCAATGGCTACGGTTATTGGTGAAAATAAATATTGCATAATTACATGATGAAAGGCTAGGCCTAGTATGGCTAAGGGCAGGAATGCGATGAATAAATTAGTGATAAATTTCTGCGCCGAGGCTTGTTTTGTCATCTGAGTCAGTGTTGTAAATAAGCGTTTTCTAAATTCATAACACACCGCTAAAATGGCCCCGAGTTGAATTACAATTTCAAAAATCTTACCTTTATCATCGTTAAAGTGCAGTAAATCACCCACAATAATTAAATGCCCGGTACTGCTAATGGGTAAAAACTCAGTTGCGCCTTCTACTAATCCAAGAAGAAATGCTTTAAGTAATAAGATGAGATCCATGTCTTTTTATTATCCGATATAATGTTTTTATAAATAGTAATATTACTGCCGGCTGATGATTACTTACAACAAAACAAAAGGGCAATTGCTTGCCCTTTTTATGATTATTTTAAATTAGCTGTAAATTTCAATAAGCTACTTTAGCATGCCTAAAACGGCACCTAATAAACTAGCAGAGTTGTTACTTACCACGCCATCCGGCGTTAATTTATCGATCACTTTAGGCAATTTCTGCGCAAGTTGCTCGCTTAAAGCTTCTGCCGTCATGTTCAATTTATTGGCCATTTCAGCAATTGTACTGGCGCCTAATGTACTCACAATTTGCTCTGCTGAAAGCGGCATATTTTCACCCTTGGCCACCCACGAGGCGGCTTGTTCGGCAAAGCCACTTGCGTTAAATTTTTCTAAAATGCCAGCTAAACCACCGTATTGGTTGAGCATTTCCATGGCAAGTGGTACTAAATTGCCCTGATCTCCAGCCATTTTACCTAATACAGACCCTGCTAAATTATCAAACAAACCCATTATTAATTCCTAGTAATTTCTAATAATTCATATCAACACACTATCACTAAAAACAAGATAAATGAGTAGGCTAGAAACGTTCGTCGTTACGCAAATAACGCCACATTCCAACAGGTAGTTTACCTAAATTTACACTGCCAATACGCACGCGCTTTAAGCCTACTACGTGCAAGCCAACCATTTCGCACATGCGGCGAATTTGACGTTTTTTACCTTCACGCAAAACAAAGCGTAATTGGTCTTCATTTTGCCAGCTCACTTTAGCTGGTTTAAGTTTTTCACCATCTAAACTCAAGCCAAAGTTAAGGCGTTTCATATCAGCATCACTTAATTCACCCTCAACGCGCACTAAATATTCTTTCTCAACCGATGAATCTTCACCAATTAAATGGCGCGCCACACGGCCGTCTTGAGTCAGCACTAACATGCCGGTAGAATCAATATCTAAGCGGCCAGCAGGCGCAAGGCCATGTAAATATCTACGCTGAAATTCTTTAGCATGATGTGCATTTAAATTAGGATCATCCAGCCATTCGTTATCCGGATGCACCAGTACAATTGCCGGCTCGTAATCATCTTCAGCTTGACCGCTGACATAACCCACAGGTTTATGCAAAATAATCGTCACAGATTCAGCCTGTACCTCATGCGCATAACTACTGATAATAATTTCCGCATCGGGATTAATGCGTGAGCCTAGCGTATCAATAATCACGCCATCCACCATTACCCAGCCATTCACAATCCATTCATCTGCCTCGCGTCGTGAGCAGATACCAAGCTCTGCCATGCGTTTTGATAAACGTGGCAAGTCGACATTTTCACTGGTAGATTTATAAGCCGCACGCGCTGCTGGGCCATAGCTAACAGCCGTTGCATCATAACCATCGCGTACTTTGCCACCACGGCGCGGCGCTTGACGGTATTGCGGTTCGTCTTTACTCGCTTTTGGTGAAGTGCGCGTATCAACGCCAGCGGGTCTAGCTTGTCTTTCTGCTGGGCGTTCGCCAGAACGATCTGGATACCAAGGTTTGTCCTTTTTAAGATCAGCCGGTCTGCCATCTGCTGAATCGCCATAGACATTATCTGCTGATTCATCACGCAATTTACCATCGTAACGGTGATTACGCTGCCCAGCTTTATTGGTCGGTGACTCCGCTGCATTAGAAGAACGCTCATTATTTCCCGCTTGCGATTCATCTCGCGCTGGCATTGCCGCTTTTGACGGCGCAACGGTACGGTCACGCTTTGTCGCATCTGTGCGACGCACCGGTGCTTTGCTGGCTTTAATCTGCGTTTCTTCAGGTTTTTTGTTTAATTTAATTGTGGTCAAAATAGTCTGTATTCGTGTGGTTTGAAAGCTATTTTACCAAAAAATCACACATGCCCCTATTGATAAAATTCTAGAGTTCTGGAATCCCACAGTTCTTTAAATATTCATAAGTTTCAGCATACAATGCAGGCGTCCTTGTGGCGTCATGACTGTCACCGAGTGGTACGTATATCACCATTCCTTGCCTAGCTCTGGTAAGTAGAACGCGGTACGAATTTTCTAAATAACGTTGCTTAGATTCATTGTGCACGTGCATCCATTTACTACCTGTAAAACTCCAATGTTCAAACACATTATTCTTGTAGCGATAATCTGCATCCCACGCAATTAAACACCAGTCCAGCTCTAATCCTTGCACTAGAAACTCGGTTCCCGCGTCTTCTAAAAAGTGGCAAGAACGAACATCATCTTGTGAATTTAAAAACCAATGGGCTGCATCTATTTCATTATTAACAAAAACACCTTCTGCTTTTAGTCTTGTTGCACCTGATGATGCAATCAAACCACAACTTTCTAAACCTCTTCTTTTTGCTTTGGTCCATGCTTTAGCTTTAGATAAATCACACGTCACAAATATTGGGTAATCAGCTTTAATTTGTTGGTAAATCGTATGCGCTTGGCTTGTTTGGTTATGAATAAGATAGTGTACAAAATGAGATAACTTATCTGCACGAAAGGACCGCATTGATGTGGCTAAGTGCAAACTATGTTCACTATTAGATTGAGTTTCTTTCAACAGACTTAACTCTACATTCTGGCCAGCGTACTCTTTTTGCTTAAGCTTATCTGAATAATAAATATGCCAATCGGAATAATTATTTTGTAGCGCTGAGAACCAGCCATTTAAGCCAGCTTCTCCGTCATTAATTTCTTGGCCACCGCCAATTAGGGCGATGACAACACACCATTCATCGTGTCTATCCATGACGCCGACTAAAAATTCTGGTTCGGATTGGTTAAAATCTGCTTGGTCACGCTTTTGTCGCATAAATTTAGACGTTTTTTCAACATCCCAAGCGCGTTGTGCCTCATCAAAAATAACCACCTTTTCTATTGGCGCCCGCTCGCTATCTCTTAAATATTCGTCCCTAAAATGATGAATATTTTGTATGAAGCTACCAGTTTCCCTTCTCGCATCCGCAATAGATTTATCTGCATTTCTTGATTTGCTATCTTTCGCTAAAGCCTCACGGAGCACGTCTACGAGCGGGCCATTTCCGGAAAGAAACACTGCGTGTTCTTCATCTTTGACATTGTTATGTATAGTGGCAATATTTAAGCCAACCAAAGTTTTGCCCGCACCTGGAACTCCAGTGACGAAACAAATCGACTTTTGCTTTTGAATGCGTGATTGATGAATAATCTCATTAATGCGACCAACAGTTTCAGCTAAATTCACGGCATCAGCATCTGAGCGCGCGATATCATTAACATTATGTTTAGCATATAAGGCCTGCGCGGCCTCAATAATCGTTGGTGTTGGTTTGTAGCGCCCATTAATCCAAATGGTTGGGTTAATGGCAGTTGTTGATTCGTATGCTCCTAATATTTGACTAAGTATCTTAGTTAAATTATCTGCGTTAGCTTTTATCGGATGGAATACTCCAGTAGTTTGTTTTGTGTAATCTAAGACTTCATCTGGGGCATTTGTTGACACTAAAATTGGGAATATTAGTTGATCATAGCTAGTCTCATGAAAGCAACTTAAATCCATTGCGTAACCTTCTGCTTGCCTTAAATCATGTGTCTTATATTCTGTTTCACCAACTTTAAATTCCAATACAAAGACGATGCCATTGGCGACGTAAACTACGTCGGCACGCTTACCCATTCTAGGAATCAACATTTCAAAAAACACATAACCTGTTTGAAGTGTTTGTAGTGTTCTTTTAAGGATTTCAATTTGAGATCCCCATGCATTGGTCTGTAAATGCACTAAATCTTGGGCGTGCTCGCTTGTTATTTTTCCAATAATTTCATCTGACGAAGTTTGGAGGAAATCTTGGGCACTTGCCGAGTAATAAGCCCGATTAGACATGTTCGTGTTTGCTAAAATTTAATAGCTCAGCTGGTTCAACATTCAGCGCAACGGCAAGTCTTTCTAAATTAATTAAACTAACATTGCGCAAACCGCGCTCAATCCCACTGATATAGGTTCTATCTAGCTCAGCAATTAAACCTAGATGCTCTTGGCTGAAACCTTTTTGTAATCGAAGTGTTTTAATGCGAATGCCAAAAGCTTTTAAAAAAGGATTATTCATGACAGCCATTCATTAAATTAACTGTGATGAGTGTGATGGATATGTGACGTTTAAATCTACGGACTATGAGTCACAATTTTCAGGTATTATCTGAAAATATGCTGAAATTATTTATTGGATAAATAAAGTGACGTCTAATTACAAGTGCAGTGAGTTTAACTGTAACATTCGTTACATCATGAGCGAGCAGCCAAACTGCTGTCCTTATTGCCAGTGGCGTTTAGATATTATTGAAACTGTTGTGATTGAAAATGAAAAAATTCAGGTTAATTACTGTTACAAATGTAACGTTGAAATTTTAATGGTTGAGTAAACTTCAACGGCTGTCATTGTTTTTTAGTGCTGTTCAATAAGCATGTCAACGAGCAATTTATAACAAAAAATCAATACTCGTCATTCCCGCGTAGGCGGGAATGACGAGGCGGATAAGGTTTATGCTTAGAATTCACTCGTGCAACACTTTCATTTTGATATTAAATAACATTAATACATCATCATTATTTGTCGAATATCACAAACATAAGAAAGCCAGCTTACGCTGGCTTTCTTATGTTTGTCATTCCGTGCTATCGCGTGAGAATAAGGCACTTTAGTGCCTATATTCTACTACGGTGAAGACCTTTACGGTCTGACACGGAATCCAGTGGCTTTAAAGTCGCTAGATACCGACTTTCGTCGGTACGACGTGAAGGCGTTTAAACCTTCTGATAAACCTCACTACCTTTTTTCACAAACTCGATTGATTTTTCTTGCATGCCTTTTTTAAGGGCTTCTTCATCGGTAATGTTCAAGGTGGCTGCATAGTCACGTACATCTTGCGTAATTTTCATTGAGCAGAAATGTGGTCCGCACATTGAGCAAAAGTGCGCTTGTTTTGCGCCATCTTGCGGTAGTGTTTCGTCGTGAAATTCTTTGGCTTTTTCAGGATCTAGGCCTAGATTAAACTGGTCATCCCAACGGAATTCAAAGCGCGCTTTTGATAATGCATTGTCGCGAATTTGCGCACCCGGGTGGCCTTTTGCTAAGTCGGCAGCATGAGCGGCAATTTTGTAGGTAATAATGCCCACGCGCACATCTTCTTTATCTGGTAAGCCTAAATGCTCTTTTGGCGTCACGTAACACAACATCGCACAGCCGTACCAACCTATCATGGCGGCACCAATACCTGAAGTAATATGGTCGTAGCCCGGTGCGATATCTGTGGTTAATGGGCCTAATGTATAGAAAGGAGCTTCACCGCAATGCTCAAGTTGCAGCTCCATGTTTTCTTTAATTAAATGCATAGGCACATGGCCCGGGCCTTCAATCATACATTGCACATCATGCTTCCAAGCAATTTGTGTTAATTCACCCAATGTTTTCAACTCGGCAAATTGTGCTTCATCGTTAGCATCATAAATTGAACCTGGACGTAAGCCATCACCTAAACTAAAGGCCACGTCATAAGCTTTCATGATTTCGCAAATGTCTTCAAAATGATCATACAAGAACGATTCTTTATGATGCGCTAAACACCATTTAGCCATAATAGAACCGCCGCGCGACACAATACCGGTCATGCGTTTTGCGGTCATTGGAATGTAAGCCAAGCGCACGCCAGCATGAATCGTGAAGTAATCCACGCCTTGCTCAGCTTGCTCAATTAAAGTATCGCGGAAAATTTCCCAAGTTAAATCTTCAGCTTTACCATTCACTTTTTCTAGCGCTTGGTAAATAGGCACCGTACCAATTGGTACTGGTGAATTGCGGATAATCCATTCGCGCGTTTCATGAATATTTTTACCGGTTGATAAATCCATTACGGTATCGCCGCCCCAACGTGTACCCCAAACCATTTTTTCAACTTCTTCAGAGATAGAAGAACCCAAGGCTGAGTTACCGATGTTAGCGTTAATTTTTACCAAGAAATTACGGCCGATAATCATAGGCTCAATTTCTGGGTGATTAATGTTCACAGGAATAATGGCACGGCCTAGCGCCACTTCACTACGGACAAATTCAGGCGTAATTACTTTAGGAATATTCGCGCCAAAGTCATGGCCTTTATGCTGAGTTTGCAACAACTCGCTCATATTTTCGCGGCGTTGATTTTCGCGGATGGCAATGTATTCCATCTCAGGCGTAATAATGCCTTTACGCGCGTAATGCATTTGACTAACGTTAGCACCCGCTTTGGCACGGCGCGGCAAACGCAATAAATTGAAACGCATTTCAGCTAATTCTGGGTCAGTTTTACGCTCAATACCAAAGGCAGAACTCGGGCCATCTAATTGCTCGGTATCGTTACGCTCTTGAATCCATTCTGCACGCAAGGCTGGCAAGCCGTTGCGAATGTCAATTTTTACCGCAGGGTCAGTATATGGCCCGCTAGTGTCATACACCATTACCGGTGGATTTTTTTCAGCGCCAAACATTGAAGGTGTGTCGCTTAAGCTAATTTCGCGAAAAGGTACTTGAATATCAGGGCGAGAGCCTTGAATGTAAACCTTGCGAGAATTGGCAAAGTTTACAGTGGTCGCTGGGTCAATCTCAGCGGTTTCACTCACAAACTTAGTGAGATTTTTGTTTAAAGTTTTATCGGTGGCGTTCATGGTGCGTTCCTATAATTTGATTAAACATAGGAAGCCAATACAGACGCTTTCCTACGGCGGCATTACCCGCATCAGGTTCAAAGGGTGATTCTCACTACAACCTAGAAAATGCGCTAAATTGTAGACCCCTAGCAATAGCAGAAATATACGCTAAAGCGGCTATAAAACCAAGCACTTAGCTATAGAAAAAGTCCTATAGATTGCATGGTTATTTATGGCGCTGAGTTTGGTAGAAAAATTTAAAAAATGGGCTTTTAACTTGATTGCGCTCGTTAGTGGTGTGGATGTCCTCCGATTTAGTAGGAGGTTGATAATATTCGAAATCACCCTGAGTAAAGTGCAAATTCATACAAACACAAAGAAAGCCATTTAGAGTCGTTACGATGTGTCAGGTGCTGAATGTGAATCGAAGTGGCTATTGGCATAGAGTAGCAATCTAGATCGCCCCAGTTCATTTTGAACAACAACACATCGTACATTAAAAAATTTCTACATAATTGAGGGAAGTTCAGGGCTGGGGAATCTTGCTGATATTTTTGATGAGTACAAAGGCAGGTATTCTTTGCCAAAATGCACGTCATTGTTGATAGCCGGTTATTTGGAAGAACCTAAAAAAGGTTGGAGGCGCATCTTTGATCGTGATGAAATTATGCAACTTGATTTACTAATTGCAGGTGCAGGCGGTGAGTTATTTCCAAGCGTTAACGAGTTTAATAAAAATATACTTCTAGAGGAAGCTTTGGCAAGTACACTTAATGAAGCAAGAAAAGTTGCTTCAAGTTTAGGTATTGCAACAGAAGACGTTCGCATAAAGAATCTTCGTCTACACGACCTTAGACGAACGCTTGGAAGTTGGCAGGCAAAAACTGGCACAAGTTTAGCTATTATTGGTAAAAGTCTAAATCACAAAAGCCTGGCAACAACATTAATTTATGCTCGACTTCATCTTGACCCTGTTAGAGCCGCTGTAAATACAGCAACTACAGCGATGATGGAGGCTGGCGGCTTAAAAGATATCTTAGACTTTTCCAAGCAACAATAAACGTCAGGGTGCCGTGAGTATGAAGTTCTTCTGTGAATCTATCTATAAGGATAGTCAAGATTTTACTTGGATTAATAGACACAGCACATTCGCTATCCGCTTCCTGTTCTAGGGCTTCGGTCTGCTATAAGTTTTAAAACACATAATATAGGGAGGTTGCTGAGAGGCTGTTGGGAGATGCAATGATAAGGCGCCACTATAGTAAGAATAGCAGCACAAAAAAAGGAATTAAATTGACATTAAATAACTGCCCTTGATTTAATCAATTTTAATCACTATGATTGTATTTTAATCAACTATGAAGGAAAGTGTTATGGCACATGTACAAACTAAAGTATTGACAGCACACGTACCGTTACAGCTGGCAAATCAAATAGATTTGATGGCTGCACGCCTCGAACGCTCGCGTGGTTGGATAGTTAAGCAAGCGTTGGCAGGGTGGATTGACCAAGAGGAAGAACGTAGTCGCCTAACCCGCGAAGCTTTGGCGGATGTGGATATCGGACAAGTAATTGACCATCAATCTGTACAAGCATGGGCTGACAGCCTTGGTACATCTCAACAACTGCCAATTCCTCGCTAAATGATAGATGTTAAGTGGACAAGCAAGGCGCTGTCAGATTTGGTGCGTTTGCATGAATTTCTTGCGCCAGTAAATCCATTGGCAGCGGCACGTACAGTTCAATCATTGTCTGCTGCACCAACCAACCTGATTGCAAATCCCCGTATTGGTGAAAAGCTGGAAGAGTTTGAACCTCGGGAGGTGAGGAAAATTCTCGTAGGGCATTATGAAATGCGTTACGAAATCCAAGCGTCGACGATTTACGTGTTACGACTATGGCACACACGTGAGAGTCGGTAGCGATGTGGGAACAAAAGCCCCTGCAGAAACACGCTTAGAAAGCTCACTAGCTTCGGGTGGCTAGTGGACTTCCCCCGATTTAGTAGACAGTTGATAATGTCCGAACTTACTAAAAGGAAGTTAAATGAAAGGCATCAGATATACGGACGAGTTTAAGGCAGAAGCGCTTAAACAAATGACAAAACGAGGTCACAGTGCAGTTGAA
>CAIYLB010000047.1 GCA_903926935.1 uncultured Pseudomonadota bacterium
AAATTCGGCAGGCGGCGGTGCAATCTTGTCCGGCATTGTAAAAGCCAAAGGTGCGTACGCCTTCAACCACAGAGGCAATATCCGCATCATCAAATACAATGACTGGGGCTTTGCCGCCTAATTCTAAATGGGTACGTTTCACGCTTTTACTGGCCACTTCCATAATTTTTTGGCCAGTTGAAATATCGCCAGTAATGGAAATCATCTTGACTTGTGGCATGCCTATCAGCGGTGCGCCAACTGATTCGCCACGACCTGTAATGATGTTGATTACGCCTGCTGGAAATATCTCAGAAATAAGTTCGCCCAATTTCAAGGTGCTTAGCGGTGTCATTTCAGACGGTTTTATAACTACAGTATTACCCGCCGCCAGCGCTGGCCCTAGCTTCCATGCTGCCATCATTAATGGGTAATTCCATGGTGCAATTGAGGCGACTACGCCAAGAGGATCGCGTCTCACCATGCTAGTGTGGCCAGCTAAATATTCGCCCGCCATTGCGCCTGTCATATTGCGCAAAGCGCCTGCAAAAAAGCGGAAGACATCAGCAACCGCTGGAATCTCGTCATTTAGCGCGGCTAAATAAGGTTTTCCACAATTCATAGATTCAAGCGTTGCAAAGCTTTCTGCATTGGATTCAATGGCATCGGCTAATTTTAATAGCATGCTAGAGCGATCACGCGGCGTTGTTTTTTTCCAAGTAGTAAATGCATTTTGCGCTGCCGTGACCGCTGCTGAAATTTGTTCTAATGAAGCTTCTTTAACCTGCGTAATGACTTCGCCGGTGGATGGGTTGATGATATTTTCTAGCGCGCCTTCTCCACTTACAAACTGACCGTTAATAAGCAATGATGTTTGGATGTTATGCATTGATAAGTTCCTTTGAGCGTTTGAAGTTAAACCGTCAAGTGTTGCAAGATATTTTCTAGTCGATTACCGGCAGCGCGATGTTGTAATATTTCAAATACTTTTTCTGCAATTACGCTACCGGCTTCTATGGAAGGTAAGCCAGCAGAGTAGATGTTAGAAAGTACACTATATTCATAGCGCATATCAGCATTGCCACTAAAATTAGCTGCTGCATTTTGCGTGTTGCGGTCATTTAGGCGATAAGCAAAATAGGCGGACATACTTCGTGAGGCCAAGGCATCACCACCTGGACGTTCACCAATTAAAGTGACAACTAATTGCGCGGCTAAGGCATCACCTATAGATTCTGCTAGTTTAACACGACCAAATGGCGCCAATATTGGCTGGCCAATTTTGAGTTTACGGCCATTTAAGCCATCTAATAACACCGGTAATAAGTCTGGAATATTGTGGTGAATCGCCTCTGCGCTTAAGCCGTCTGAGATAATTATTTGTACGTCGTTATTTTCTGCGCTTAGGCTATTTAAATCGCTATCAGCCAATATAGCGCCTAAGGAAGGGTCGTTTAAATGCTCACTTTTATTATTTGCCGCGGTATGCAATTCTCGCAACGCAATGTTGCCCATTTCAGCCGGGCGCAAATCTGCGTAAATAGCCTCGCGACCGATGGCTTGGTTAGCTTTCATTAAGCGCATCACGCGATTTGATGGCCGCGCACCTGCATTTTCAAAGCCGTAAATGGCGGGTACCGACTCTTGTAAGCGTTGAAATTCACTGGCGTCAAATTGGCCATTTGAAGTGCAGAATATTTTTGGATTACCCCAGTTGACACCGCGTTGAACATTACCATCGTCATCTTCTATAAATATCCCTTTGCTTATTGCCCAAGATAAAAATTCAGGCGCGGGCTTTAAGTTATAAGTTTCGCGTAAGGTTTGATCGTCATGGCCGCTGGTATCAAAATAAGCCAGCATGCGGTCTGTGCCTAAATACACATCCATGAAAAAATTAGCGCCAGCGGCTGTCAGCAGTTCGGTCGCCATTTGCTGGCCTTCTATGGTCACTTGAGAATGCAAGGTGTAGCAAGGCGCCATGCCCATCGCCAAGCCCATGAGTTTCCCCATAAAATGGTCTTGCAAGCATGAGTAGATCATTTCATGATTATCTAAATGCGTTTCTGGGCCAATAAAGCCTGTGACGTTATTCACCATAAATGGCGAATAACGACGTGCTAGGCCATAACAAAGTGCTTCGGTGGTCGCCATATCCATACCGTCATGTTTGTTATAGCTTAATTCACTGCCTTGGCCTGTTTCAAAATACATAAAGTTTTCAGCGATTCCTGCCAATGGGCCGCTAATTTGCATGGTTTCGTAGGCGTCATCTAACAGCGCAACAGTAACATCAAATTCGTCGGTCAGTGTGCGTTCGGTGCCAGCTAGGCTTTGAAACATAATCTCCACCGGCGCGCCTTCTTTCAGGCATGCCAGTTGCGTTTTTATATGGGATAGCACACAAATTTGCGTTGGCGCGCCAGTTTCACGCCGAATTTTGTCCAAGTGATGCAAGGTGGCGCTAATGTTCGCCACACTATCAATCGCCGGATTTAAACCTAAAATAGCATCGCCAGAACCCATGCTCAAGCCGGTGTAAAGCAACATGGTCATACCACTTAAATTATCGGTAGGATGATTTGGTTGTAAGCGCGAGGATAGCGTACCTGGTAAACCAACGATGGTGCGCGCTTTACCTGAGGCGCCAGTTTTTAGTTTTTTGGCGAGTAAAACCAGTTCGTGTACATCAAGCAATTTAGTCAACGCTGCGACCATGACGCCCGTTAGCGCAGTGCCTACCTGCCGAATGCGAGCACCATTAGCTCTTAATAAATTGTCTTTTAGTTCACCTAAAGTACAGTGTGCTATTTCAGAAAATACGCTGTGATCTATGTCGTAATTGACTTGCATCACACTATCGATGCGGCCATGAATATTGGTTAACGGAGTGTCAAAAATCTTCTGTAAAGTGAAGCTGGAAAGTAAAGCGCGTGCCGCTTCGCGCATAATTTCATCGCTAGCCGCTAATCCCGCTTTACGGTCGCCAGCTTTACTGATGTCCGCCGCGCCGAGTAGGTGTTTTAAATCTTTAAAAGTAAATGTGCGGCCATGCAGTTTAATAGTGTACGGTAAAGTTGCGCTGGGTACGGGGAGCAGAATGCTATCTAAATTGCTTAATTTTTTAGCACTTAAAGGTGTTTGATGCAGTGTTTGCATTGCCAGTATCCCTTGTTAACTCATTACAAGCCAGTTAGCTTTATTTATTTAATGCATTCCAATTTAATGCATTCCAAAAAACGACACAGGCACCATCTGCTGATGCAAACGGCCTACATTAACAAAATGTGCGTCACGATGCGGTACCTCATCAATCACAATAAGGTTTTGCATAGACTGTCCCCAATCTGAAATATAGTTGCCTAAGACTTTTCCTATATTTTCTTCTACCAAAATAAGCAAAGCTTGCGTGTTTGAATAGCCGCTTAGTGCATAGTGATGTTTAATTTTTAGCGCTAGTGATTTTATAATATCGAGTGCATGGAAAGACGTTGTAGTATTTAAGTCAATAAGTTGTATGCATGCGCCAAGTTGACGATGTGCGGCTAAATTAAAGGCGCTTTGCCACATTTCGTCGGCACTGTCTAAGGATAGCTTTGCGATAACAGGTATATCGTTTAATGGTAAAGCGCTAAGGTTAGGAAGATAAATGGTATGACCAGATATTTCCGTGCTGTGTAAGGTTAAACCGTATACGGTTGCACGGCCTTTATTCTCAGGGATGTAACGATTGAGGTCTTTTGCAAGAATAGTTGATTTCGTAATGGCGATGGCAAGATCGATGCCGAAATCGCCAAAATATGTCGTATCTGGTAATGGTTTTTCTGTAGCACATTGATAGATTAACTCACCTACGCCGCCAGAAAAGGTGACTTTTGGTTTTATCTTGTGTCTTAGCATTGACCCTATATCTAGCGCAACTTGGCAATGTCTTTGTCCGTTAATGGTCACGAAGAAGTCAGTCTCATTTAATACAATTGCTTCTAACGCACTTACGTAAAAATATAAAATTACATAGCGCTCCTCGCTGGTAAGCGTATCGCCAACATTAGCATTAATATTGAGTGATTTTAGTAAGGCTAAGCCAATGTCGGATAACGCCAATAATTGGTAACTACCTGGAATGAATTGAACATGTCGCGCACCAATAAAATAGCAGCCGGTTGTCAATACGTCGCCATTCACACCTATTGCGGCATTGGTGGTGCCACCACCAATATCTAAATTAAGGATATGTATAGCTGAATGATAGCGGCTTAGCGCAGAACAACTGCCCATGAAGGCTAGCCATGATTCTAAACAAGGATCGTCGGCCGTGGCGATGACGCTATCACCTACGATACTAACAATCTGTTTAGACAATGCTGAAGCATTGTCGGATCGGGCAGCCAAGCCCGTGATAATACTGCCGCCTGAAAATATCTGGCTAGGCGTTAAGCCACTTTGTAGTAGCCATTGCTGAATAAGGCTACGAATTTTATCCGTATCAATACTTTGATTGATAAATGGCGTAAACACAGGTTCTGAGCGAAATACTATGCAAGGTTCAGTAAATGCCATGCGCCCGGTGGCGCTACTACAACTAACATTGGCACTTGCTACTAGCGCACTGCTAGTGGTGGAACCAAAATCTAGTCCAAGTAAATAAACGCGTTTATTGAGGTTGGCCTGCACAGGATTGTTTTACAGTATGATTTTACAATGATATTTTTAGGTTGAAGTAAATCAAACCTTAGCATACAGTTTGCATAAATAGTGAAATGCTAGAAGTCTATTTATATTATTGAGATAAATACCTAGGCGATGACTAAAATGATGGCCAGCCCATAAACACGTCTTAAATGTTGAATAGTGATTGATGGAGAGCCGTAATGCGTGTGCTTATATTAGGGTCTGGCGTGATTGGCGTAACGAGTGCCTATTATTTGGCAAAAAAAGGCTTTGATGTCACAGTCATTGATCGTCAACCAGCGCCAGCCATGGAGACCAGCTTTGCTAATGCTGGACAAATCTCACCGGGCTATTCTGCGCCGTGGGCAGCTCCCGGCATACCGCATAAAGCCATGAAATGGATTTTTCAGCGACATTCGCCACTTTCTATTCGACCTGACTGGAGTTTATGGCAACTGCAATGGACAATGAAATTACTGCTGAACTGCAATGCGAGCCGCTACAACCGCAATAAAGAGCGCATGGTGCGCTTGGCGGAATATAGCCGCGACTGCATGCGTGTTTTACGTGCGGATACCGGCATTGAATACGAGGGTAGAACGAATGGGACTCTGCAAGTATTTCGCACGCAGCGCCAGTTAGATGCCGCCGCTAAAGATATGGCCGTGTTGACCCGATGTGGGGTGGCTTTTGAGATTTTAGATCGAGATGGTTGCGCCCAAGCAGAACCGGCATTAGAACTGGTCAAACATAAACTCATGGGTGGTCTGCGCTTGCCGGGCGATGAAACTGGCGACTGCCAATTGTTTACTGCGCACTTAGCAGAAGAAGCGTCCAAGCTAGGCGTTAAATTTCGCCAAAATGTTACGATTAATCGACTGCTTACCATTGATGGTAAAACTAGTGGAAAGTTATGTGGGGTTGAAATTGCTACAGAGACTGGACAAGAAAATCTGCAAGCTGATCAATATGTGGTGGCGCTAGGCAGTTACTCACGCAAACTTATGCAAGGCTTGGGGTTTGATATTCCAGTTTACCCGGTCAAAGGTTATTCTCTGACTGTGCCAGTGTTAAATGCTGACGCTTCGCCAATTTCTACTGTGATGGATGAAACTTATAAAGTGGCGATTACCCGCTTTGATAATCGCATACGCGTTGGTGGCATGGCGGAGTTGTCTGGCTTTGATTTAAGTCTTAACCCTCGTCGTCGCAGAACTTTAGAAATGATTACCAACGATTTATTCCCCAATGCGGGCGATTTAGCTAATGCTACACTTTGGACCGGCTTACGCCCCATGACACCAGATGGCACGCCTATTATTGGCAGCGCATTTAACAAGCAATCTGGCATACAGCATGATAATTTATGGCTAAATACTGGTCATGGCACCTTGGGTTGGACAATGGCTTGCGGCTCTGGCCAATTGCTGGCAGATCTCATTGCTCATCATCAGCCGGCAATCAAAAGTGACGACTTAGATTTCAGTCGCTACAATAGCGGTTGGTTGGATTGTCGTATCGTTAGAGGTGCGGCTTAAATAATATAGTCTGAACTAACCTAGCCTTAGCCCATAAGCCATTATTAGAACAACACATCGGTAGCAAATTTATGTCACGCCCAGCCATTGCTCACATTCGCTTAGATGCGTTTAGACACAATTACCAAATCGCCAAGTCCGCGCATGGAGGAAAAGCTTTGGCCGTCATTAAGGCTAATGCCTATGGACACGGTGCAGTACCGTGTGCCAAAGCGATTGAATCTGTGGCGGATGGTTTTGCCGTGGCAAGTTTAGAAGAAGCCTTGCAACTGCGAGAAGCGGGTATTCAAAACCCAATATTGTTGCTAGAAGGTTTTTTTGAGGTTTTAGAGTTGCCGAAAATCGTAGCGCATGATTTATGGATAGTGATTCACCACGCTTGGCAAATAGGCATGTTACTGGCGGCTAAGCTAGAAAAACCAGTGCAAGTGTGGCTGAAAATGGATAGCGGCATGCATAGAGTAGGCTTGTCTCCAGCTGAATATACCAGCGTTTATGTGCAATTATCACAGCATAAAAATATCTCAAAAATAGTATTAATGAGCCATTTTGCCAATGCGGATAACCTCAATATTGCACACACACAACAGCAAATTGCGGTTTTTAAAAATGCGACTATTGGGCTAAATGCAGAAGTAAGTCTGGCAAATTCAGCCGCCATTTTAGCTTGGCCTGAATCAGCAAGTAAGTGGTCGCGGCCTGGCATTATGCTTTATGGCGCAAACCCAATTCAGGCGAATGCCGCTAATTCAGTAGTAACAACGGTAAAAGATCCACTACGCACCGTGATGCAACTCACTTCACGCATCATTAATATTCGCACAATTGCTCAAGGTGAATCTATTGGTTACGGGAGTATTTTTACCGCTGAAAGAGCCACTACGATAGGTGTGGTGGCTTGCGGTTATGCCGATGGCTATCCTAGATCCGCACTCAACGGTACGCCTGTAGCAGTAGATGGAATTATGACTCGCCTGATAGGGCGCGTGTCTATGGATATGTTATTTGTAGATTTAACGCATATCCCAACTGCCAATATTGGTAGCTTGGTGGAATTATGGGGTGATTTAGTACCGGTCAATGCAGTTGCCGCCAGTGCAAATACCATTGCTTATGAATTATTCTGTAACATTAAGCGCGTACAGTTTGAATATTCCGACACTGCTGAAACAATCATACTTAAGTAATCTTCTTAGAGATAAGTCTCTACGTCAGCTTTTTAGGCAGTTTCTAGTCGTTTACTATTCATTCAAACTGCAACAATCAAAATTCAGGCTCTCATGCGTCATTTAATTATTATTTTACTGGGTCTTTTAGTAACCATCACAAGTCAGGTTAGGGCGGCTGAATCTTCAACTGCATTGGGGAAAATCAACCATATTATTGTGATTTATTTAGAAAATCACAGCTTCGATAATCTTTATGGCTTATTTCCCAATGCTAATGGTTTAGCGCAGGCTGTTAATGCGCCTTTGCAAACAGACCTAGATGGAAAGCCTTATCAAGTTTTGCCAAGTACTAAGGACGCACGGTTTGCTACAAACCTGCCTAACCAAGCTTTTTCGATTGAGAAATACGTACCTGCCAACGAAAAAACTGATGATCTTGTGCATCGCTTTTATCAAAATCAAGCGCAAATTAATGGTGGACGTAATGATAAATTTGTAGCAGTTTCTGATGCGGCTAGCTTGGTGATGGGCTACTACGATGGCAGTCAATTACCGCTTTGGCAATATGCAAAAAAATATACACTGGCCGATAATTTTTACCAAGGCGCTTTTGGCGGGTCTTTTTTAAATCATTTTTGGCTGGTGTGTGCTTGCACGCCAACTTACTTTGATGCACCAGAAAGTATGCTAATTGCACTTGATGCAAAAGGTAGATTACTTAAGGATGGCTCAGTTACAGCAGATGGCTATGCGGTAAATACAGTTCAACCAACTAGCCTACCTTTTAAGTTGGGTGAAGATGCAAGCAAGCGCCTGCCAATGCAAACGTTACCTACTATTGGTGATAGGCTCACTGAGAAAGGACTCTCATGGGCTTGGTACGCGGGAGGTTGGAATGATGCCATCAGCGGTAAGCCTGATCAGGATTTTCAATATCATCATCAGCCATTTGGATACTTCAAGAATTTTACCGAAGGCACAATAGGAAGACAGCAACACCTTAAGGATGAATCAGATTTTTTAGCCGGAATAGAAAATGGAAATCTGCCAGCGGTTTCTTTTTATAAGCCATTGGGCGAGTTTAATGAACATCCTGGCTATGCCGATGTTTTGACTGGTGATCAGTATGTGGCGAATATTGTCAGTAGCATAGAGCGGAG
>CAIYLB010000048.1 GCA_903926935.1 uncultured Pseudomonadota bacterium
CAAACTTTGGGTTGAGAATGACGCCAATAAAACTGCACTGGCAATAACTATTGAAAGTAAGCATTTAATTGGGTTCATTAGCTTAGTGTAAAGTAATAAGTAGGGTTGTAGCGGAATAGTTTGACCTATGATAGGACTCAACTTTTTGGCCTAAACCATCAATAATCAGCCGCCTAGTAAGCTACAGCAAGCAATCGCGCTTTTTGAAGGTTTTCCTAGCCGGCTAAAGTAAGTTATATATTTACGCTATTAAGTTTGGCTAATCCGTGCTGTGCACTTATCCCTTGCCGAAAAAGGCTATCTAAGCAATAATTTAGCCTTTGCTGAAAATCGGTTAAAAAATCGACTTTTTAGAGGAATTCAATCAAATCGCGACACGATTTAATGCAATATATGAAATCGTTGAAGAATTAAGTTAATTATTAGGGAGAAAGTTATGGCAACACGTAAAGACCTAGCCAACGCTATCCGTGCGTTATCAATGGATGCGGTACAAAAAGCAAATTCTGGCCACCCAGGTGCGCCTATGGGCATGGCAGAAATCGCTGAAGAGCTTTGGAACCATCATTTAAGCCATAATCCAAAAAATCCTGAGTGGGCAAACCGTGATCGTTTTGTTCTTTCTAATGGCCACGGTTCTATGTTGATCTATTCATTGCTACACCTTACAGGTTATGCATTGCCAATGGATGAGCTTAAAACATTCCGTCAGTTGCATTCAAAATGTGCTGGTCACCCTGAATATGGCTACGCACCTGGCATTGAAACAACGACTGGCCCACTAGGCCAAGGTATTGCTAATGGCGTAGGTTTTGCCATGGCTGAAAAATTACTGGCTGACCAATTCAACAAGTCAGGCCATTTTGAGGG
This sequence comes from uncultured Pseudomonadota bacterium, assembly GCA_903926935.1. GTDB lineage: Bacteria > Pseudomonadota > Gammaproteobacteria > Burkholderiales > Methylophilaceae > Methylotenera. The sequence continues at coordinate 871 of CAIYLB010000048.1, forward strand.
TTACAATCAACCTCTAGACTTGAATATTGTTGATCACCACACCTACGTGTTCTTAGGTGATGGTTGCATGATGGAAGGCGTTTCACATGAAGCTTGTGCCTTAGCTGGTACTTGGGGCTTGGGTAAATTAACTGCATTCTGGGATGACAACGGTATTTCTATCGATGGTCACATTGAAGGCTGGTACACCGACGATACTGCTAAACGTTTTGAATCATACGGCTGGCATGTTCAATCAGTAGATGGTCATGATGTTGCCGCTATTGGTGCTGCGATTGCTGCTGCTAAAAAAGTAACAGACAAACCATCATTAATCTGCTGTAAAACAGTCATTGGTATGGGTTCACCAAACAAATCTGGTTCACATGATTGCCATGGTTCTGCATTAGGTTTAGAAGAAGTTGCCGCTACACGCGCTAACATTGGCTGGCCGCATGAGCCATTCGTTATTCCTGCAGATGTTTATGCTGGTTGGGATGCAACGGCTAAAGGCGCTGCTGCTGAAGCGGCATGGAATGATAAGTTTGCAGCGTATGCTAAAGCTTTCCCAGCTGAAGCGGCAGAATTCAAACGCCGTACTTCAGGCGAATTGCCAGCTAACTGGAAAGAAGCTACTGATGCAATGATTGCGGCAACTAACGAAAAAGCTGAAACTGTTGCAACACGTAAAGCTTCACAAAATGTAATCGGTGCTTTAGCGCCATTATTGCCTGAGTTCTTGGGCGGTTCAGCTGACTTAACAGGTTCTAACTTAACTTCATGCGGTAGCTTTGTGCATGTTGATGCTAAAAAACCAGGTAACTACATTTCATATGGCGTACGTGAGTTCGGTATGTTTGCAATTATGAATGGTATGGCATTGCACGGTGGCTTAATACCATTCGGCGGTACATTCCACATGTTCTCAGACTACGCGAAGAGTGCATTGCGTATGGCTGCATTGATGAAAATCCGTACAATTGCCGTATTGACCCATGACTCTATCGGTCAAGGTGAAGATGGTCCTACACATCAACCAATTGAAAATACAGCAGGCTTACGTTTGATTCCTAATATGGACGTATGGCGTCCAGGTAACTCAACTGAAACTGCAGTGGCTTGGGTATCAGCTGTTGAGCGTAAAAATGGTCCATCTAGCTTGGTACTAAGCCGTCAAAACGTGCCTGGTATGAAGCATGAAGCAGCTCAATTTGATTTAATGCGTAAAGGTGGTTACGTATTGTCTGATGTCGCTGGTAAAGCCAATGCCATTATTATTGCTAACGGTTCAGAACTTGAATTAGCGGTTAAAGCCGCAGCTGAATTGAATGCAGCGGGTACTAAAGTACGCGTAGTTTCTATGCCTTCAACCAATGTATTTGATCGTCAAGATAAAGCTTACAAAGACAGCGTATTAACGCCAGGCGTAGTGCGCGTGGCGGTTGAAGCGGGTGTAACTGACTTCTGGCGCAAATATGTAGGTTTGGAAGGTGGCGTGGTTGGTATTGATACATTTGGTGAATCTGCACCAGGTAATGTGTTGTTAAAACACTTCGGCTTTACAGTTGAAAACGTTGTTGCTACTGTGAAATCAGTACTTTAAATTTAAGGTGCTGACATTCAACTAGTTTGTTAGTTTAATAAGGCACCTCCTAGTGGGGTGCTTTATTTTTTTACGAAGTTGATTTTAAGTCGGATTAGTAAGTTGTTTTAGTTAAGTTGTTTGATTTAACTGTTTTGATTCAACACGTTTTGATTTAATTAACATCGAACCAAATTTTAAAATTTAGGAATTATCATGGCAATTCGAGTAGCAATTAATGGTTATGGCCGTATTGGCCGCATGGTGTTGCGTGCATTGTATGAGTCTGGACGCAAAGACATTGAGATTATTGCAATTAATAGTGCAGACGGCGATGCCGAAAGTAATGCACATTTAACACGTTACGACAGTGCGCATGGTAAGTTTCCGTTTGAAGTAGGCGTAGATGGCGATGATATGATTATTCAGAGCCAAAAAATAAAAACTTTCTCTACACGCAATCCTGCTGAATTACCGTGGCGTGATTTAGCCATTGATATTGTTTTTGAATGTACCGGTGCATTTAACAGCAAAGCAAAAGCACAGGTACATCTTGATGCTGGTGCTAAAAAAGTGCTGTTATCCGCGCCTGGCGATAAAGATATAGATGCAACTGTGGTGTATGGCGTAAATCATCATGTGATTAAAGCAAGCCATACTGTCGTTTCAAATGCGTCTTGTACCACCAATGCGCTAGCGCCAATGATCAAGCCGTTAAACGATAATATCGGTGTGGTGAGTGGTTTGATGAATACCATCCATTCATATACTAATGACCAAGTACTGACAGATTCACACCACTCGGATATGCGTCGCGCACGCTCTGCAACCACCTCAATGATCCCAACTAAAACGGGTGCAGCTGCGGCAGTGGGCTTAGTATTGCCTGAACTAAACGGCAAGTTGGATGGTTTTGCTATCCGCGTACCAACTATCAATGTATCTTTGGTTGATTTGACTTTTATGGCAGCACGCCCAACCACTAAAGAAGAAATTAATCGAATTATGCATGAGGCGGCAAGCACTGGTGCGCTAAAAGATATTTTGTCCTACAACGAAGCGCCACTGGTTTCAGTAGATTATAACCATACGCCATTTTCGTCTAATTTTGATGCCACACTGACAAAAGTAACGAAAGATGGCTTATTGGTAAAAGTGTGTGCTTGGTACGATAACGAGTGGGCCTTTAGCTGCCGGATGTTAGATAACGCCGCTGCGATGATGGCAGCTAAAGACTAAAACACCCTACTCTCACCTTTGTTATCAGAAAGCCTTTGTGATGAACGTAATTAAAATGACGGATTTAGATTTAAGTGGCAAGCGCGTGCTTATTCGCGCTGATCTTAATGTGCCTGTGGTTGACGGGAAAGTGACTTCAGATGCACGTATTACCGCGTCTATGGCAACCATAGCCTTTGCTTTGAA
>CAIYLB010000049.1 GCA_903926935.1 uncultured Pseudomonadota bacterium
GCATGGCCAAAATACTGTGGAAGATCCTTTAAATCTGCTGGCCCTCGCTCTACTGGCACACCATATTGCGCCTCTAATTGGCTTAAATCACCTTGGCAAAGACCGGGCAAAATAATCTTATCAGCATCACCCGCCTCCTTGAGCCGACGCGCAATTAAATCTGGCGTCATCAACGCAGCAACAGATACCCCAATTTGCTGAATACGATATTTAAATGGTGGCGTTTTTGGATTATTTTGCACTTCATCTAAAACTTTTTTTAGACTTTTTTCTGCAAGTTTACCTGTTAGAAAAAGCAAATTGTCAGCCATAAGAACTAACCTGTAGCTTGAGTAACTGCAAGTTGAAGCGCTTGTAGCCTAGCTTGCACCTGTGCATTTAAAGCATACATATTATCGACAACAGTAGTCGCTTCAAAGGTTCTAATTTTATCGATATTCTCTAAATCAATTTTGCGCGGATAAACTTTTACCACGTTATCTCTAGGGGCTTCAGACTCTAGCTCAGCGGCGGTATCGCAGGCAAAAACTATACTTGGTACGCGCGTTTTACCTGCTTGCGCGTAAAGATTGGTAACCAAGTTATCGGAGATGCCATAGACCATTTTAGCAATGGTATTTGAGGTAGCTGGCGCGATGATTAAGCTATGATAACGACCTTGATAAAACAATTCCACAGGCACGCTGCTGGCAGTTTTATCTTGATAAACCTTGCCAACATTATGCTTGTAGCCGTACTGCTGCAATACTTCAGCCGCGGCTTTACTTAAAAATAAATCTACGTCTTGTAACGTATGAATAATCTCTATGCACTCTCTTAAATAATGCCCTGAACCTGTAATTGCCCAAGCAAGGCGTTTATTCGAGAGGCTATTCATCCGCTAAGATTAAGCAAATGGATGACGTAAAACAATGGTCTCATCACGTTCAGGGCCTGTAGACACGATATCTACTGGTACGCCGCAAAGCGCTTCTAAGCGTTTAAGATAATTTTGTGCCGCTTTTGGTAAACCATCCCAAGTTTTAACACCAAATGTGTTATCACTCCAGCCCGGTATCGTTTCGTAGATAGGGATGCAGCGCGCAACATCATCAGCGCCTATTGGTAGCAAATCTAAATATTTTCCGTCTAAAGTGTAGCCAGTACAAATATTCAATTCTTTAATGCCATCTAGTACATCTAACTTTGTAATGCATAAGCCAGTAAGGCCGTTAATCATGGCTGATCGACGAAGTGCTGCAGCGTCAAACCAACCACAACGGCGTTTACGTTTAGTCACAGTACCGATTTCCTGGCCTTTGACTGACATTTGATTGCCTGGGCAATTGTCAGACTCGATGTCTAATTCGCTTGGAAATGGGCCGCCTCCAACGCGTGTGGTGTAAGCCTTAGTGATACCTAAGACATAATGCAACATGTTTGGACCAACGCCTGTACCTGCAGCTGCTTGGCCTGAAACACAATTACTTGAAGTAACGTAAGGATAAGTACCGTGATCTATATCTAGCAAGGTACCTTGCGCACCTTCAAACAATAAGTTTTGGCCGGCGGCATTCGCTGCATATAAAGCAGCAGATATATCAGCCACCATTGGTTTGAGTAAATCGGCTTTTTGCAGTGCAGAATCTAATTGCTGATTAAAATCAACCGCTTCAGCACCTAAATATTGAGTCAGTACGAAATTGTGATAATCCAATACATCACGTAACTTTTCACTGAATTGCTCAGGATAGAATAGATCGTAAAGACGCAAAGCACGACGCGCAACTTTATCTTCATAGGTCGGACCTATGCCCTTGCCTGTCGTGCCAATTTTTTTATCTGCCCCACGTTTTAGCTCCCGTGCAACGTCTAGCCGAACATGATAATCCAAAATTAACGGACAACCTGAACTTACTTTCAAACGACTTCTTACATCTAGACCATCTTTTTCAAGTGCGTCAATTTCAAAGAGCAAATGTCCCGCATCAAGCACTACACCATTACCGATATAGCAATTCACACCCGTGCGAACAATACCAGAAGGAACAAGATTGAGCTTGTAAACACGCTGCGCATCACCCTGACCTACAACTAGTGTATGACCGGCATTATGGCCGCCTTGAAAACGCACTACTCCTTGGGCGTGGTCCGTGAGCCAATCAACAATTTTGCCTTTACCCTCATCGCCCCACTGCGTGCCAATAACGACGACGTTTTTTGCTGTACTGGTTTTATTTACTAAGTTGTTTGCCATAACGTTTACTTTATAATTTTAATTTTATGTTGTTAATTTGATACATTTACATACAAGCTCGGAATTATTCTGCGAGCTTATTCAATATCACACTACTGAGATCAGAAACTGGAATCAGAATTTGCTACATAATCAGTTTTTTTAAATGCTATCTACATGCCAACCGGCATTGTAATGCACCAGCTTCCTATCGCAATTTAATTCTCCACAATTTGCGTCTATACCTGCAAGCGCCTGAATAACGACAGAGCCTTCCGCCCTAAGTTTAGCAATTTTAGCAGTTAAGCCTAAATCATCACTGGCAGGAGCTAAAATCCCCATGACAGCTTGTGCCGGCGGTAACGCAGTGACTACGCCGCGCAAATCTAAACTAAATCCGGTTGCTGGGCGAGCACGTCCAAACGCTTGACCAACTTCATCATAGCGACCACCTAGCGCTAACGGGCCTTTGTAGCCTTGCGCATAAGCCGCAAATACAATACCACTATGGTAATGATAGCCACGTAGTTCGCTTAAATCAAAACTGATGGTAACGCCTAAATCTTTTAGCGCAGAGCTAACTTGATTCAAACTAGCCAATGCTGACTGTATAGCTGGGGTTGCTGGTAACAGTTGATTAGCTTTGACTAAGATTGAAGAATCACCATTTAAGGTAGTTAAGTTTATTAAAGCCTCACGTGTGACTGAATCTAAATTTTTCGTAAGCGCCTTAACCGAGGATTGATCTTTGCTTTGTAGCGCGGCGTATAAGTCTTGCTCTAGCCCAGCATCTATGTGACTTGATTCGATTAGGCTACCAAAAATATTAACATGGCTAAAATCGATATGCACTTGCTCAACACCTATAGCTTGCAAAGACTTAATCAGCAAACGTTGAATTTCAATATCACTATCCACGCCAGCATGACCATATAATTCAGCGCCTAATTGCAAAGGTTCACGTGTTTGTGCCAGACCATCTGGCGTAGTCCGCAATACGCTACCGGCATAGCACAAACGCGTAATACCTTGATGATTGAGTAAATGCGCATCAATCCTTGCAGCCTGCGGCGTCATATCAGCGCGAACGCCCATTAATCTGCCTGTGAGCTGATCTACAACTTTAAATGTCGCTAGGTCTAGATCATGGCCTACGCCAGTAATCAACGACTCCATATATTCTAACATTGGTGGAATTACATATTGATAACCATGCACTTTAAATAAATCTAACAAAGTACGACGTAAGGTTTCAATGCGGGCGGCTTCTGCCGGCAAGACATCTTCAATATATTCTGGGAGCAACCAATTACGCATTTTTCATCATCACTTACTTAAATTATTCAGGAATTGCTTAAAGCTTCAAGTCTTACATGAACTTTTTATATTTCACTTAATTTAAAATTACCGGTTTAACCAGATAATAAGCAAACCGCTAATAATCGACATTAAACCAATAAACCGCAACTGCCCATCCTTCAAGGCTACCATTCGCTTAAAACTTTCTCGCCAAGAATGCGGCAACAAAAGTGGCAGCAGCCCTTCTAACACCAGCATTAAACCTAAAGCTGTTAATAATGTACCCAACAAACGCTTAAACTACTTTTTAGCAGGATTACGCATATACTTAAAGAAGTCTGAGCTAGGATCTAACACCATCACGTCGCTCTTTGCCTTAAAGCTATTTTTGTATGCTTCAGTGCTGCGGTAAAAAGCGTAAAACTCAGGGTTTTTGCTATAAGCTTGATTATAAATTGCTGCGGCAGTAGCATCGCCTTCACCTTTAGTCTTTTGTGCGTCACGGTAAGCCTCGGCAATAATCACCTCACTTTGCTTATCCGCATCTGCACGGATTTTTTCCGAAGCAGCAGAACCTTCAGAGCGCAACTGGTTAGCAATACGTTTACGTTCTGCAATCATACGATCAAACACAGATTTACTAATATCTTCTGAGTAATCCACACGTTTCAAACGTACATCAACGACTTCTATGCCCATTTGACGAGCTTCTAAGTCAGCACTTTTGCGTAGACTATCCATCACCGCATTACGCTCACCGGCGATCACATCATGCACAGTGCGTTTACCAAACTCTGCACGCAAGCCAGCATTAACAACGTTAGAAAGCCTATTCTCAGCCGCAGATTCACCACCTTCTTTAATCGAAACATAGTATTTTGCAGGGTCAATAATGCGCCATTTTACAAAAGAATCAACTAACATGTATTTGTTTTCACTGGTATTAAACTTGGCTGGCTCTTCCCAATCAAGTGTAACAATACGATTATCAAAAACCTTTAGATCTTCAATAAATGGTACTTTAAAATAAATCCCAGGTTCTTTTTTAACAGAAACGATTTCACCTAAACGTTTAACCACAACAAACTCAGCTTGGTCTACGGTAAATGCAGATGCAGATAAAAGTAAAATCAAAAGAATAGCAACAGCAAGAATACTCGTTAAATTTTTCATTATATTTTGCCTATCTACTTTCTCTGTCACGGCTACGGAAAGCATCTCGTGTGCGGTCAACTGGGACTTCTGTAACTGCAGGTGCAGCTTGCGTGTTAAGCGATTGTAATGATTGTGATTGTTGCTGCGTGGTCCCTGCATTTGAATTCATCAGTTTATCCAGCGGTAAATACAGCATGCTACCGGCCTTTTGATCTACCACCACCTTACTTACACTAGATAAAATTTGCTCTTGTGCATCCAAATACAAACGCTGACGCGTTACTTCAGGCGCTTTGATATATTGCGTTAATATTTGCTCAAATCGACTAGCATTACCTTTTGCTTCGCTTTCTATCTTCAACTTATAACCTTCTGATTCAGCCAGCAGTCGTGAAGCTTTACCACGTGATTTTGGAATCACATCATTAGCATAAGCCTGACCTTCGTTGACTTGACGCTGATTATCTTGGTTTGCACGGTTCACATCTTCAAACGCCTCTTGCACTTGCTCTGGTGGTTGCGCACTTTGTAATGACACGCTAATAATATGTACACCTGTTTTGTAGTTGTCTAAAATAGTTTGCATACGTTCTGAAGTATCCGCCAAGCCTTTTTGCAATAAATCATCCAGCTTATTCTTGCCTACCACTTCGCGAATTGCTGATTCTGCAGCTGACATAACTGCCCCATCTGTTTCACGATTGTTAAATAAATAGTTTTTGGCATTATTTAAGTTGTATTGCACTGCAAATTGTAAATTGATAATATTTTCATCTTCGGTGAGCATTAACGCCTCTTTAGGTTGTTTAGTTTTACCACCACCCTCACCGTTTGATCTGTAACCAACTTCCAGCCTACGCACTTGCTCCATATTAACCACTGTAACTTTTTCAATAGGATACGGGAAATGCCAGTGCGGGCCTGGCTCGGTCGTTTCGTCAGCCATTTTACCAAAACGTTGCACGACACCTTTTGAGCCGGAGTCTACTAGGTAAAATCCTGTAGCGAGCCAAATCAACAATATCACGGCCAATATAGGCAGAATAGGAAAATCAATACCACCCAAACTAGCACCATTTGGTTGATTATTAGATTGCTTACCTCCACCTTTACCAAACAAGGTATTGATTTTACGGCTTAAATCGCGCATTACTTGGTCCAAATCTGGCGGGCCTTCGTTGTTACGCTGTCCCCAAGCGGGAAATTTAATCATGTAAAACTCCAAATAATAAAGCGACGACGATTACGCATAAGCACTTTCTTCAGTACTTTGCTTTTGTAAATATTCATAATGTTCGGCCATGGCTAACCTTAACAAATCCATTCCTTCGCCAGTTTTGGCTGAAACATGCAAGCTTATAATTCTACCATATTCATCACGCCCTATTGAAGGCAGAAGACAAACCCGATCAATTTGGTTATGCACTAAAATCTGCGACACATTGGATGCGCCTATCTCTTCCAGCACTTTATTCACTTGCGTGATTTGTTCGTCGCGATTAGTGCTGGCGGTATCAACAATGTGAAAAAGTAAATCGGCTTGTACTGCCTCTTCTAAAGTTGCACCAAATGCTTCAACCAAGGCATGCGGCAAATGCTTAATAAATCCAACCGTATCAGAAATCACTACAGATCCGCAACCTTCAACGTAAGTCTTATGCGTAGTTGTGTCTAATGTAGCAAATAACTGATCTGCCACGTAAATATCAGCCTTAGTAAGCCGATTAAAAACTGTGGATTTACCCGCATTAGTATATCCAACCAAGGATACCGTCATTACCTTAGAGCGCTTACGCGCACGGCGCTGCATACCGCGTTGAGCTTTTAGCTTAAGTAATTTCTCACGTAACTGCTTGACACGATCACGCAACATACGCCGATCAAGTTCAAGCTGTGTCTCACCCGGACCGCCACGAACACCTATACCACCTTTTTGACGCTCTAAGTGAGTCCAGCCACGTACCAAGCGGGTAGATAAATGCTCCATCTGCGCCAACTCAACCTGCAACTTACCTTCATGACTCTGTGCGCGCTGACTGAATATATCTAGTATTAAGCCAGTCCTATCAACCACTCGCGCCTGTAAAAGTCGCTCTAAATTACGCTGCTGCGATGGAGAAAGATCATGGTTGAAAATAGCGACATCTGACTCACTGGATTGCATCATTTGCTTTAACTCATCAGCCTTACCGCTACCAATAAATAATTTTGCGTCTGGCGTAATGCGCTTACCTTCAATGGTGCCGCGTATAAATAGGCCGGCACTAAGACTCAATTGGCGAAGCTCATGTAAACTTTCTTCGTAATCAGTATCACCGAAATTTATACTTACCAATATAGCAGCTTCACCGCCATTCGGCCGCTCAAACAAATCTTTCAATGGTTATTTAACCTGCTGTCTCATTAACGGCTTACTCATCAGCTTCAGGCAAAGCAATTGTAACCATACGTGCTGGCACAATGGTGGAAATGGCATGCTTATAAACCATTTGGGTGACAGTATTCTTAAGCAGAATGACATATTGATCGAAAGAGTCAACTTGACCTTGAAGTTTAATACCATTGACGAGATAGATAGATACAGCGACATGCTCTTTACGTAATGCGTTAAGAAATGGGTCTTGTAACATTTGCCCTTTAGGGTTCATGGTGTCTCCTATTGTTTGGAGTTAAATAAATAAAACTTAATACTGGCAAAATTACCAACATTAACGTTGTCTGACCAAATCCGTACATTTTTTCACTATATTTCTTAATTTTATGAAGCCAATCAATTCAGTGGCATTCTCTAATAAATACTTACTACACAGCCTAGACTTTAGAAATTGAGGCTAATTTAAATATTTCAATAGTAAATCTTGCGACTAGTTAAAATAACTTAGAAGTTGAAATATATAAAAACTAGCTTATCGCAAAATTAATTCTTGCTAACACCTCATCCTTACTCATCAAAGCCATTACCTGATCAATACTTGGCGACTGAGCGATACCAGTTAGCGCAACCCTTAGAGGCATTGCCACTTTAGGGAATTTCAATTGATACTGGTTAACTACTTCATTAATGGCATCATGAATCGCCTCAGCTTGCCAATCAATTAGAGCTAGCAAGCTCAACAAAGTTGCTAACACTGGTTTAATTTCGGAAGTGAGATGTTTTTCTCTTGCAGCGTCATCAAACACTGGCTTTTGATAGAAATAAGCAATACTGCTTGCAAGCTCATTCAGCGTATTGATGCGCTCTTTATATAAATCGATCACAGCAGGTAAATTACCTTGTGCGCCAATAGTAATATTTAGTTTGCTCAGACGCTTGCTAATATCAGTCACAAGATAAGCATTATCCGCCTGCTTAATGTAGTGAGCATTTATCCAATTAAGCTTTTCTGTATTGAATTGTGCTGCTGAAGGCGTGATATGGTCAAGATCAAACCACTCAGCAAACTGCTGCATGCTGAATACTTCATCATCGCCGTGACTCCAACCTAAACGTGCCAAATAATTTAATACCGCTTCTGGCAGATATCCATCATCATCATATTGCATAACGCTTACCGCACCATGGCGCTTAGATAGCTTTTGTCCATCACTGCCTAAAATCATAGATAAATGTGCGTATTGCGGCACTTTTATAGCGCCATCAATTTCGCCTAACGCCATCAGCATATTAATTTGACGCGGCGTATTGTTAACATGATCATCACCACGAATCACTTGTGTAATGCCCATATCGCTGTCATCTACCACCACACAAAAATTATAGGTTGGCGTTCCGTCTGCCCGAGCGATAATTAAATCATCCAGCTCAGCATTAGCGATTTCAATGCGTCCTTTGACTAAGTCTTGCCACACAACTACGCCTTCTTGTGGATTTCTAAAGCGAATAGCAGGCTTAATATCTTCCGGAATCGTTGGCAATACTTTATCTATCTCTGGTCGCCATTTACCATCGTATCTAGGTTTTTGCTTGTTGGCCATTTGTTGCTCACGCAAAGCATCAAGCTCATCCTTACTGCTGTAACAATAATAGGCACTTCCAGCGTCTAGCATGTTTTGAATTACTTGTTTGTAACGGTCCATTCTTTGCATTTGATAAAAAGGACCTTCATCATAGTCTAGCCCTAGCCAATGCATACCATCCAATATTGCCTGCACCGCCTCTGGCGTGCTTCGTGCTACATCGGTATCTTCAATCCGCAGTATAAATTGACCACCATGTTTTTTAGCAAAAGCCCATGAAAACAAAGCAGTGCGGGCGCCACCAATGTGAAGGAATCCAGTAGGACTAGGAGCAAATCTGGTGCGAACGATCATAATTTAACAATACAAGAAGTTTATAACAAGACCAACATTTTACCATGCGCATCCACATTACTCTAAAGAGTAATGTGGCTTTAAATCGAATATAACCTTCAATTATTGCGCAGCCTGCACCTGCCATCCTCCGCCTAGCGCTTTAAAGAGTGAGACTGTAGCCGCTAACCTAGCTTGGCGACTTTGAATAAAAGCCAAAGCATTATCATTATAAACACGCTGCGCATCCAGCACCTCGAGGTAAGCCGAATAACCTGATTTATAGCGATTTTCAGAAATATCTAATGCTTTTTTAGCGGTCGCTTGGCTTAAATCAAGTGCATTTTCGCGCTCTGTATTCTGTCGCAAATTTACCAATGCGTCATTTACTTCTCTAAAAGCATTTTGTATGGCGGCCTCATAAGTGGCTAGCGCTTGCTTTTGCTTGGCCGTTGCTTGAGTAATACGAGAAGCATTTTTACCCGCATCAAAGATTGGTAAATATAAATTCACACCACCAGTCCATATTCTCGCGGCTGACTTCAATATATCACCTAAAGCCAGACTTTCCCCACCTAAGTTAGCTGTTAATGAAATAGTTGGGTACAAGGCAGCTTTCGCTACGCCTATATTCGCGTTGGCAGCGACCATTTGCTCCTCAGCTTGGCGAATATCTGGACGATCCTCTAACAAACTTGAAGGTAAGCCTGACGGTGGTGTTGGCGGAATCGGCATAAGACTAATATCCGCCGAAACAATATTCAAATCCAGTGTGCCAGTTAATACCGCAAGCTGATGCTGACTTAAAGCGCGAAGTCGAGTCAACTCAGCCAATTGCGCGCGCATATTTGTACTTGCTACTTCAGCTTGGTAAACATCAAGTGCAGAGGCTACACCACCTTCTAGGCGGCGTTTGGTTAAGGATAAACTTTCATCGCGGCTTTTTGAGTTGGCTTGCGTTAAATTAATTTGTGTATCTAAACTACGTAACAACAAATAGTTGCTGGCCACTAAGCCTGTCAGTGATAACTTAACAGTCTCTCTTGCATAACGGCTAGATAAAGCTTGGGCACGGGCAGACTCTTTAGCGCGCTGTAATTTACCCCAAAAATCGAGCTCAAATGAGGTGCCAAGCTGTCCTCTATAGTCGCTACGTGGATTAATTAGCGCAGGATTAGCACCCACAGCGGTCACCCGACTGCGACTGCTATTCATATTCAAATCCACTTGTGGAAATAGTGCCGCACCGACTTCTTGCATGACAGCATCAGCCTCTTCAATACGCGCTACTGACAATTTAATATCAGTATTATTTTGCAAAGCATTAGCAATCAAATCATTTAGTATTTGATCTTGATATAAAGTCCACCAAGTATTAGATACTTCCGCTGCCGCTTGATTTGCAACTTCACTATATTTTGTTGGTAATGGTAATAGCGGACGTTGGTAATCCGGACCGACAGACTTACAACTTGTCAGCAAAACTGCAGCAACAGCGATACAAAGCAATTTAATTTTAGCGTGTTGAGCGAGATTAGAATTTAACTGCTGCATCATACTGTTTCCTTAGAGTGATCAACTTCTGGCACTAAGCCTTTGTCATGGTGTTTTCTATCCACATGAGTATTACTCAACCAAGTAAAAAACAAGGGGATGAATATTGTAGCCATAAAAGTAGCTAATATCATGCCACCAAAAACACCTGTTCCCATTGAACGACGTGCGGCAGCGCCTGCACCGGATGCAAAAACTAAAGGCACGATGCCTAATACAAAAGCCATTGAAGTCATTACAATGGGTCTAAAGCGCATTCTTGCCGCCTCTAAAGCAGCCTGCGCAACCGGCATACCTGATTCCATTTTTTGACTAGCGAACTCTACAATTAAAATCGCATTTTTAGCAGCTAATCCGACTAAAGTAATCAAGCCAATCTGAAAGTAAATATCATTAGGCATTCCGCGTAACAATACCGCCAATAGCGCACCAGCCAAGGCAAATGGTACTGCCATAATCACAGCCAGCGGCAAGGCCCAAGTTTCAAATTGCGCAGCCAAAATCAAGAACACCATGATGATGGCAAACCCAAAAGCATACAGAGCCGCTGAGCCAGTGCGTTTTTCTTGATAAGCTTGGCCAGTCCAAGCAATCTGGTAACCGTCTGGTAGATTTTCCGCAGCGATTTTTTCAACCATGCTAATAGCCTCTCCAGAGCTCATGCCAGGCGCACCTCCACCCAACACTTTTGCCGATAACAGACCGTTATAACGCTCCAATTGCTCAGCACCAACTACATGGCTAATTTTACTTAAAGCAGATAGTGGAATCATCCGGCCTTTATCTGAGCGTACATAAACTTTACCTAAGTCTTCTGGCGTCATGCGGTACTCAGCCTCAGCTTGCAATTGCACACGGTAAGTTCGGCCGGATTTATTAAAGTCGTTCACATACAAAGAGCCCATTGTGCTCTGTAAGGTGGCATAAATATCAGCCACAGGAACGCCTAACGAAATCGCTTTTGCTTCATCAACTTCTACGAATAGCTGTGGCACAGTTGGTCGGAAAAATGTATTGATGCCAGCCAAGCGTTTTTCAGCTTTTAAGGCATCAGTAAAGCTATTCACCACCGTTAACAAATGCATAGGGTTTGAATCACTACGACTTTGAACATACACTTCAAAACCGCCAGAACTACCTAAGCCTCGAATCGCTGGCGGATTGAAAGCAATCGCTAAACCATCAGGCTGTTGCATGCCAATACCAAATAATTTTTTAACAATATCATCAGCCGTTGTTTCGCGCGCCGCCCAATCTTTCAAGCGCACAAACATAGTTGCAGCGCTGGTTTTATTTCCGCCGCCGATTAGGTCAAAACCATTTACAGTAAACTCATGCGCTACTGCCGGGTCTTTTGAGATCGTAGAGCGCACGGCTTCAGTTGTTTTAGTCGTGCGACTTAAGCTCGCACCGTCAGGCATAATGACTGCGGCTACGACATAACCTTGGTCTTCAGCTGGCACAAAACTACCTGGCACACTTCTAAGCAAGACAAACACTAAGCCAATAATTCCGACAAATACAACAGTACCAATAATTTTATGATGCAGGGTTAAATTGACTGTTGCCGAATAAAAATTAGTTAGCTTTCCAAAACCACGGTTAAATGGTTTAAAGAATGTTGATTCAGCATGGACTGATTTGAGCAATATTGCACACAAAGCTGGTGTAAGTGTTAATGCCACTACACCAGAAATAACCACCGCGACTGCAACCGTTACTGCAAACTGTCTATACATTTCGCCGGCAATACCGCCTAAGAATGCTACTGGCACAAACACTGCACAAAGTACCAAAACGATCGCCACTACTGCGCCAGACACCTGCTCCATAGACTTAACAGCGGCCATCATAGGCGACAGCTTTTCTTCCGTCATCAATCGTTCAACGTTTTCTAGCACCACAATCGCGTCATCCACCACAATACCTATAGAAAGCACCATAGCAAATAGCGTTAGCGTATTAATAGAAAAGCCGAACATCCACAAGCCGGCAAAAGTACCAATTAACGAAATAGGCACCGCAATCAATGGAATCAGGGTCGCGCGCCAACTTTGCAAGAATAGATAAACGACTAACACGACCAAAACCATTGCCTCACCCAGCGTTTTCAAAACTTCAATGATGGATGATTTTACGAAATCACTGGTGTCATAAGGCACTTCCCAATCCATTCCTTCCGGAAACCGTTGCTTAAGCTCTATCATTTTTACTTTAATAGCCTTTGCAGTTTCAAGTGCATTCGCTCCAGTTTGCAAGAAAATAGGAATCCCTGTCCCTGGTAAGCCATCCAAAGAAGTACGTACGTTATAGCTTTGTGAGCCTAATTCAATACGCGCTACATCTTTTAGATACAGCACGCCACGCGGACCATCTGCACGAATAATAATATTGCCAAATTCGCTAGGCTCGATTAAGCGACCTTTGGCCGTGACTGTGTAAACAATCTGCTGTGATGAAGGCGACGGTTCTTGACCAATTTTACCCGCGGCATATTGGGCATTTTGGATGCTAATCGCATTGGCTATGTCTGTAGTAGTAACCCCTAACTGAGCCATGCGATCTGGACGTAGCCAAATTCGCATAGAATAATCTTGTGCGCCAAAAATGCTGGCATCGCCTACACCTTTGATGCGCTTAAGCTCATCCAACACGTTTAACGTTGCATAATTACTCAAATATAGAGGGTCATATTTTTTTAATTTATCAGTCAACATGACGACCAACAAAATGTCATTTGAGCGCTTCTGTACTACTAAACCAGTTCTACGCACTTCATCTGGTAGGCGTGGCAAAGCAATATTCACACGGTTACTGACGTTAAATGTAGCCTGATTAACATCTGTACCCACTTCGAATGTGGCGGTAATCGTTAAGGTACCACTAGAATCTGCACTAGAGTTAAAGTACAGTAAACCTTCAACTCCACTTAATTGCTCTTCGATAGGTGCAGCAACTGTTTTAGACAGCGTATCGGCACTCGCGCCAGGGTAAGTGGCTGTAATCAATACGGTGGGTGGTGCAATCTGTGGATATTGCGCAATAGGCAACTGAAGTGCGGCGGCTAATCCTGCCAGCACAATAATAATGGACAATACGCTGGCAAAAATAGGCCGTGTAATGAAAAATTTAGTCATGTTGAATCTCGCTTAAGCTTATTTAATAACTTAATATAAGGCTTATTAATAAGGCCTACTTTGTATATGTACTTGTGGAAGTAAAGCCTAAATAGTCGCGGCTAATTTAGCTGACTTGTTAGTAGCATCAGATGCCTTAAGCGCAGCTGGTGGCTTTTCGTACGGATGTGGCACAATCGCGGCGGCTGGGTGTAACTTGATAATATTATCCACGATTACTTTTTCGCCAGCCTTAAGACCGCTTAGTACCACCCAGTTTTTACCAACCCAACTACCAGTAACGATTGGCGTCACTACGGCCTCATTTTTTTCGTTTGCGACATAAACGAATCGTCCCTGATCGTTAGTCATCACCGCAGCCTGCGGCACTACAAAAACACCATTTTTCTGGCCGGTAGTAACGCGAACACGTACAAACTGACCTGGTAGTAAAAGCTTATCATCGTTATTAAACGTAGCACGCAATTGTTGCGTCCCTAATTGCGGATCTATACCACTTGCCGCAAAATTCAACTTACCTTTTTGTTCATACTCTTTTCCATCAGGTAATATTAGACGCACTTCTTTAACATTCGCTTGCGTCAAATGACCGCCCAATTGTGCAATCTCACTATCAGATAAACTAAATCGCACCCAAATTGGTGTAATTTGACTGACCTTTGTGAGCAAACTACTATTTGCATTAACTAAAGCACCTTCAGAAAATTCAAATCTCCCGGCAATGCCAGATAATGGGGATGTGACTGTCGTATAGGATAAATTAAGCTGTGCTTCACGAACACCTGCTGCATATTGTTCAAGTGAGGCACGCGCTAAAGCATTATCAGATGTGGCATTATCTGATTCACGCTTACTAATAGACTGTGAAATTAGCAAGCCATCCAAACGTGCGGCTTCTCGTTGAGTTTGTTCTACTCTCGCCTCTTGTTGCGCTAATTGCGCTTTAGCATTTGAAAGTGCAATCTGAAAAGGCACTGGATCAATCAAAAACATCGCCTGACCTGACTTAACTGGCGCGCCTTCTTCAAAAAGTTTTTTCAGTAGAATTCCTCCAACTCGCGGGCGAATCTCCACCTCTTTAGCACCTTCAGTTTGCGCGACGGTTTCAGCGCTAATTGGAACGCTTGTAGCTTGTACTTCAATAACGCTAACTGGCATTGCAGGCATTTTGCCATTTGGCGCGGAAGTCTCATTCTTTTTGCTGCAGCCTATTAAGGCCAAACCAGCCATTAGCGCAACAGTTGTGATCTTTAC
>CAIYLB010000050.1 GCA_903926935.1 uncultured Pseudomonadota bacterium
AACGCTATTTTAATACGATTTCAAGTATTCACCAATCATGATTACTCATAAAATGTCACGGATCCCATTAAATACATCATTTAATTAAGTACTTAGGACTATAGATCGCAGTTATTTAGCAATTAAGATATTAGCCTATAATCTACGATAAGCATTTTCTAAATTCGCTAAACAGAGATGCGTATTTTTTGATAGGGTTTATTTTCCACAAGGTAAAGGAATTTGTAAAAGATTAGGCCATTGCATAAGCCAACCATCCTGATGCCCTGCGTCCACATCAACAATCGCATTACAATTTGACTCACTTTGTTTAGCCTTAAAACGCAATGCCACTTCTTTTGAGATTACTGTATCCCGAGTCCCCACAAAGTGCAGTTGCGGGATATGGCTAATATTATTGGCAACATCAATCGCGTTTAGCGATTCAGGCATCGCGCTTACTTGGTTAATTTGGTTCACATAAGCATAATCTAAATTGCCTGCTACACTCCTCAAGCTTTCCACATCGTGTCGACGTGCGGCTAATAAAGCCGCTACCGCAGCACCACCAGAATAACCAATTAAATTAATTTTTTGCGCATGGGTTTGGCGACTAAAGCTATCAAGCGCTTGATTCATAGCATCAATCACCTCTGGCGAAAATAGCTTATTTGACCAATACTCGCTGGCACAAGGCGTACGTTCAAAATCATTAAACTGGCAAGGTCTAGCCAAATACACAACGTTAAGCGCGGAATCAAGAGTGGCCAACGCTAACCCCACTGCATTACGCGGTGTTGGGTCGGCTGAAAGCTGATACCGTGACAACCAAGCCAGACCATCACCTTCAATATATATATACATTTACGGCTTTCTCGGGATTCGTGAGCCGTGAGTAAGCGGTTAACACAAAGCCATTAGCCGTAATCTGAGAGCGAGTTAAACCTGCGCCGTGCGCTAGTTGTTCGGCGTGCTCACGCGTATCTAGCGTGGTACATCCAAATAGCATTAGTAACAAAAGCCAATAGAATTGCTTCAAATTTACTTCCTTTTTCTAAATCTTCACTTGCCCATAAATGTCGCTGAAGGCTATACCTAGGAATGACAATCTAGCTATTTTCGCGGCGAGGCGCCGCTCCTACCAAAACAGCAGCTTATTCGAAATGTAGGAGCGGCGACTCGCCGCGAAATGTTTTTAAAATTTACGCCCACCTAAGATCAAGCTAATATTGAAAAATTAATTCAACCTTTAAAATAGGTATGTCAGCCAAATATACATCTAACCCATAATAAAAAACAGCCGAAAAATTCTCGGCTGTTTACTGATTTCATTAGATTTAAGCTGATTATAAACTCAGCTTAAATTCAACTAGAAGTCATATCTAAATTTAACTGAAGCCGTTTGGCCAAAATAACTACTTCTTACATCAGCATCATAGTTCACTGATAAAGTCTGACCGTTAGCACTGTTCATACTTAAACCTAAACCAAGATTAGCAGAATCACGCGCTTGGTTTACACCGTTAGTAGTAAAGCTAGTGCCACCGGCAAAGCGAGCAGCAATATCTTGATTAGTATCAGCAAACTCATGGTTCCAAATAGCGCGAGCTTCTAGGGCCGTTTTAACCGTGCCAGTTGATAAAGGCAATGAAACTTTAGCGCCTAAACCTGAACGGAATGAATCTGTTTTAGTATCACCTATCGTCAAAGCTGCGCCAGAATTTGTCGCATCAGTTTCGCTATAACCAGCTTGGTCTAAATGCACATAGCTCATTGCCGCCAATGGTGTAAGTGTTACATTACCCATTGCCAATGGATAACCTACACCGATCTTAGCTGAGTATTGATCCGCATCGTGATTGCCACTCATATTAGCGCCAGCTAAAGCCACATAACGCTTAGTTTTGTATTGATGTTGACCATAACCCAGCGTCGCGTCTACATACCAAGTACCAGCATTCCAAGAGCCATACACATTACCTTGATAACTATCAATATTGGTTCTGTTTGCCGTAGTCGTGCCTTGGCCATCAATCGTGGTTGAGCCATAAGCCAGCGCAGCGCCTATACGTAAATCACCATTACCAATAGCACTATCCGCACCAAACACAAAACCACCAGTGTTAGCAGAATAACCATCTACACCACCGCGCTGATTTTGATCGCCTTTAAAGCCAAAACCTTGCATCCAGAAACCTA
>CAIYLB010000051.1 GCA_903926935.1 uncultured Pseudomonadota bacterium
CAATCGGCACTAGAAACAATACTGAACGATATGGTGTACGATATTTTGGATGAATGGCACCAAAAAATACCGGCATATAACGGTCGCGTGCTAATGAGAACCAAGCACGTGAAGCATCATTAATACAGCCGTTGGCCGAAGCAATTGCCGCAAATGCCGTAGCGACAAATAACATTAGTTGCAACTGAGAACTGCCAAGCAATGTAGCTGCATCATACATAGGCGTTACTGCTTGACCTAAATATTGCCAAGGCATCAACCCAGTTGCGACAAACCAAGTAATCGTCGCTGCCACTAGTAACGTCATCATGCCACCCATGGTACCAAGTGGAATTGATCTTCCAGCAGAGCGAACTTCTTCAGCCGCCTGACAAGTACCTTCAATACCCAAGTAATACCACATGCCAAACTGAAGCGAAGCAATCACACCGATCCAGCCATAAGGTAGGTCAGTAAGTAAGGCTTGATGCTGCAGCACGACGCCTTGGTGTAGTGGATCCACTGCAAAGAATAGTACGATTAATGACAGGAATGCCAAGAAGGTAATGACTAAATTAAGTGTCAGTGTTGCAAATACCCCTCTATAATTCAGCCATGCTAGGAAGGCTACGGTCAGCACCACAAAAGGCTTGGTATCAAGGTTGGCATAGCCCATCACCTCAGCACCAGACTTCATTAAATCGCCCACTACCAGCGCATCAGCGGCACAAAGCATGGTGTAAGCCATGACTAGATATAAGCCCACATTAAATGCCATTAATGGCCCAATAATATGTTTTGCCTGCGTGTATTGCCCGCCTGCTGCAGCTACCGTAGAAGTGACTTCAGAATCTATCATCGCCACACAGGTGTAAAGCAAGCCTATGACCCAACAGGCGATTAATGATGCATAAGCACCGCCCTTGCCGACGGTAAAATTCCATCCCATAAATTCACCCACTAGTACGATGCCAACACCCAACGCCCAAATATGAAATGGGTTAAGCACTTTAAGCATGGCGATAGGTTTGCCGCCACTCGTTATTTTTTCGCTAGCCATTATTGGTTCCCCTCTTCAAGGTGCACGCCGTGAACGACATCATCTTCGCCACCTTCGCGTGAGCTCATTAAATATTCTTCGTCGTATTGCGATGAAATCATAAATGAATCTACTACCATCCATACCAACATGACCGCTGATAAGCTCCATGCCACATAAACTATAATGTCCCAAAACCCCATGATCCTTCTCCTTTGATATAAGCAATTATTTATTAATTGTCGAATTTTTCCGCAATGACTTCACGGTATTGCTTATCAGATACTTTTAACATGAACATAAAATAGCCAGCGACAACAATAATGGTGATGATTAACATCATAGGATCTATGGTGTAGTCAAAACGGCTATTGATTAAGGTGGCAGCCTTTTCTGGATCGTAGCCTAGCTTGATCCATTGTGCCTGCTGAATTGCATTTTGACCTAAGGATTCCCAAGTCGATTTAACTGCGGCGGCAGCAACGACAGCTGCGTTCTCGGCTTTTTCAGCGGCTTTAAACAACAAAGGCAACATTAAGCTGGCATAAACCAACACCAACACTAAAACTGTGTCAAAAATCTGACCTAACATGCCTTGCTTAGGTGGACTGTAGTTTTTTTTCATAGCGATCTCCTAGTGCTTAATTTTAGTGGCACGATTAGCATCTAAATGTTTAATATCTAAACCGTAGATGAAATCCTTGTCTTCTTTAAAATGCTTGGTCATCGCAAATACGGATGCGGTGTTGAACAGCATTAACATAAAGCTAGCGACATACAGTACAAGCCGAATATTTGGATCTTGCACAATGCCTAGAATAGCAACTAGCACAAAAATAACGGCAGCCCACAGCAAAGCAACATCGAACCAAGCCATTAAGCAGTCGCGTTGATACATGTCATTCATTCTTTTATTTAAATCATTTCTCATGACCATCTCCCTATCTTTTAAAATTAAAAAATCAGCGAAGTAGTTTGTGTAGTCACCAAAATGGCAGGCGAATTTGATAGCGGCGCGCTTGAGGCACCGAAAATTGAATAGATTTGTGGTGTACTGTAAATCTGAAAAAAACATAAAAAAAGAGCTTATGTGCATAATATATGAACAATATTTTTACCCTATTCCGGTAGTTGGAGGTCGAATCCGCCTTCAAGTAAAAATCATTATTCATTGCACATAAGCTCCTAAAACCCAAACTTCTGGGTGGAGTTAAGGGATTTAACTAATCTAGAATTTTGTAACTCCTGGTATCCAGCTAGTACCGGCCAATGGCACTTGTGCCATGGCTGAAGCTTCTATAGTTAGTGCAACTAAATCTTCCGGTTCAAGATTATGCAAGTGCGACTTGCCACAAGCACGTGCTACTACTTGCGCTTCCATGGTCATCACCGCAATGTAATTAGCCAAACGATGGCCTGCTTTAATTGGATCTAAGCGTTTCATCAGTTCAGGATCTTGCGTAGTAATACCGGCCGGATCTTTACCTTCATGCCAGTCATCATAAGCGCCAGCAGTAGTCCCTAATTTTTGGTATTCTGCTTCTAGATGCGGATCATTGTCACCAAGCGCTATCAGCGCTGCAGTTCCAATCGCGACCGCATCTGCCCCTAAAGCAATCGCTTTAGCCACATCAGCGCCGTTACGAATGCCACCAGACACAATCAACTGTACGCTATTTTTACCATTGCGATAAACGCCTAGGTCTTGCAAGGCTTTTACTGCCGGGCGAATAGCCGCTAAAATTGGCAAGCCTACATGCTCAATAAATACTTCTTGAGTTGCCGCAGTGCCACCTTGCATACCATCTAACACCACGACATCAGCGCCGGCTTTAACCGCAAGGGCCACATCAAAATAAGGGCGTGTCGCGCCGATCTTTACATAAATGGGTTTTTCCCAATCTGTAATTTCACGTAGTTCTGCAATCTTAATTTCCAAGTCATCTGGACCAGTCCAATCTGGATGGCGGCAAGATGAACGCTGATCAATGCCTTCTGGTAAGCAACGCATTTTTGCTACACGCGCAGTAATTTTCTGGCCGAGCAACATACCACCACCACCTGGTTTTGCACCTTGGCCAATCACTAATTCAATCGCATCGGCTTTGCGCAAATCATCTGGGTTCATACCATAACGCGATGGTAAATATTGATAAACTAAAGTTGTTGAATGACCGCGTTCTTCTTGCGTCATACCGCCATCACCAGTTGTCGTACTAGTGCCTGCTGCAGTCGCACCGCGACCCAAAGCTTCTTTAGCTGGGCCAGATAATGAACCAAAACTCATACCAGCAATTGTCACCGGTGTTTTAAGATGGATAGGTTTTTTGGCAAAACGTGTACCCAAAATCACATCGGTACCGCATTTTTCACGGTAGCCTTCTAATGGATAACGGCTGACTGATGCGCCTAAAAACAACAAATCGTCAAAGTGTGGCAATTTACGTTTAGAACCTGCACCACGGATATCATAAATCCCGGTAGCCGCTGCACGTCTAATTTCAGAATTAGTATATTCATCAAAAGTGGCTGAATAACGTGGCGTCGTTTGTGGCGTTTTATGCACTGCGTCTTTTGTTTTATCGTCACTCATTTTAGTATGCTCCTGCGTTATCAACATGGAAGTGGTAAAGGGTTCGCGCTGAACCATA
>CAIYLB010000052.1 GCA_903926935.1 uncultured Pseudomonadota bacterium
CAAATCGAAGAAGCTTCTAGCGACTATGATAGAGAGAAACTTCAAGAGCGCGTGGCTAAATTAGCTGGCGGTGTTGCAGTGATTAAAGTGGGTGCTACCACTGAAATCGAAATGAAAGAGAAAAAAGCCCGTGTAGAAGATGCCTTACATGCAACACGTGCTGCGGTTGAAGAAGGGATTGTAGCGGGTGGTGGTGTGGCGTTGATTCGTGCGCGTGCTGCGATTGCTAAAGTAAAAGGTGATAACCATGATCAAGATGCTGGCGTGAAGATTGTATTGCGTGCGGTTGAAGAGCCATTGCGTCAAATTGTAGCCAATGCGGGTGTTGAACCGTCAGTAGTGGTGAACAATGTTGCAGCGGGTGCGGGTAACTATGGCTATAACGCAGCAAACGAGACTTATGGCGATATGATTGAAATGGGTATTCTTGATCCGACTAAAGTAACACGTTCTGCTTTGCAAAACGCGGCGTCTGTAGCTGGTTTGATGTTGACCACTGAATGTATGATCGGTGAGTTGCCAAGTGATGGTGCGCCTGCAATGGGTGGTGGTGATATGGGCGGTATGGGTGGCATGGGCGGTATGATGTAGCGTTTTGGATTGTAGTGTTTAAGATTGCCCCAAGCCGCCTTATGGTGGGTTGAGGTAATCACAGAGCCTTACAATATCAATTGTTGTCAGTAACACTAAAAAGCCTCGCTTTGAACTGCGAGGCTTTTAAATTCGTGGACATTGCGAAAAAATGCCATTGAATCTAATCAATTCAATGATATCTCAACAGATCTAAGTGATCCGCTAATCCAGATAAAAGCAGACTTTCAATAGGTATTTTTAATTAGGATTTATGTGTGAATTCATAAAAACTTATTGCGGGTTTATCGCTGGAAAAGGTTGAACACTCTGCGTTTTGAATAGGCAGAACACTGTTGAACCTTGTCCTATTTGCATATCAATTAAAGATTTAGCTGTCACTTCTACAAGCAGTTGAACCCCAACATCTACCGACACCAACATTCTTGTGCCTACCTGCTGTATGTCATTAACTTTTCCTACCAACTGATTTTGTATAGAAATACCTTCTATCCTACTAGTTGATAGCGCTATATTATTGGCGGTGATGGCGACGGATACTTGACTTCCAATAACCGCTTCTGTCAGAGGAATAGCCAGTAACTGCGTACCAATTGAAGTCAGGCTGTATCCATGATCAGGATGCTGTTCCAATAACTGGGTATGTAGTACATTTTCAAGGCCTAATGATTGCGCTAATATCATTACCTTTTGATCGTGAATAAGCTCGTGGAACTTGCCTGCGGCTATTATCTTGCCGGCATCAAGCATGGCTATCTGCGGAGTCAGGTATAGAATCTCATCAATTGCATGGCTCACATAAATCATCGGGATTTTAAGTTCATCTTTGGCGCGCCGTAAAAATGGCAATATCTGGTGTTTTAAACGTACATCTAATGAAGCCAATGGCTCATCCAGTAACAGCAAGCGTGGTGATGTTAATAGTGCTCGACCCAATGCTACACGCTGCTTTTCACCACCAGAAAGTTGATGTGGTTTTTGAGCTAACAAATGACCTACTTCAAGTAACTCGGCAATCTTAGGAAGTTTTAGATATTGCTCTTTTTTGGCTAGTAGATTGAAACCATAACTGAGATTGTCGCGAACATTCAAATGCGGAAACAATAGACTATCTTGAAACACCGTTCCCATGCGTCGTTTGTGGGGCGCTAAATCGACACCTCGGATGCTATCAAATAAATACTCACCGTCTACTATTAAATGGCCTTTAGTCGGTTTTTTTAAGCCCGCAATCATGGCTAACAATGTGCTTTTACCTGCCCCTGATGGGCCAAATAAGCCAAGCACTGGCGCATCAATACTGCATTTGGCATTTAACTCAAATTTTCCTTGGATACACTTTAGGTCTATATCAATCATGCTCTAAACCTTGGCCTATGCGCCTTAGCGCTTTGCGCTCTAGCCAATCACTGACCATAAGTGCAGCCAGTGCGATTAGCATACTCAAAACAGCTAAACGAATGGCTGCGCTATCGCCACTTGGCATTTGCGTATAGGTGTAAATAGCTAATGGTAATGTACGCGTTTCGCCTTCGATATTGCCAACAAAGGTAATCGTGGCGCCAAACTCTCCCAAGCTACGACTAAACGCCAGCACTAATCCAGTCACAATACCTGGTAATGCTAATGGTAATGTGATGGTTAAAAATACGCGTAATGGGTGTGCGCCTAGTGATTGTGCCGCCGCCTCAAGGCTTTTATCCACTTGGCTAATGGCTAATCTGGCGGATCGTACCATTAGTGGAAATGCCATGACGGCTGAGGCGATTACCGCCCCTATCCAAGTAAAAGCAACGCTAATGCCAAAGGTTTGCTGTAACCATTTACCTAATACGCCTTGACTCCCGAGTAGCAACAGTAATAGGAAACCGGGTACTACCGGTGGCAACACCAATGGCAGGTGTACAAAACTATCTACCAGAGATTTGCCAATAAAAGATTTCTTGGCGAGTAACCAAGCTACTGCAATACCGGGGATGCAGATTGCCAAGGTGCAATAGCTTGCGACTTTGATAGAAAGTGTAAGCGCAGCTATTTCAGCGGTTGAGAGTGAAAACATTGATACAGTCATGTCTAGGTTAATGATAGTCGATTGTTATGCTTAGTGCAGAATGCTAAAGCCATATTTCTTGAAAATAGCTATTGCATTGGGCGATTGTAAATAATTGAGATAATCGTTAGCTAACTTATTTGTACTAGCCAAATTAGCATTTGAAACAATTGCGATTGGATAAACGATAGGCACATGGCTTTGTTCTGGAAAAGTAGCAACAATCTCAACTTTAGTTGATATTTTGGCATCAGTCTCGTAGACAATGCCAGCAACACATTCGCCACGCTCAACGAAGGCTAAAGCTGCACGAACATTTTGCGCGCCAACTATACGTGTTTTGATGCTATCCCACCAGTTTAAATAGGTGAGAGATTGTTTGGCATAAATGCCAGCTGGCACAGAGTCTATATCTCCTGTGCAGAGCTTGCCATCAAAGGATTTTGCTAAATCGAACGACTTGTCTAGCTTAACGTTAAAACCGCGGCCTTTAGGTGCAATTAATACCAGCTTGTTACCTAACAAATCCTTACGGCTAGCGTTGTTAATTAGCTTTTTTTCTTGTAAATAATTCATCCACTTGCTATCTGCCGAAATGAATATATCCGCAGGGGCACCATTTTCAATTTGCTTGGCAAGTATTGATGATGAAGCATATGCAGACGATACTTTACCATTTTCGTTCGCTTCATAGCTCGCGCTTACCTCAGTTAACGCGTTGGTTAAACTTGCCGCAGCGAATACGGTTACCTTACCATCAGCCATCGCCGCACTAGAAAGAATTATAGACCATGTAATTAAAGCGTACTTAGCAGAACTTCTAATCATGTTAATAATGACCTTTATAGATTTGCTTGATCTATTAGAAATCATATTGTGCACGCATCGTGATGGCATCTTCTTTATCACTTGATTTACTGTTGATAATAATTGGCGTATCAAAGCTGGTATGGACATAATTCAGCAAAATTCTTGTATTGGGATTTAATATCCATTTGGCGCCGCCTGTCCACGTATTTGCTTGGTTGGTTACTGACGTTGATGACGATGGCTGAGCCAAACATCCACTTCCTTCAACACAACCATTGGCTGACAATTTAAAATCAGAAGCATCAAAGCTACTATACCTTAAGCCCAACTCAATCGCGCCGTAGCCATCTTTACCAAGGCTAAAATTATGCTTTGGGCTAATTCGTCCAAACATTGCATCTTTATAAGCGTTTGCATAAGACTCTCCGGTAAGTAACCAAGTCGCACTCGCGTACCAAGCATTAATGTCTTTATTAAAATCTTGGCCAAGAGATGTTCGCCCATCAAAATTAGTATTGATATATTCACCTTGCAGTTTTAATGGGCCGTAAGCTATTGCAGTTTCTAAACCGACTCGGCTTTTATCCACATTTGTGCCTGTAAATCCAAGAGTTGAGAAAAACGTTGTTGCTGTCGTGTTTGTATATTTAATACTATTAGATGTTATCCCGTTCGCTTCTGTATAAGCAGATAACGCACTATCGTTTCCTCCAACTGCTGCACTGGATTTTTGCACTGTATTCTGACTACCAGAAACGCCAATATGCACAACCGTATCCTGCCAGTTTGTAAACTCTGCAACATTCATTGCAACGCGGCCAACAACATCCTTGCCATTCATCATTGCGTCATTGTTTTGGCCACTACCATTGACATAGGATAGGTTGTAATATGTGCCTTTTAATGGTGAGCCAAATAACATCACACCGCGGTCGTAGGTGGAATTAAATGACGGCCCAGTAGCTGTGGCAAGCGATAACTCTTGAAAGTCGGTAAAGTTAGTACTTTCGCCACGTTCTAAACCAAACACGGATTTAAATTGACCAATTCTTAATTTTGCACCGGCAAAGTGTTTCCAGTCTAAATAACCATAAGTAAGTGCTGTTGTGCCTTTACTGCCATCATTTGTATTGGCATATTCAGCCTCAACACGTACAGCGAAATCCTTGAGAAAGGTAAATGTTCCACCTAAACGCGCGCGACGAATATCAAAGGTGTCATTCTTCCATTCATTAGGGTTAATACTGCGGTAATCTGCTTGTATGCGACCATTTAATTGCATACTCCAATCACCAGTTTCGTCACTAAATACAAGGCCGTCCTTTACTGATGCAATTACCGGCTTACCTTTAGCGTTACTTTTTTCTTCTGATTTTACAATTTTCGATTGGCTGATTTGGCCCTCGATTCCCACCAACTCTTTAGTCAACAGTTCAATTTGCTTATCTTGCTCAACGCGTTGCTGTTGCGTTGCGAGTAATGCACTCTCTAACTGCTTTATACGCTGCTCAAGGTTCGCTTCTTCAGCGCCAGCTGATATTGGGCATAAAGTAGCAATTAGTGCGATGCCAGCAGAAATAGAAATAAACTCCGCATATTTTAGTAGTTGTACGTGCATAAATAACCTCAAACGAAAATTGCTGTGTAATGCCACTATTGGTGGTTAAATTTTCGTTATATTATCAGAAATATAGCGATAACTATCGATACATTAAGAAAAATTAAGGTGGAAAAGGGCTTAAGTACTTAAATCAGACTTAATGATTGGGCCAAGCATAGAGAGAAAAGCGTCAGTCTCAGAAGCAACAAATTGCTCTGACTTTGCAACGATTTCACGATACATACTCAGTACTTGAGAGCCAAACTCAGTAAGGGTTGCGCCACCACCATGAGAACCACCGACTAAGGTGACGACGACTGGTTGCTTGAAGCTGCTATTCATTACGTAGACCAGTTCCCATGCTCTTTTATATGACATATCCATGCTCTTAGCCGCAGCAGAAATTGATCCGTGTCGCCTAATCGCATCAAGCAAATCTGCTTTGCCTGGGCCAAAGGCGACATGCTGACCATAAGGAATTTGAATTTTAATAATGACTGAACGCATACTTGCATTTACCACGTTTTGTAATGTAGATCATAATTAACAGAAAATCATGGCAAAGAAAAACACTAGTTAAAATAAGCGCGTAGACTAATAAGCATTGGCTATCTCGATTACTATTGATGGCCGATGCTAAAAAATATTCTTTTTAAGAGCCCAGTTAAAAAAAGTATAAGCGGCTTATTCAACTGTGACACTTTTAGCTAAGTTTCTCGGTTTATCCACATCCGTGCCTTTAATTAAAGCTACATGATAAGCCAGCAATTGTACTGGGATAGTATGCAAAATAGGTGACAACACACCTACGTGCCGCGGTGTTCGTATAACGTGC
>CAIYLB010000053.1 GCA_903926935.1 uncultured Pseudomonadota bacterium
ACCGTTGATCGTCAAGGTCACGGTATCGCCAACCTTAACATCACCAGCAACCGTACCCGTTATGGTCGTGTTGGTGACGCCTGATTCAACCAGGTTAATGACATTATCGCCAGCCACGGTGTCAACCGTAATGCTGGCTGTTGGCGCAATCGTCATCGTGTTCATCGCTTGACTAAACAGCATAGCCAAAGGTGGGGGCGCGAGTAAATTGGTAACGGTGTTACTGATAGCTGGCGCGGATGCATTGTTTAAATTATCAATGACAGTTGGAGCAGTGTCCGTACTTATAGGTTGCAGTGCCACGAGCGTATTTACATCAGACGAGCTAAGGGCCGAAGTGTTCGCGTCAGAGGACTCGGCCGAGCTGATACCTGCTGCGGTGGCATCCAACTGCTCATTAAGATCGCCGCCATTATTCATAATGTCAGCTACTTTATTAACGTCATCGATATCTGCAACTTTGGCATCTTGTGGGTCAGAAAATATATCTAATACAGTCTTATCTATGGTCACGGCATCGCCTTGTGCGTTGCCGATGTCAACAGAACCGCCACCCTGCATCTGCACATTGGCTACACCACCAGGCAAGGTCACCACCACATCACCTAATTTCAAAGGTGCGCCAACTTTTAATTCACTCTGCGTACCATCCGCATGACGAATTATTCCGCTACCTACGAGCCTTACAACTGTTGCTGCTGGGGTTGGAGCTTGTGCCATGATAAGTGTCTCTGAAAATACTTTATTGAATGTAGCTATACTAGGCTAAAAAAAAACTCTCCTCTATTGCCCTGAAGGACAATAGAGGAGAGTTACTTAGAGGCGATAATTAAACTCTGGCTATTAATTAAAAATATAGAGCTTAAAATGTACCATTAACTAATAAGGCCAATTTTAGGCGGTCGTTTACATCCAACTTTCCGAATACGGCACTTAGGTGGGCCTTGACAGTGCGCTCACTAATACCAAGTTGCCTTGCAATGACTTTATTACTAGCACCAAGCGCGGCTGCATCAACAACTTCGGCCTCTCTATGTGACACCTTTTCACGCCATTCATTATGCTGCTTATGCTGCTGTTCGGTCTTAATGTTGCTTAAAGAAACGACCAAAAACTGCATCATGTCCTCACCTACCCAAATACCTCCTTCAGTAACAATATCTGCTATTTGCTTAAGATTTTGTGGTCCAGCATGTACATTAGCATAAGCTCTAGCACCTGCACTTAGGGCTAACAAAGCTTCACTAGCCAAAGGAATGCTACTTAAGACCACGAATTTAAGGTGGCCGTAATGAGATTTAACCCAATCAATTTGCGGTTCCGTAGGTACCAGACCGTTCAATTTAAGCCATACAATCGCGGCTTCACTTTGGACTACCTCACCAAAAGTGATGGTATTTGAATGAGGGAAAACTTGCTGCCAACGCAGCAAAGGCAACCCATCAAAGGTAATCATTAAGTGACTTTTTTTATCAGGCATTAGCGTTCTGTTAATGCTATTTGGCGTGCGCGTAATAATGGTTTTAGTAAGTAAGATAAAATTGATTTACTACCAGTATGAATATCCACCTCGGCCTGCATACCAGGAATAATTGGCAGGCCTTTTTTAAGCTGCGGTTTTAATGTGGCAAGCTTGACCAGAAAATACACATTGCCTTTTTCATCGGTAATGGAGTCAGCGCCAATCGACAGCAACTTAGCGTCCATGCCTCCATAGATAGAAAAGTCATAAGCGTTAAATTTAACTAATGCAGGCTGACCTTCATGTAAAAATGCGATATCGCGCGGCTGAACTTTAGCTTCTAGCACTAAGTTATCCTCAGAGGGAACCACTTCGACCAAGTCACGACCAGGCGTAACCACGCCACCGACAGTATTCACCAACAATCTCTTTACGAATCCATTCATAGGAGAGCGGATTACCGATTGTGTAATTTTATCCTGTAGTCCAACGGAGCTTTGTGAAATGGCGTTAAGCTTAGCCATAGTTTCGCTCAAATCTTTACTTAAATTATTACGAAATTCTAACTCCACATTTTCAACCTTGCGGCTCGCTTCGTTAATGGAAGCTTGAAATCTGGCAATTTGTGCAACTGACTGTGCAAGCTCACCGCTATAGCGTGTGACATCCCGTTCGAGACGTATTAACTCAACTTCAGATACGGCCCCAGTAACCAATAAATTTTTGGTCATACTAAGCTCACGGCTTGCAGAACCCAACATCTTCTTCGCTTGCTCACGCTTAGCTACAGCCTCGGCTAACTCTTGCTGGCGCTGTAATAATTGTTGATTAGCAATCGATAACTGGGACTTCAACTCAATGCGCGCGTTATCAAAGTAGCGCTGCTCTTGTTGATACACGAATTTATCATCGGCTGAAGAGTTTTTAGGTAACTTAAATTCTCGGTTTTCAAGTAATGCATTTAAGCGTTCAGCTCGCGCAGCCAACGCAACATTTTGCACCTGACTTTCTCGTACCGCAGCGATAAAACGCGTACTATCAATTTGCAACATTGGTTGACCAGCCTTAACTGCCTGCCCTTCTTTTACGAATATTTCCAACACCACTCCACCATCCAAGCTTTGTAGCACTTGTAATGAGCTAGAAGGGACAACCTTAGCATCCCCCTTCACCAACTCATCAACATCGGTAATTGTGGCCCATATAAAAAACAGCACGACTGTAAATAAGGCAATATGAATGATTAACATGCCGCGCAAAGGTTTTTGATGCAAAATAAAGTAATCAGCGTCATGCACAAAGTCTTCAAGGTCATCCGCTACATTTTTTTTATAATTAGTCATTAGGCTGTATTTACCTTCCCAGTATTAATGGCTTCAAGAATTGCGTCACGCGGTCCGTCGGCCACCACTCGCCCTTGATCAAGCACAATGACTCGATCTACTAATGCAAGCAAGCTCATACGATGAGTCACCACCACCATTGTTTTATCATGGGCATAACCTTGCATTTTTTGGATAAACTTAGACTCGGTTGAAAAGTCCATTGCACTAGAAGGTTCATCGAACAGTAAGATTGAAGGCGACATTAAAACAGCTCGCGCAATAGCAACGCATTGACGCTGTCCACCAGAAAGAAACTCTCCTCGCTCACCTACCAGTAAATCAAAACCACGCGGATGTTTATTAACAAGGTCAGAGAGCATGCCCACTTCAGCCGCTTGCAAGATCTGATTATCTTCGGCTTGAGGGGCGCCCAAGGTAATATTCTCGCGTAAGGTGCCAAAGAACAGTACTGTGTGCTGCTCAACACAGCCTATGCTTGACCTTAAATCTGCTGGATCTAACTGACGGAGATCAATACCATCAACACGCACCGAGCCATCAGAAGGCTGATACATACCCATCATTAGTCGTGTTAATGTGGTTTTTCCAGAGCCAGTTTTGCCAATAATGGCGACGTGTTCGCCCTGCTTAATGCTGAAAGTGACTCCGTTGAGCGCAGCAGTTTCTTGATCAGGATAAGAGAATTTAACGTCATGGAATTCAATATTCCCTTGAATATGATCCCTATGCACATAAGTAATATCGTCAGAGCGCTCTTTCGGTTTTTGCATTTGCTGTTCAAGCATAGATAGGGAAATACGTGCGCTTTCATACTGCATAATCAAGCCTACCATTTGCGCCAACGGCCCAATAACACGACTAATCAGCATACCACTGGCAATCAATCCGCCCATGGTCAACATTTTTAAGTCAATCAAATAAACACCTAGCACAACATTCAATACCACACACACTGAACTCATTGAGGCAACCATACCGGTGGCAGTATGCGTTTTATGTCGAATACTAGAAGTAACTTTTGCCAACTGCGTGGAAATGCTTTCCCAGCGCGACTGAATATGACTTTCTGCACCTAAAGCTTTTAGGGTTTCAAGTGCAGAGAGACTTTCAATCAAGGTGGCATTACGTAATGCAGTGGTCCGCGAGCTTTGCTCAGTTAATGCATGTATTTGGCGCTTAATATACAGGCTATATAGAAGCACAATAATAGCAGCTGCAATCGGTATGAAAATCAATGGCCATGAAATCCAACCGATTACCACTATAAAAAATATGGCAAAAGGCAAATCAATGATGGTAGTTACGGTAGCTGATGACATAAAGTCGCGCACCGATTCAAAAGATCGCAAGGTTTGTGCAAACGACCCTACTGACAATGGCTTATCCACCAAGCGCATGCCCAAAACACGCTCCATAATCAATGCAGATAATTTAACATCAATGCGTGAGCCGGCAAGATCAACAAAATGTGATCTTATAATTTTCAAAACAAAATCTAGAACTACGGTGATTAACACGCCAATCGACAACATCCACAACGTTTCTTCTGCATGACTAGGAATCACGCGATCATAGACGTTCATAGTGAACATGGGGATAGCAATCGCGAACAGGTTAATTAAAAATGCAGCCACCAGCACATCACGATAAAGAGGTATTTGCTCAAAAAAAGCCGACCAAAACCAATGACGGTTACTGACATTAGAAACCTCCGGCGTACGTTGGTCAAAACGGAAGCGTGGCCTAGAAAAAATTGCGCGCTGCGTATATAGCGATTCAAGGAAATCTAGGCTTACATTAACTGCGCCCTGGCCAGTTTCTGGAAACAAAGCCACCGCAGTTTTTTTTTCGGCATCAATCCTAGACAACACACACGCATGGTTGTCATTTAAGATCAAAATAACAGGCAACAATTGTGGTTGAATTTCATCTAAGCCTATCTTTACGACTTTAGTGGCCAACCCTGCTCGTGAAGCAGCACGGTGAAATAAGCTCGGCGTCAATCCATCTTTATCGATAGGCAAGCCAGCCACCAGTGCAGACCGGGTGCTTGGTCGCGCATAAATTCGTGTTAGCTCAACTAGACAATCTAGTAGTGGGTCTAAATGCTCCAATATAACCCCATAAAATAAAATGTTAAATATTTTTGTTTGTGATAATTCATATTTTAATTGCCGGTCCTGTAGCCCCATCAAAAGTTAAAGATTCCAATGCATGGCATTCAGCCGCAGTGAGCACACCTTCAGCAATGACAAGCAAGCCTATACTGCGAGCCAAGCTAACCAAGCCAGCAAGAAACGTTTGATTACCAATATTACTTTCAACGCCGCGAATAAAACTTGCATCAACTTTGATGTAATCCACGCCGAGTGAATGTAGCATGCCCATTTGCTCAACCTTATGACCAAAATGTTCTATGCCTAATTGCACACCTGTGCCTTTTAACATCAGACACAACACCTTAAATTCCTCATAATGCATAAATACACCATATTCGGATAATTCTAAGCAAAGTCTCTTGGAATCTAGCGCGTGAGCCTGAATTAGCTTTTTCAGTGCAGGGATAAAAGTATTCACTTTTAAGGAACTTGCGCAGAGATGAATTGCATAACCTGGCAACAATTTATCAGAAGCCAGCGTTTGTAAACCTAGCTCTACAGCCGTAAGGTCAAGTGACTCACTCAAACCTAATCGCCAAGCCACAGGAAACAACTTGCCAGCAGGAATCCATGCAGAGTCCTCGTTTCTTCTAATCCTCAAAGGACCTTCACGATGCAAAATTTTGCCATCAAAATAAGCTACAGGGAAATACAGTAGGTCAGTATAACCAAAATTAATAGCACTTTTAATCGTTTCAGACCAATCTTCCAAGGTGATTGGATATGCTGAATCATGGGTAGAATCAGCTAGTAATGCCAAGTTTTTTCCCTCAACCTCAGCAGCAGCTAGTGCCACATCAATTTTCGACATTAATGCACTTAATGTAAGACCATGATTAAAATTAGCAATACCAACTGAGACACAGTCACCATCAACACAATATTGACCAACTTGCTCAACCACATCTGCGATTAAAGCATTAGCGATAGTAAGAGGGTCCTCATCAGGCAGCACCAGCGCAAAATCCGAGCCATTTAAACGGCCACATAAGGAATCTTGCATTTTCTCAGAATATATCTGCACTTGTTGAGCAACGCGCCTAATTATGTCATCGGCAACCGCCCTGCCATTTTGCTTATTAATATCAGTTAAATTTGAAATTCGTACAATTAAGCAGGCTGACGACTCCTCAGCATCTAAGGCTTTTTCTAACTGCGTGATAAACATATTTCGATTCGGCAAGCCAGTGAGCTTATCATAATTGGCCTCACGCCTTAACAACTCTAAGCGTTTCGCGTCTTCATCAAACTTTTCTTTAAGCCCCCTCACCATTACATTCATGGTTGAAGCCAACTGTTTGAGCTCTGGCACCTGCTGTTCTGGAATCGTTATAAATCGCTTTTCGCTAATAGCAAGGGCTTGTGCAACGACTTGATTTAACGGACGCTTAATTCTAGCCAAAATTAAGAACCCTAAATAACAAGAAACAAATAAAGCAACCATCATGCTAAGCGTCATCCGCAGGGCATTATTCCACAAGGACTGGTAAGCATAACTACTATGACTTTCTAGAGTAACCACACCAAGCTGCACCCAACCGCTACTGACCTGCGCATGCCCTTGAGGCACACTTATCTGAAACATTGAAACAAACCAAGACGGCGCACCGATCGCAAGATCAGGGGATGTCTTTTCTAGGATAATTTTCCCTAGTGGATCGGTAAAACGCAGTAGTTTGTAATTACCGCTATCAAACTGGGCCGTTGCCACTAGCTTTGCCTGAACTGGATCTCCTATAGACTGACTTAGACTTAAGGCCAACGCCGAGGCAT
This sequence comes from uncultured Pseudomonadota bacterium, assembly GCA_903926935.1. Lineage (GTDB taxonomy): Bacteria > Pseudomonadota > Gammaproteobacteria > Burkholderiales > Methylophilaceae > Methylotenera. Next base: position 6,741 of record CAIYLB010000053.1, read on the forward strand.
TATCTTGATTCTTAATGTTGAGTTGCTGCTCTAAGTATGTGCGCGTGCTTAGGGTAGAGGTAACCACACTACTAATGAGCGCTAAAATTGAGCTCAAAATAATAACTAATATTAATTGACGATACATAGACATTAAATAAACCTTCTTTTATCGCATTCAATTTATTAAAAAAATAACCATCAACTAAAATCCTTCTTCTTGGGCGCGTTGCATTAAATCTTGCCAACGCGACAAACGAGCTTTCACAGAACGCTCCGCTCGCCCACCCGACCCAGCATATATGCCTTCACTATTAAAACTAAACACAGGCTTTAAATCTGGGCGCCTAGACGCTGGCAGAATCGAAGTAATTAGGCTATCTAGAATCAGCGGCTCGGCATCGGGGCTATCGTAATATGCCACCACCATATGGGCTTGCGTACCACTATCGGTAAAATTTACATTCTGTGCTTTTACGTATACCAGGCGTAATTTAATGGTGGGAATACCGAGATCAATCAAACTGTAATATTTTAAAATTGCGAAATCTTCACAATCACCCGCGCCCTTGCCGAGAGTCTCAATCGGGGTCGCCCAATAGTCAGCCTGACCCCAGATATTTTTATCTTCTCCCCAGGCTATACGACGATTCACGAATTCATTTATGCGATTTAATTTTTCATCAGCAGAAGCATTACTACTCGACTGCATCAGTCCCTGCCAAGCATTGAAGTTTTGTAAAGATTGTTTACCAAATCTATAAGACAACACTTTTTGCAACTTCTCATAGTCGACGGCACTCGCCACAGTTGTCAACACACAACATAAAAGCAACATTGAAGACACTAAAGTATTATTAAGTAATTTTGACACGATCAACTTAATATTTAATTTGAAAATTAAGGACAATTATACCAATAATCTTTAATTTAAAATTAAATATAAAACTTATTGAACTTATTAATTGTTATGATATGAACAAGTAAAGTTAAAAAAGAATAGGAAACTTGTGAGGCAGATGAATAAAAAAACAAGATTACATTTAACAGCCTCAATGTTAATTGGAGTAATCGGAATAAGTAGCTCCTCCAATATTAGGGCTGAAGAAACTCTCAGCATGAAAAAAGCCGTAGAAGTTGCCATACTGACTAACCCTGAAATATTGCAAGCCTATAAAAACTACGAATCAGTGGTAAATGATAGAGAAGCTGCTTTTGGTCGATACTTACCCTCGGTCGATTTCACAACGTCTGCCGGTGCTGAAGATAGACATGACCCATTAGTTGTTGCCAATAACAATAGATATTTCAGAAGCCAAAATTCACTTTCACTTAAACAAGTAATCTTTGATGGATTCGCTACAAAAAATGAAGTAGCAAGACTCGACCACACAAGCAAAGCGCGCTTATATGAATTGGAAAACATGTCCCAATACATAGCATCAGAGGTTAGTCGTTCCTATATAGACTTAGTTCGCTACAAAACACTTAAAGGACTAGCAGAATCTAATTACATTTCGCATAAAATTATTTTTAGGCAGATTTTAATCAAAGCTAAAGCCGGCGTTGGCAAAAGTAGTGATGCAGATCAGGCGTTAAGCAGGCTCTACTTAGCTACCTACAATTTAAGCGTTGAAAGTTCGAATCTGCATGACGCAGAGGTTCGCTATCAGCGCTTAACAGGGCAATTGCCACCCAAAGAAATTGACAAAAATATCCCAATCATGAAAGATATCCCAAAGGACAGTGTAGCTGCAATTAAACAAGCACAATTGCATAACCCAAGTTTATTAGCTACCATTGAAGACACCTTATCACAGCGAGCCTTGGTCGATAATAAGGGCGCAGCCTTTATGCCTAAGGTTGAATTTAGAGCGCGCGCCGATCGAGGTGAAGATTTAAATGGCTACGCAGGTTCACATAGAAATGATGTCGCAGAAGTTGTGGTTTCATGGAATATATTTAATGGTTTTACTGACATCAACCTTAAACGCAAAGAGCAGTCTCTATTTGAAGCCTCTGTTGATAGACGAGATAAAACATGCCGCGATATTCGTTTAGAAGTAGAACTCGCTTATAACGACATTAATAAGCTGACTAAACAATCTACTTTCCTAGATACTCGTATAATTTCGACGGAGAAAACACGAGATGCTTACCGCAAACAGTTTGAAATTGGACAACGCACTTTGGTTGATCTACTTAACGCAGAAAATGAGTTGTTTGATGCCAAGCGACTTTATACAAACGTTAGTAGTGAAATGTTAATTGCGAACGTGAGAACGCATTATCAAATGGGCTCACTATTAAATATTCTAGGCTTAACACGTTACGCCAATAAGGAGGCACCGCTGCAGCAATTAGCCAGCAACGACGGTGCGAATATTGCTGCCTGTCCTGCAGAGGCGGTAGCAGAAGTTACTACCAATAGTGATTATATTGATAATAGCAATATGGAAATATTGCTGCCACCTAAAACGACCCTTCCGAATAGGTAACTAAGGTTCACAAAGTACGACTTTTTTTGCTAAGATGATAGAATTCGCTGTCTAAGTAAACGCACAATTTCTAAAAATTATATATTAATCACAGGTGATTATTTGCCCTATATAAAACGTGACAACCAACAAAAGATCATCGCCATTAGCTTAATCAAAAGCGCAGAATGTAGCGAATGGGTAAATGAAACCAACGAAGCGCTGATCGTAGCGTTAGCGGAACTTAGTGACGGAAAGATAGATTCCGTTAAGTCAGACCTTGCCATGGTCCGCGTGATTGAAGATTTAATTGACATATTAGTTGCAAAGTCAATCATCAGTTTAAATGAATTTCCACAACCCGTTCAACTAAAGTTACTCAAAAGAGATAGCATGCGTAAAGGCGAAGGTCTGGGCATTGGCATAGATGAGTTAATTCACCTTTAACTGAGATTCTGTCACTTAAGACTGATTAACTTAAGGCCGCTCGGTGGGACCCCTAAAAACGGGTATGAGCTAACAACCTAAAGCAACTTCCTTTGTCTAGGTTGTGCATTGTTATTAAACGAACTGCCTTTTCTAGCGCGCTTTTGAATATATTTAGTTAAATCATCACCGCTGATGGTTTTTGTCTTACCTTTAACAATAATATTTGCCGATACGCCATCACATAATTCCGCACGCTCTAGTGATGCACTTTCTGGTATATCCATCATACGCACACCTCTGCCGCCGTTTGGATACTCGTTGATTTCGCTGAGCTGAAATACTAATAGCTTATTTTCAGAAGAACTTAACGCAATATGCGTACTTGCGTCTAACTTAACCGGTGCGTTAATAGTTGCGCCCGCTTCTGGCTTCATAAATGCTTTACCCGCTTTAGGTCTGGCAATCAGGCCTTTTAATGGCGCAATAAAACCGTAGCTGTTTGAAGTGGTAAATAGGTATTTATCTTCATCTTTACCTGAGAGCGCATGTAGTAATTTGGCACCATTTTGAATTTCAACAATAGCGCTAACTGGAATACCGTCACCCTTGCCACCGGGCACGCTAGATGCGTCAAATGAATAGCAACGGCCATTTGAGTCTATTAAGATAATGGGCAAGGTTGTGCGTGTTTCAATCACTGCAAACTCACCATCGCCAGCTTTCCACACCAAAGATTCTCTATCAACACCATGGCCTTGCCTTGCCCGAATCCAGCCATTTTTAGACAGCATAATGGTGACGGGCTCATCAACTACAAAAGCTTTCTGACCGCCCTGCACGCGTTCTACTGGTTCAATTAAGGTGCGTCTACCATCACCATATTTTTCAGCG
>CAIYLB010000054.1 GCA_903926935.1 uncultured Pseudomonadota bacterium
AGGTTTCAGGGTCTAGCAATTTAATGGCATGGCCAGGTTGCGGAAAACCAGCAGAACCAGCACGTATCGGCCGGTATATACTTTGGCTCAAATAGTAGGAAAATTCACTCATACCTACCGCCTCGTACATATCCACACCAAAGCGCTCGCGCCATTGTTGCAATACCTCGTCAGACAAATGCTCACCCGCACTCATGCAATGACGCAAGCTAGGTACATCAGCTTGTAGCGCTTTACATTTTTGTATGATTTGGCGATAGATAGTCGGTACGCCAACAAAAATAGTGGCTGAATGTTTGGCAATCAAACGTGTCCAAGTGTCTGCATCATTTTTGCCTTCATGCACGATGACGGTTTTGCCTAAATACAGCGGATCCATCAAGCCAGAACCCAATACATAAGTCCAGTTGAATTTGCCGGAATGCATGATGCGATCTTGTGTGTTAGCAGAAAAATTAAACCAATATTTAGACGCTGGCTCACGGCCGATTAAGGCGCGGTGCGCATGTAACACGCCTTTTGGATAGCCGGTGGTACCTGAGGTATACACCAAATAAGCAGGATCATCGGCAGCGGTTAATTCGGCTGGCAAACATGTATCAATGGCAGATAATTGCGTTTCTAAATCGCATACATTCAATGTTGCATGCGCAGAAATTTCGCCTACGCCAGATAAAAATATATGCTTTAAATTAGGCAAATTGTTTAAATGATCTTGCAGTGAAGGCCAAGCGGCTTTATCTGTCACTAGAACCGTTGCGCCAGAATCACGGGCTAAATAAGCCACTTCTTCAGCGGTGAGTAAAGTTGATGTTGGCACAGCAATGGCGCCGCGCTTCATTGCACCCAAAAATGCTGTCGGGTAATCTAGGCTATTCGGCAAACGGATTAAAACACGATCGCCCAAGCCTACGTTTAAGTTTCTAAGCAATTGAGCAAATTTATCAGTACGTTTGGCCAATTGTTCAAAGGTGATTTGCGAGGTGCCTTGCGCGTCGTCTTCAACTATCATGGCAATTTCTTGAGCTGCTGGCGTGTTTAGATGTTTATCAGTACAGGCCGCACCAATATTAAAGTGGGCTGGGACGTTCCAAACCCAAGCTGGGAATTGTTCAAATTTTTGCATATTTAACCTTCATCTATTCTTTAAACACTCATCATTTCTACTTTGGTATTTTTATCTTAGTAGAAATCTAAAATTCAAGCACATCACATCAACACTTATAACAACACACCATACGGCCAGTTTTGGCGTATCACCTGCGCTGGCAACAACTCAAGTACGTGTAGAGCAAAATCCATATCATCCTGATTAAGCGCTCGCAATGCGTGAGCGCGTAACAAGGTTTGCAAAGCTTTACCAAACATAGGTGGATCCAGCATTTCGCCTTCAAATTTTATCGCGCCGCCGTGTAAAGCATCTGCTTCAATGGCTGCTTTTAAAATACGCACTTTTTGGTTCACTTCAGTAGGCGAAGGCGTATAAGCGGTTTTACACAAATGAATATGGCCAGGATGTATCACCTGCTTGCCGGTTAATCCCATCGCTGATTCTTGGCAAGCATGCTTATAAACAATACGTGATTCGTGATCGCCATGTAAATCTAACCAACGGCGTACATCATGCGGTTCTAAAAACTTCTCAGGCATAATATTAGAGCCGATTAATGTTTCCACGCCGCCAATCACACCTTTACCGGCAATACGCGCTTCGAACATCAATTGATTCATGTAAAACTGCAACTCTTCAATCCAATGTTCAGGCGTAATATGAATACCCATTGCTTTTGAAAAGTCATGAATACCAAACACCACGTGTTTCACTGTGCTGTATTGCATTAATTCTGGCGCGATTTTCAGTGATTTTGGATGCTCAATAATCGGCTGTATCGTAATATTAGGATTAAGGTCTAGCAAAAAGCTGGATAAATCACGCACTTCTGCCGCGCCATAAGCCTCGCCGGCTTTTGCCAGCATTACCACATCAATGCAATCCGCCATATCGCTGACTAATTGCATATCTAACTCATATTCATCAGTACGAAATGAATTTGAACGAATCGCAATCGTCACTTGGCTATTCACTTTGCGTAGTTCAGGCAACTCTTTACGCAGCAAATTACGGCTCATTTCTTTTTGGCGGCAACCATCTTCCAAGTCAAAAATAAGCGTGTGCGCGTTGGTTTTATGGGCATGTTTTTTCATGCGCGCCGCAGCCTGGTCCATATCTTCATAGATACCTAGTGACGGCGCATATTTAACTGGTGGATAATATAACTGAATGCCAGGCCAAGTTTCACCTAGCATTGCGCTATTGGTATAACACTTGATTTTCCCATGATGATCCATGCCTGTATCTCCCGAATTTTGGTGTGTGCTACTCATATTAATTCTTTCAATTATTTTAGTTATTTTGATTACTTATGCTTAAACACTGACTGCTTCATGACCGCTTAATTTTGCCAACACACTTTTCATCGCTAAGGCATCTAACTTCTTAGCCACTAAAATCTCAACATTTACAAAACTAATTCTTGAGGTCACCACGTCTAAAAACTCGTTATCTGGCAAATCTAGCAAACTATCAAAAGCTAATAGTTCTTGCGCGTTTAATGTGGCTACATGATTTCGTGAAAATCGTTGCAATACAATATCAAGCTCTAACAAGCCACGACGACAACGCCAACTGAGTCGCCTCACTTCTTCGTCTGTCATATTTTTTGTATCAGCCATTCTCGTCACCATATTATCAGCAGGAATATTCCGACTAAATCGCCTTAATTTCTATTTTTTTCTTAGCGATCACTTTATGTTCACGTGCTTGTTCAAACTTAAGGTCTTTAATCTTGGCAATCGCTAAAGATGGATTGAGCTTTTTCGGGCAAACATCCACGCAATTCATAATATTGTGGCAACGATACAGACGATCAGGCGCTTCTAAATTTTCTAGGCGCTCATCCAAAGCTTGATCGCGGCTATCCGCCATAAAGCGATAAGCTTGCATCAATCCTGCCGGGCCGACGAAAGTTTCAGGATTCCACCAAAAACTAGGGCAAGAAGTAGTACAGGCACCACATAAAATACATTCGTACAAACCATCTAATTTCGCGCGGTCTTCAGGTGACTGTAATCGCTCAGCCTCTGGCGGTGCGTCGTTATTAATTAGATATGGTTTTACTGAATTGTAATGCTCAAAAAACTGCGTCATATCCACCACTAAATCACGGATAACGGGCAATCCTGGCATAGGACGTAGCACCACCGGCTCTTCTAAATCTGACAACTTAGTGACGCAAGCCAAGCCATTTTTACCGTTGATATTCATGCTATCTGAGCCGCAAACACCTTCGCGGCACGACTTACGCAAACTTAAACTATCGTCTAAATCTTTAATGCGCAATAAGGCATCGAGTAACATTTGATCGCTATCTTCAAGCACTACATCGTAATCTTGCATGTAAGGCTTTTTATCTACATCTGGGTTAAAACGGTAAATTGAGAATTTCATTAGGGTATCTCTAAATAACTAAATTTGTTTGGCGACAGGTTGAACGCTTGTAGATTTAATAAACACGAGGCTTAGGCTCAAAACTAGGCACTGTTTGTGGTTTTAGGCGTACAGGTTTATAGGCTAACTTATGACCTTCACGGTAATACAATGAATGAGTTAACCAATTCACATCATCACGCTCACTAAAGTCTTCGCGGCAGTGCGCGCCGCGGCTTTCCTTACGTGCTTCGGCCGCGTGCATCGTAGCCAAGGCTACTTCTACCAAGTTATCCAGCTCTAGAGCCTCGACCCTTGCAGTGTTAAATACTTGGCTCTTATCTTTTATTATGGTGTTCTTAGCACGTTCTGCCACTTTATCGATTTCCGCAACGCCGGCATGTAACAAGTCAGGAAAGCGGAACACGCCACAATGTGTTTGCATGGCTAAACGTAAATCATTACCTACGTCCTTTACAGTTTCGCCTTGTGTTTGCGTATCTAGGCGATTTAATCTGGCTAATGTCATGTCGCAGGCATCCGCTGGTAATGGTTTATGATTTGCGTCTTTTTTAACTTCTTCCACCATTTTGTCGCCAGCCGCACGACCAAATACCACTAAATCTAATAGTGAGTTAGAGCCTAAACGATTCGCGCCATGCACAGATGCACAGGCACATTCGCCTACCGCATACAAACCATTCACTACTGACTCACCACCGCCCGCATTTGGCACCACTACTTGGCCTTGCAGATTGGTTGGAATGCCGCCCATCATGTAATGCACGGTTGGCACAATAGGAATTGGATCTTTAATCACATCAACATTAGCAAAGGTTTTGGCAATTTCTCGGATGCCAGGTAGTTTATCGTTAATCAGCGCTTCACCAAGATGGTCTAATTTTAAATAGACCGCATCTTTATTTTTACCCACGCCACGACCGGCTTTAATTTCTGTAGCAATAGCGCGTGAAACCACATCGCGACTGGCTAAATCTTTCGCATTAGGTGCGTAACGCTCCATAAAACGCTCGCCTTCGCTATTGAGTAAATAGCCGCCTTCACCACGTACGCCTTCGGTAATCAGCACACCCGCATTAAGTACACCAGTTGGGTGGAATTGCCAGAATTCCATATCTTGCAATGGAATATTGGCGCGTGCCGCCATGCCCAAACCATCGCCAGTATTAATGAACGCATTGGTGCTGGCTTTAAAAATACGGCCTGCGCCGCCTGTGGCCAACAAAGTAGCTTTGGCACGAATGCAATGTACTTCGCCTGTTTCGATTTCCAGCGCAAGTACGCCTAAAACATCACCGCTGGCGTCTTTCAACAAATCCAGTGCCAGCCATTCTACAAAAAACTGCGTATTAGATTGCACGTTACGCTGATACAAAGTGTGCAACATGGCGTGACCAGTTCTATCGGCCACCGCACAAGTGCGTGAGATGGCTTTTTCACCAAAGTTTTGTGTCATGCCACCAAATGGGCGTTGAAAAATCTTGCCATTTTCCAAGCGGTCAAACGGCATACCAAAATGCTCAAGCTCGTAAATCGCAGCGGCAGCATTTTTACACATAAACTCAATCGCATCTTGGTCACCCAAAAAGTCTGAGCCTTTGATGGTGTCGTACATATGCCACAACCATTTATCATCGGCCACGTTACCAAGCGCGGCGGCAATGCCACCCTGCGCCGCAACTGTGTGTGAGCGTGTTGGAAATACTTTACTTAAAACAGCTACTTTCAAGCCAGATTGCGCTAATTGCAATGAAGCGCGCAAACCAGCGCCACCACCACCTACCACTAGTGCATCAAATGTTTGAGTTGCTAATGCCATCACTTTTAAACCTTAAAATAAATGTTCTAAAAAATATGAGTCAAATATCAGTCGAATATCATTCAATCTGGGATTTATAGCTGTTTACATTAAAAATAACCAGCTTGCCCATGCAATATAAACCCATAACAACACCACTAATATTTTCAACAAACCACTGCGTACTTGCATATTCGGCACGTAATCTTTAAACACATCACGAATACCTAACCATGCGTGGATGGATAAACTAATCCAAAATAACCAGCTAGCGATACGAAACCAAGTTGGCTGAAAAAACTCTAAAAATGCTGCATAAGTATCGGGTTGCAATACACAAATACGAAGAAACAACATAACGCTGTAAACAGCCATAATTAAGGCTGTTAGCCTTTGCATCAACCATGCACGCATGCCGGGATAACGCTTGGTGAGTAACTCAATTACCATAATTTAATCGCCAATACTAAAGTAGCCAACACGCCTAAAACCAATACAATTTTGCTGGTATAACGCGCTTTCATTAGCGTGGTCATCCAATGCACATCCATGGCTAAATGTCTTACACCAGCAAAAAAGTGGTGAAAAAATGCCCAAGCAAATCCAAGCATAATAAGTTTGCTGAAAGGTGAATTAAAAATTGAAACAACTGTTTCAAAATGAGCCACTGAGCTTAAGGACAACTGCAACAACAACAACATGATAGGCAACACCAAAAACAAAGCACAGCCTGTGGCTCTATGTAAAATAGACACCAAAGCGTTGATTGGCAACCTAATCGTCAATAGATTGAGATTTTTTGGGCGGTTTTTCGTTTTTGCCTTTCGGCTGCTTTGTATTTCATTCTCTGGCATGATTGTCACTTTTGTAGATTTAAGCTTAATGTTTACAATACAACTAAATCTGTCGCTAACTATTAGCCTGTTGCAATCTTGCTGCATCGGCTACTGCGCCAGAAACGATACTCAGCAAGCGCGTGTCAAATGGCTTAGGAATAATATATTCCTTGCCAAAACTTAAGCTCGTTAAATTGTAAGCTTTGAGCACATCCTCAGGCACAGGTTCACGCGCTAACGCAGCTAAAGCACGTGCAGCTGCAATTTGCATTTCATCGGTAATTTGTTTGGCTTTAGCATCCAAAGCGCCACGGAATAAATAAGGGAAACACAGCGCATTATTCACTTGGTTTGGAAAGTCTGAGCGGCCGGTAGCCATTAAAAGATCATCACGCACCGCGTGCGCCAAACTTGGTTGTATTTCAGGATCAGGATTGGCTAAAGCAAATACCACAGGATTTTTCGCCATTAGTTTAAGTAGTTCTGGCATTAAGGTATTTGCCGCAGAAACGCCAATAAAAACATCCGCATCTGGCATCACATCGGCCAAGTTTTTAGCCGCGCTAGGTGCAACGGCTAAATGGCGACTGTTGTCATGTAAATCAGCGCGTGAAGTATCTAGTACACCAGATTTATCGACCATGGTGATATTGCTAGCGCCCATCAATTTAAGCAATCTTGCACAAGAACAGCCTGCTGCGCCTGCGCCTAAAAATACGATTTTTGCCGTGGTTAGCGTTTTACCTTGTATCTCTAAAGCATTGGTTAACGCAGCCGCGACAATTACCGCTGTGCCATGCTGATCATCATGAAATACTGGAATATCTAAACGTGCGCGTAATTCTTTTTCAATTCTAAAACAATGCGGCGCAGCAATATCTTCTAAATTAATACCACCAAAAGTAGGCGCAATATTCACTACAGTCTCAATAAACGCCTCTACACTAGGCGCAGTAATTTCAATATCAAAAACATCAATTCCAGCAAAACGTTTAAACAGCACGGCTTTACCTTCCATCACCGGTTTACTGGCTAGCGCGCCCATATTACCTAAGCCCAACACGGCTGTACCGTCGGTAATAACCGCCACTAAATTACCTTTATTGGTATATTTATATGCATTTGCCGGATCACGATTAATTTCACGCACTGGCACCGCAACACCCGGCGTATAAGCTAAAGACAAGTCATCTTGCGTAGCGCATGGTTTAGATGACTCAACGGAGAGTTTTCCTGGTCTAGGAAACTCGTGGTAATCAAGTGCGCGTTTTTTTAAATCGTCCATTATTCTCTATGCCTTATTAAGGATTTAGTTTTTTTAGGTGCTTACTGCTAATTGTGCAGCTATTTATTTGTATAGCTATTGATTTCGCAACTAAAGCGTATTTTCAAAAGTAGTTATTCGAGCTCATTCATATAATGATGATTATCGGTCACACACGAACCTAAACGCCATTCCATAGGTTTATCACCATAAGTAAATGAAACACGCTCTATGCTCAATAGCGGCTCACCTGCGCTCAAACCCAAGGCTGTTGCCACCTCACCGGCGGCAGCAACTGCTTTCAAGCGCTCTTCCGCACGTATCATTCGCACACCAAATTCAGACTCGTACATGCTATACATAGAGCCGTTATTCTCTTCTACGCGCGTGCCATTAAGACCTTTGAATGCATTCGCCGGCACCACAATGTGGTCAAAAATCAGCGGTCGCCCTGAAAAAGTAAGTAGTCGTTTAATTTCTATGGTTGAAGCACCAGCCTTCATATCCAATATCTGACCCATGCGCACATCCGCTTTACCCTTAGTGCATGAGATAAATTCGTTTTGCAAAAGCTCTTTTTGTCCATCGACAGAAGTTAGCCTTAAAAATCTAAGCTTCATGCCTTCTGCGCTATGCGTGGCGACAAACGTACCCTTACCTTGGCGACGAATCAGAATGTTTTCTGTGGCTAATGCATCGATCGCTTTTCTAACTGTACCTTGGCTGACTTTATATCGGCCAGCCAACTCGATTTCGCTAGGAATCATATCGCCTGGGCGCCACTCACCACCGATCAAACTTTGTGTAAGTAACACCTTAATTTGGTCATAAAGCGGTTTGTAGCTTGGCGAGTTGTAGTGTTTATCTATCATAAGTTTAATATTTCATCCAAGGTCTGATGCACTGCGGCTTGATGGTTCAAGTGCAGATACACTTTGCGCTTATTTACATTAAGTGCATTTATATCATGACCATTTTAATTAGTCTAGTGTTTTATATCTTATATAAGACATAAGATATTTGTTGACAGATTTTAATTTAACTCTATATAATCAAGGCCATTAGCAAATTATAAAAAAATAATTTCAAAATACAGTGAATAACTATACTAATTAAAATACTGTAAAACTAAGGCTCAATAAGGTATCAAGATGAATCAATATTTTCGCCCTCGCCGCTCCATGTTATATGTGCCTGGCTGTAATACTCATTATCTAGAGCGTGCGCGTACATTACATGCTGATTCGGTCATTCTTGATTTAGGCGATCCTATTTTGGTGGAATGCAAAGAAGAGTCACGTGACAATGTGGTGCGCTTTGTTAATGAGGGTGGTTATGGCTCACGTGAAGTAGTCGTCCGCGTTAACGACCTTGATTCGCCATGGGGCGCGGACGACATCAAAGCTATCGCTAAAACGAAAGTAGACGCGATTCTTTTTCCTAATATTGAATCACGCGAAGATGTACTCACAGCACTATCAATGCTAGATGCAGCCGGCGGTAGCCACATCCCAATTATGGTGATGATAGAAAGCCCTATCGCCGTGCTCAACGCAAAAGAGATTGCTAGCGCATCCAATCGGATTGTTTGCATTGTTATGGCAACTTCCGATTTAATTTCGCAACTGCACGCAAGAGTCACGCATGAACGCTCATCTATTTTGACTTCTTTATCACTAGTGATATTGGCCGCTCGCGCTTACGGCAGAGCTGTAGTTGACGGCATTACTAG
>CAIYLB010000055.1 GCA_903926935.1 uncultured Pseudomonadota bacterium
ATATTCAATGGCTTGCTGCATGAATTTGAACGAGTTTAAATTTTTAATCTCACGTCGTGTGCCTAGTTTTTCAGTGCCTTTTGGACGTACTGAAACGTTCACATCGCAACGGAAACTACCTTCTTGCATATTGCCGTCACAAATACCTATCCATTGCACTAATTCATGTAATTGTTTGGCGTAAGCCACTGCCTCTGCAGCTGAGCGCATATCTGGCTCCGTCACAATCTCTAGCAATGGCGTGCCTGCCCGGTTTAAATCAATGCCGCTCATGCCTTCAACCGCACCGTGTACTGATTTACCTGCATCTTCTTCTAAATGCGCGCGGGTAATATTAATTACCTTTTCATAGGCCGCATTTTTGCCTACCGCTGGCACTTGTATCGTCACTGCGCCTTTGCCGACTACTGGCAACTCAAACTGACTAATTTGGTAGCCTTTAGGTAAATCTGGGTAGAAATAATTTTTACGCGCAAATACTGAACGCGGTGCGATTTCTGCATGAATGGCAAGACCAAACTTAATAGCGCAATGCACGGCTTGCTTATTCAACACAGGCAACACGCCAGGCAAAGCGATACTCACTTCACAAGCTTGCGTGTTTGGCTCAGCGCCGTATTTAATCGCCGCGCCAGAAAAAATCTTAGTATTAGTTTGCAGTTGGGTATGTGTTTCTAGCCCAATAACGACTTCCCATTCCATTATGCTTTTCCTTCTAGCAGACTCAAATCTGGTGTTTGTACATGCCAATCTGTCACTTGTTGATATTGGTGCGCCACATTTAGCATGCGTGCTTCATCAAAATAATTGCCGATAATTTGCAAGCCAACTGGCAATGCTTTGCCATCGTCACTTTGGGCGAAACCAGCTGGCACACTCATGCCAGGCAAACCTGCTAGGTTGGTGGAAATAGTGTAAATGTCCTGCAAATACATAGCGACTGGATCATCCACTTTTTCGCCGGCTTTAAAAGCCGTAGAAGGTGCCGCTGGCCCCATAATCACATCGCATTTTTTGAATGCTTCGGTAAAATCTTGTGCGATTAAACGACGAATTTGTTGTGCTTTTAAATAATAAGCATCGTAATAACCAGCGCTTAAAACATAAGTACCAATTAAAATACGGCGTTTAACTTCCGCACCAAAGCCTTCGGCACGGCTCTTATTGTACATATCCATCAAATCGGTATATTCAGCTGCACGATGTCCGTAACGCACACCATCGTAGCGAGACAAGTTACTCGAAGCCTCAGCAGGCGCTAACACGTAATACACCGGAATAGATAAGCCAGTATTTGGCAGTGAGATTTCTACAATCTCTGCACCTAGTTTTGTGTATTCGGCGATGGCCGTTTCAATCACTTTAGCAACGCGGGCATCTAAACCTTCAGAAAAAAACTCTTTAGGCAAACCTACTTTTAAGCCAGCCAATGGTTTATTTAAATACGGTTTGTTTAATTCTTTGCTGTAATCTTCTTTTGCGCGATTCAAACTGGTTGAATCGCGCTCATCAAAGCCCGCCATCACGTTCATCATTAGCGCGCAATCTTCAGCACTTTTAGCCATAGGGCCGGCTTGGTCTAGCGATGAAGCAAAAGCAATCATGCCGAAACGCGAAACCACGCCGTAAGTAGGTTTTAAACCGGTTAAGCCGCATAAAGAAGCTGGCTGACGAATTGAGCCGCCGGTATCTGTACCTGTGGCCGCCGCACAAAGTCTTGCCGCTACAGCTGCCGCACTACCACCGCTACTACCACCGGGTACGCGATCAAAACCCCAAGGGTTTTTAACACCACCGAAATAACTGGTTTCGTTAGATGAACCCATAGCAAATTCATCCATATTGGTTTTACCCAAATTCACCGCGCCTACTGCATCAAACTGGGTAATAATATGTGCGTCATAAGGCGCAATAAAATTTTCCAGCATTTTAGAACCACAAGTCGTGCGCCAACCTTTGGCACAAAAAATATCTTTTTGCGCGATAGGAATGCCGGTTAATGGCGTTATATTGCCGGCAGCAATTTGCACATCAGCCGCCTTTGCTTGCGCCAATGTTTTCGCATCATCCAAACTTATGTAAGCATTAATGCTGGGGTTGTATTGCGAAATTCTAGCCATAAAAGTTTGTGTTAATTCAACGCTAGAAATCTTCTTGGCTTGGAGCATGTCTCCAAGTTTCTTTAAGCTACTATTGATCATAATTATTCGATTACTTTAGGAACAAGATACAGGCCACCTGCAACGGCTTGCTCTGTTGAGCCATTACCTAGAGCAGGT
This sequence comes from uncultured Pseudomonadota bacterium, assembly GCA_903926935.1. Taxonomy (GTDB): domain Bacteria; phylum Pseudomonadota; class Gammaproteobacteria; order Burkholderiales; family Methylophilaceae; genus Methylotenera. Next base: position 2,280 of record CAIYLB010000055.1, read on the forward strand.
GCATTTTTTTGAAATTCATCACGTAGATTGGTTTTAGTCACCACATCGTCACGCAAACGCTGACTTAAATCTTGCGAATGTGACATTGGTACAATGCCGGTAGTATCAACGGCCTGCATTTGCTCGATTAAGCCCAAGATGCCGGTAAGCTTGGTTAAGGTGGCCGCGGCATCGCTATCGCTCACCTCAATACGCGCTAAATGCGAGACTTTTTTAATATCTTCAATGCTGAGTGCCATGCTTCAATAATCCGAAATGTAAATATTGTGTTATTCGTGACGTCAATTGCCAGTCACAGTTTTGTAATAAGTTGTAATCACATCTTAATTTTCAACGAGATATGCGGTATTATACCTTGGTTTTTAGCGCGCCTTAATCGTGTAAAAAAGATTAAGTTTTAGCCTTATATCTATCGTCGTATTGACCATGCCTTAACCCACAGGAAAAACATCATGTTTGGTTTCATCACTAGTTACTTTTCAAATGATCTTGCCATTGACTTAGGCACAGCAAATACCCTTATTTATGCACGTGGCAAAGGCATCGTTTTAGATGAGCCGTCTGTCGTGGCGATTCGCTTGGAGGGCGGCCCTGGGGGCAAAAAAATCTTGCTAGCCGTTGGCACCGAGGCCAAAGGCATGTTGGGCCGTGCGCCGGCTAATATTCAAGCAATTCGCCCAATGAAAGATGGCGTGATTGCAGACTTTACCATTACCGAGCAAATGCTTAAGTATTTTATACGTCGTGTACATGATGCGCGCTGGTTTTCACCTAGTCCACGCATTATTATTTGCGTACCGGTCGGTTCTACCCAAGTTGAACGTCGTGCTATTAAAGAGTCCGCCGAGCGCGCAGGCGCTAAGCAAGTGTTTTTAATTGAAGAGCCAATGGCGGCGGCGATTGGTGCTGGCATGCCGGTGTCTGAAGCAACGGGTTCTATGGTGGTTGATATTGGCGGTGGTACCACCGAGGTCGGCGTGATTTCACTTGGCGGTATTGTTTATGCTAAATCTGAGCGCGTAGGTGGCGATAAGTTTGATCAAGCCATTATCGATTATATTCGCCGTAATTATGGCATGCAAATTTCAGAGCCTACGGCCGAAGCGATTAAGAAAAAGATTGGATCTGCTTTTCCAGGCTCTGAAGTGTTGGAAATGGAAGTCACTGGTCGAAATCTTGCGGAAGGTTTGCCGCGCAAATTTACGATTTCAAGTAACGAGATTTTAGAAGCGCTCACTGAGCCGCTAAATGCCATTGTAGGCGCTGTAAAATCTGCATTAGAGCAAACGCCACCTGAGTTGGGTGCGGATATTGCCGAAAAAGGCATGGTGCTCACTGGCGGTGGTGCATTGTTGCGTGATTTAGATCGCTTATTGGTTGAAGAAACTGGCTTGCCAGTCATTGTTGCAGAAGATCCACTTACCTGCGTTGCACGTGGTTGTGGTCGCGCGCTAGAGGAAATGGATAAGCTAGGCAGTATTTTTGCTTACGAATAATTTAATTTGAGAAGCCTTCGACTTAAATCTTACCTTAGATGAGTTTTAATTTCATACATTTTAATGTTCGTAAGGTGTAAATGAAATAGAAGCTGCGTGGCTTAGTTGGCCTTGGTAGATCGTTAATATGGCTAAATGTTTTAACTGTCATGGCGCTTTGTGTCTCCCATTTCGTTGGCGTAAATGACGCCAGCAATCCCTTAAGCTGTCCTTAAGTAACAAAGATGCGTCATAAAGTTTAATCAATGGTAAGAGGTTTTAATCAAAAATTTGAGCAACAACAGGCCCCCGCATTTTTTGTGCGCGGACCAAGCGTGTTTGCTCGATTGGTATTCTTTGCTGCATTGTCCTTAGCATTAATAGCCACAGATTCACGCCTGCAATATTTGAAGAGCGTACGCCAAGCGTTGATGAGTGTTTTGCACCCGCTGCAAGTAGTGGCGAATACACCGACTCGACTCTACGGTGCTACCAATGAATACTTTGTTACGCACAACCATCTACTCAATGAGAATCAGCAATTAAAACAGCAAGCGCTCAAGCAAGACATCGCGCTACAGCGCCTTAGCATGCTGGTACTTGAAAATGAACATCTACGTAAGTTGCTTGAAGCTAATCAATCTTTGTTAGAGAGTAGTGTTCTAGGCGAAATTATGCACGTGGGTCGCGACCCATTTACTAAAAAAGTAGTAGTCAATCGCGGCGAAGCGCATCATGTTGTAGCCGGCGAGGCTGTAGTTGATGCGAAGGGCGTGATTGGTCAAGTAACGCGTACTTATTCGTTAAGCAGTGAAGTCACGCTTATTACCGATAAGTCACTCGCGATCCCTGTTCAAATAGAGCGTAATGGTTTGCGCGCCATTGCCTTTGGTCATGGTCGTGACAATATTCTAGACTTACCTTACTTGCCAACTAACGTGGATATTCGCCGTGGAGATAAATTGGTCACTTCAGGCATCGATGGGGTTTATCCTGCGGGTCTTGCGGTTGCTACTGTGTCGCAAATAGAAAATACTGCTGACTCACCTTTTTCACGTATTATTTGCGTGCCTACTGGCGGCGTAGAAAACCATAAACAAGTGCTTTTGGTTAGTATTCCACAGTTAGGATTGCCTGCAGTTACCGCAGTTACCGCAGTCACTGCTTCAAAAGTGAGTGCTGCAGTTGCAAGCCAAGTAAAAAAAACGTCCAAGACAGCCGGCACCCTAGCGATGCCAAAAAAGTCACAAGCCGGTACCGCGATTAGGCCACATGCAAACAACTAAACTCAGACATATATATTTCTCGCTATTCTTGGCATTTATCTGCTTGTTATTACCATGGTCTGGCTTAGCGCTAACCATGCGACCAGACTTTTTGTTACTGGTACTCATATTTTGGCTGATACGGGCGCCCAATTTATGTAATGTCGGTACAGCTTGGTTTGCAGGTTTGTTGGTAGACCTAGCTGTAGGCGGTATCTTTGGCCAGTATGCTTTGGTTTACACGGTCACTGCATTCTTTGCGGTGATGTATCAGCGGCGCTTGGTCTTATTCAGTGGCACGCAGCAGCTGGCTTATGTTATTTTACTATTACTTATTTCGCAGATTAGTCTACTGATACTTAAAGTTTTTGCTGGTATGCAATGGATAGGCTGGACTTACTTTTTACCAAGTGTAACAGGTGTTTTATTGTGGCGGATTGCTGTATTTTTTGGCATAAATGCTGGTGGACGTGCGCGTGGCGATTGATTTTGTAGTAGTCAACCATAACGGTTTAAGCATAGTTATTAACCATAATTTTTTAACAGTCATTGTTTACAAAGACTAAATTTGGTATTTAAGCATGCGGGCTGAAATCAAAAACTTCCAACATGAGCAGTATTACTTTAGGCTCAGATTAGGCTTTAGTGCATTAGTAGTCATACTCTTGTTTAGCCTACTAGCGGTACGTTTTTTTTATTTGCAAATTAAACAGCACGATCACTACCAAACATTAGCTGAGAACAATCGTATTTCCCTGGTGCCTATAGTGCCGAATCGCGGCCTGATTATAGGCAAAAACGGCGTTGTGCTAGCGCATAACTTTTTTGTTTACACGCTAGAAATTACGCCCTCAAAAATTACTGACCTTGAAGTGACGATTGCCGAATTAAGAAAGCTAGTTGAAATAAGTCCGCTGGATCTGAAGCGCTTTAAAAAGCTACGTGAAGAAAGTCGTAACTTTGAAAGTGTCCCGATTCGCACTCATCTGAACGAATTCGAGGCGGCTAAATTTGCCGTTAACCATTATCGCTTCCCTGGCGTTGAAATCAAATCACGCCTATTTAGACATTACCCGCTAGGCAAACTTGGGTCGCATGTGATCGGCTATATTGGACGTATTAATGCTATGGATTTAGCTGGTCTTGAAAAATCAGACTCATTATCTAACTACAAAGGCTCGGACCACGTTGGGAAAAGTGGCATAGAGCAGTTTTACGAGCCCTACTTGCATGGCACCACAGGTTTTCAGCAAGTGGAGGTTGATGCAGATGGCCGTGCGGTTAGGGTATTATCCAGCACCTTGCCCGTGCCCGGTAATGATATTATTCTATCCATAGACAGCAAGATGCAAGAAATTGCTGAAACAGCTTTTGGGGAACATCGTGGCGCCTTGGTGGCTATAAATCCAAAAACAGGTGAGGTATTGGCCTATGTAAGTCAACCTACGTTTGACCCTAATTTATTTGTCGATGGCATTGATGTGGACAATTGGAAGTCCCTCAATGATTCCTTAGATAAGCCTTTAATCAACCGGCCGATACGCGGTATTTATCCACCAGGGTCTACTTTTAAGCCATTCGTGGCCATGGCCGGTTTGGAAAATGGTAAACGCGTGCCGCCATTTTCCATTCAAGATGCGGGTTACTTTACACTCGCCAATAGCACACATCGTTATCGTGATTGGAAGCCTGGCGGTCATGGTATGGTCGATATGCAACGAGCGATTACCGTTTCTTGTGATACCTTCTTTTATGGCTTAGCACTAGATTTAGGCATAGAAAAATTAACCGATTTTGTACGCCATTTTGGCTTTGGGGAAAAGTCTGGCATCGATATGCAAGGTGAAATCGGTGGTTTGCTGCCTACTCCAGAATGGAAAATGCGTAGATACAAACAGCCATGGTATCAAGGTGAAACCGTTATTACCGGCATAGGTCAAGGCTATACGCTAGTGACACCTATGCAGCTAGCCCAAGCTACGGCGATATTAGCCAATAATGGTGTGGCAATGAAGCCGCATTTCGTCACTAAAATTCAACAAGCTATTAGCGGTGAAATGCAAATTATTGCTGCTGAAGTGCAAGATAAAATAGTTCTGAACCCGGAAAATATTGCCATTGTTAGACGCGGCATGATAGATGTAACGCTGCCAGGTGGCACCGCTGCCAGTGTTGGAGCTAATGCTACTTATTCGATTGCTGCTAAAACTGGCACCGCGCAAGTGGTTGGCATCAAACAAAATGAAAAATATAATGCCAATAGCATTGATGAGCGGCATCGTGACCACGCTCTGTTCATTGCCTATGCTCCGGCAGATAACCCTACAATTGCATTGGCAGTGATTGTTGAAAATGGCAGTCATGGAGGCTCGGTAGGCGGCCCAATTGCCAGAAAAGTGATGGATTATTATCTACTAGGTAAGCAACCTGGAGTAGATGCAACTCCATTAGCCTCAAAAGCAAAACCTCCAGGGGCTATAGGCGCATCCGTGATTGGTGGTGCGGCCATTAAGCCAGGCGCAATTCCAGAAGAAGAGTTACATGATTAATAAACTATTTCAACATTTGGCAAAACACATCGATTCTTTTTTGATGACCTGCTTAATTTTCACATTATTAATTGGTCTGTTTGTTCTTTACAGTGCCTCTGGACAAAACTATTCGCGCCTTTTCGGGCAATGTATCAACATTATCGTTGCTTTAAGTCTTATGTGGGCGGCTGCCAATATTGCACCGAATCAATTAGAGCGTGTTGCATTACCGCTTTATGTTTTAGGTGTTATATTATTAATTTGTGTTGCATTATTTGGCTCAGTGAGTCACGGCGCACGGCGTTGGTTAAATTTAGGTTTTACTCAAATTCAACCCTCAGAAATCATGCGTATTGCTATGCCCATGATGCTTGCTTGGTATTTCTCAAAAAGAGAAGGCAAACCAGCGATTGCTGATTTTGCTATCGGTGGTTTATTGCTATTAGTACCAGTCGCATTAATTATGAAGCAACCCGATTTAGGTACCGCCATACTTATTAGCGCTTCTGGTTTCTATATATTATTTTTGGCTGGCTTGAGTTGGAAATTCCTAGTTGGCGGCGTCATCGCGTTTGCCGCCTCTACGCCAATACTGTGGTCTATGTTGCATGACTATCAACGTCGCCGCATAGAAATTCTACTCGATCCAACACAAGACCCATTGGGGGCTGGCTACCATACGATACAAGCCATTATCGCCGTGGGTTCTGGTGGTATTGCAGGTAAGGGCTGGCTAAAAGGCACACAAGCGCAATTAGACTTTTTACCAGAACGCAGCACTGATTTTATATTTGCTGTATTTGGTGAAGAGTTTGGTTTGCTAGGTAACCTATTATTGCTATTACTTTTTAGTTTAATTATTATGCGTGGCTTAGTCATTGCCTCGCAAGCGCCGAGTACTTTTTCCAGGTTGCTGGCTGGTAGTATTACGCTAACGTTTTTCACCTATGGCTTTGTTAATATGGGCATGGTGAGCGGAATTTTACCCGTAGTAGGCGTACCGTTACCGTTAATTAGTTATGGTGGTACCTCTATGGTTATGCTATGTATAGGCTTCGGTATATTAATGAGCATACAAACACATAAGAAACTGGTGGCAACCTAAATGGAAAATATGAAGAAATTTATCGCTTTATTGAGCATCTTGTTGCTGGCGTCATGCGGTGGAAATGAGTTAACGAGACCTGAGGTTAAATCTCCGGCAAGTAGCGCAGCATCAAAACCGGGTGCTGGTGGCTATTATTTAGACGACGGCCCGGGTGATAACGCACCGGCTGATATTGATGCAATTCCAAATGCGCCCTTGAAAACTGAAGTACCGCTAGTGCGTGCTAATAAGCCTTATATTGCATTGGGTCAGCAATACATTCCTATGACCAGTTATGCGCCTTATAAAAAACAAGGGGTAGCTTCTTGGTATGGTAAACGATATCACGGCAAAAAAACCTCTACCGGCGAAATTTACGATATGTACGGCATGTCTGGCGCCCATACGGTATTGCCTATACCAAGTTACGCAAAAGTCACCAATCCAGCTAATGGCCGCTCTGTGATTGTGCGTATTAACGATAGAGGCCCATTTAAGCGCGATCGCTTGATTGATTTATCTTATGCAGCTGCTTACAAACTCAGATTAATTGGTCAAGGCAGCGGTTTAGTGGAAGTGGAAACCATAGATACCAGTGCGGAAGCCATGCTTAATATGCAAAAAACAATGGCCAATACTACAACGCAAACACAAGCATCAATAGCTAGCGAAGATGCGAATGTAACGCCGATTGCAACTTCAGGCCCAATTGTTGATAGCGCCGCCGCGGCTGCATCAACAATCTTACCAATAACCTCGCCACTACCAGCCAATGCGCTAGCCGGCATCAGTATGCAGTATTATGTACAGGCAGGTGCTTTTAAAAATGAGGCTAATGGCGAACTTTTGCTAAAGAAAATTCAGGGATTAGAGCTAGACGAAAATGTAGGTGCAGCAAACGTGTATAATAATGCCTTGTATCGGGTAAGAATTGGCCCATATGCAAGCAGAGTCGAGGCTGATGCTTCTGCCGCCACTATTCGCAAACAATTAAACATATCTACTATTGTTCAAAATTAAATAATCGAAATCATGCAAAACATCACTCTTAATATTTTAAAGTACACACTTTTAACGCTTATCATTGGAAGCATTAATCTCGTCCCACTAGCCCAAGCTGAAGATGCGCAAATTGCGCCGCCACCTAGCTTGGCAGTTAAAGCTTATTTGCTGACAGATGTGAATAGCGGCAGAACTATTGCTACATTCAATAGCGAAATGCGCGTTGAGCCAGCATCGCTTACTAAAATAATGACCGCTTATTTGAGCTTTAAAGCGCTTAAAAATAACCATCTGCAACTTAGCCAAACCTTACCTGTAAGCGAGATTGCTTGGAAAGTAGAGGGCTCTAAAATGTTTATTGAGCCGAATAAGCCAGTGACTGTAGACGAGCTTTTACACGGCATGATTATTCAATCAGGCAATGATGCTTCTATCGCCTTGGCTGAAGGCATTGCTAGCACTGAAATGCAATTTGCTGACATGATGAATAAAGAGGCGCAACGCCTAGGCATGAAAAATACCCATTTCATGAACGCGACTGGTTTGCCTGACGCGCAGCATTACACCACAGCAAAAGATTTATCGATTCTTGCAACGGCTCTCATCAGCGACTTTCCCGATCAATATAAGCGTTTATATTCAGTCAAAGAATACACCTACAACAACATTACGCAGCCTAACCGTAATCGTTTGTTATGGTTAGATCCTAACGTAGATGGCATGAAAACTGGCCATACTGAATCTGCTGGATATTGTTTAATTTCATCGGCTAAACGTGATGGCGTGCGCCGTCTATCAGTAGTGCTAGGTGCACCAAGCGACGCGGCGCGCGCGACAGAAAGCCAAAAATTACTCAATTACGGCTTTCAATATTTTGATTCAAACCTAGTTTACAAACAAGGTCAAAAAATTAGCCAGCTAAAAGTATGGAAGGGCGCTGACAATCAAGTAGACTCTACTGTTAGCCATGATCTGTATCTTACTTTAGCAAAAGGTCAGTATGCCAATGTAAAAGCGGTGATTTCAAGCACGCAGCCTTTAATTGCGCCGATTAAAAAAGGCCAAATTATCGGTAATGTAAAATTTATGCTGAACGGAAAAATAATCGATCAGCGTAATTTGGTAGCAGTAAAATCCGTTGATGGCGCAGGTATTTTAGGTCGTGCATGGGATTCAATAAAGTTACTTTTACAATAATCATCGGCACCTGGATAGGTAATCATTATGGCTGAAATTGAACCACATACCGCGCCTCCCTTAATCGATTTTCCATGTGAATTTCCCATTAAAGTGATGGGTGAAACGCAAGATGCATTCTCCCAAACCATTATCGACTTGATTCAAACGATAGTGCCCAGCTTTAACGCTACACATATTGAGATGCGTGCAAGTTCTGGCGGAAAATATATTAGCCTCACTTGTACTGTACATGTTATCTCGCAAGCGCAATTAGATGATGTTTATCGTTTAATTAGTAAGCATCCACTGGTTAAATTTGCGCTCTAATCAAGCACTCATCCTATTAAATACGACCTTAGTTCCGCTATGCAACCGCCCATAATAGTTAGGCGTTTAGGCCATACTAATTTTGCCGACACCAGCCTTGCCATGCAGCGCTTTACGGCAGAAAGATTTAGTGACACACCAGATGAGTTATGGTTGACTGAGCATCATCCAGTTTATACTTTAGGGCTGAATCGTAAAAATGTACGCCTACCTATACGCGACGACATCGTTTTGATTCATACTGACCGCGGCGGGAAAATCACTTATCACGGCCCAGGACAAGTCATTATTTATGCCTTGTTAGACCTGAAGCGCTCGCAGCTTAATATTCGAAAACTAGTCAGCTTATTAGAAAATACAGTAATAGAATTATTGGCAGATTATGGTGTTTCAGCATCTGCAAAAGCTGACGCACCTGGTGTATACGTAGAAGAAGCTAAAATTGCTGCCTTAGGCTTACGCATTAAAAACAACTGCTGTTATCATGGTTTAAGTTTAAATGTAAATATGGACTTAACACCGTTTTTAGCAATAGATCCTTGCGGCTATGCTGGCTTAAAAGTCACACAAATGCAAGACTTAGGTATCAATATTGACCAACAAACTATTGGTGAGCAACTTCTTGATAAGCTGCTAGGAAAACTCACTGTTAATTTAGACTATGGACATATGCATGACTGATGTAAATACTCAAAAAATACCTAGCACTAATACTCTTAACCCCAGTGTTCCTAATCCCATGGTTCCTAGTGTAAAAACGTCGGTCGTCAAAGTGGCAGGTATAAAAGAAAGAGATGCCGCGAAAACTTCACGTATTCCTATCAAAATAATTCCACAGCCTATGCAACGCAAGCCGGAATGGATACGCATGAAGGTGCCAGATTCGGTGCGCTATCAAGAAATTAAAAAAATTCTTCGCGATAACAATCTACACACCGTCTGTGAAGAAGCTAGCTGCCCAAACATCGGTGAATGCTTTAGCGGTGGTACTGCTACCTTTATGATTTTAGGGGATATTTGCACTCGACGTTGCCCATTTTGTGACGTGGCGCATGGCAAACCACTGCCACCAGATGTTGATGAGCCTGAAAACTTAGCCCGTACGATCGCGCAAATGAAGCTTAATTACGTGGTGATTACCAGTGTAGATCGCGATGATTTACGTGACGGTGGCGCGCAGCATTTTGTAGATTGCATTCAAGCGGTACGCGCGCATTCACCCAATATTAAAATAGAAGTGTTAGTGCCAGATTTTCGTGGCCGCCTAAATGTAGCGATGGAAATCTTGCGCAAAGCGCCGCCAGATGTGATGAATCATAATCTAGAAACCGTGCCTCGCCTTTACAAGCAAGCGCGTCCAGGATCTGATTACCAAAATTCACTAACGCTATTGAAAACCTTTGGTGCGTTATATCCAAGTGTGCCAACAAAATCTGGCCTAATGCTAGGTTTAGGCGAAACTGACGAAGAGATTTTAGCGGTGATGCAAGATTTACGTGCGCATAATGTAAGCATGTTAACGTTAGGCCAATATTTACAGCCTAGCGTACATCATTTACCTGTCATGCGTTATGTGGAACCTAGTGCTTTTGATGCATTCAAAGATAAAGCGCAAGCGATGGGCTTTAATAATACTGCTAGCGGCCCCATGGTAAGAAGTAGTTATCACGCTGACGAGCAAGCGCATTTAGTAGCGTAACTTTTAAGTGATTGTTGCACATAACCAATAAAGAAGAGAATCTATGGTTCCACATCTAACAACCGCGCTAAACGGACCACTTTTATCGCTAGAAAAAAGTATGCTCGATGCTATGCCAAAAATTGAGCATTGGTTTCGAACACAATGGCTAGAATATGCATCACCATTTTACGCTAGCGTTGATTTACGCAACTCAGGTTTTAAATTAGCACCAGTTGATACCAACTTATTTCCAGGTGGATTCAATAATCTTAACCCGGAATTCTTAAGCTTAAGCGTACATGCGGCCATGGTCGCAGTAGAAAAAGTCTGTCCGGAAGCACATCGATTACTGATAATTCCAGAAAATCATACGCGCAATACCTATTATCTGCGTAATGTGGTGGAGCTAGTGAACATCATGAAGCAAGCGGGGCTTGATGTTAGAGTAGGCTCAATTTCACCTGAAATTACCGAACCCACGTCACTGGAAACGCAAGATGGGCATACTTTATTATTAGAGCCTGTGGTGCGTGTTGGTAACCGCATTAAACTAATTAATAAAGATTTGGGCGACTTTGATAGTTGCGCGATTTTGCTGAATAATGATTTATCTGCTGGTATTCCAGAAATCCTTAAAAATCTGGAACAAAATTTAATTCCACCGCTACACGCTGGCTGGAGTACTCGACGGAAATCTCAACATTTTTCCGCATACAACCGAGTGGTCGCTGAGTTTGCTGCACTACTAGATATTGATGAGTGGCTCTTGAATCCATATTTTGAAACCTGCGGCGAAATTGATTTTCACGCGCGTACCGGTGAAGATTGCCTCGCGCTTAAAGTTGAGCAGTTGTTAGAGAAGATTAAAATAAAATACGCCCAATATGGTGTCACCCAAGAACCATTTGTCATTGTAAAAGCCGATGCAGGCACTTATGGCATGGGTATTATGACAGTCAAATCGCCTGATGATGTCCGTGACTTAAATCGTAAAACGCGTAATAAAATGTCTGTAGTAAAAGAAGGTTTGCAAGTGTCTGAAGTGATTATTCAAGAGGGTGTTTACACCTTTGAAAGCATTAACGATGCGGTTGCCGAGCCTGTGGTGTACATGATGGATCACTTTGTGATTGGTGGTTTTTATCGCGTACATACAGATCGAGGTATGGACGAAAACCTGAATGCACCGGGTTCACATTTTGTGCCACTAGCGTTTGCAAAACCTTGCACCTTGCCTGACTGTAAAGGTGAGCCTGACGCTGCGCCTAATCGCTTTTATGCTTACGGTGTGGTCGCGCGATTGGCCTTGCTGGCAGCGGCGATAGAGCTGCAAGAACAAGACCCTGAGAACCAATAAAGTACAAATTTAAATGGCCTTAAAACTACTTTTTATACTAGATCCACTCGCGCAATTAAAGAGTGAAAAAGACACCAGTTTAGCCATCATGCGTGAAGCCAGTAAGCGTGGCCATACATTATTCGTCAGCATGCAACACGATGTTTTTTTACGTGGCGACATCGCAAAAGTAAAAGCTAAAAAATTCACTTTTACCGGGCCAGACAGCAAGCCAGATTATGCACTAGACGAGGTGTTTGAATATATCCCCGCACAGTTTGATGCAATTGTCATGCGTAAAGATCCACCGTTTGATAACGAATATCTGTATAGCACTTATGTATTAGAAATTGCGGCTAAACAGGGTGCGCGTGTTTACAACAACCCCAGCGCTATTCGTAGTTGGAATGAAAAACTGTCAGTCACGCGCTTTCCGCAATTTGCGCCTGAGTTTTTAGTCACTGCCGATAATGATTTAATTCGTGAATTTTTAGTGACGCATCAAGACATCGTTGTTAAACCGCTAGATGGCATGGGCGGCAGCAGTATTTTTCGCTTGGGATTAAACGACCCTAATATTAGCGTGATCCTTGAAACCATCACTAATTTTGGTACGCGCACGATTATGGCGCAGCGCTATTTAACAGAGATTCTGCAAGGTGATAAACGTATTATCATCATCAACGGTACGCCATTACCTTATGCACTAGCACGTATCCCCAAAGCCGGTGAAACGCGTGGCAATTTAGCGGCAGGTGGCACAGGTGTGGCGCAATTGCTAAGCGAACGCGATCTGGAAATTGCCACTGTGGTGGGTAAAGTGCTCAAGCAAGAAGGCTTGTTTTTAGTTGGCCTAGATGTGATAGGCGACTCTTTGACTGAAATTAATGTGACCAGCCCGACTGGCATGGTCGAAATTGCAAAGCAAACGTCATGTAAGCCGGCTCAAGTATTTCTAGATGCCCTAGAGCAATGTATTAAGTAGAAAATGATTAATGAGGCTTGAAACCATTTGTCGTAACGGCTTATGGAGGCTAATTAAAGCACCGCTAAATCATCTATAATATGCCGCATGCGTTACCTCTTTCTTTTACTCTCACTTCTTCTTACTGGCTGCTTTCAAGAGCCGTTATATCATAGTCAAAGCTACGTGTTTGGTACGCTGGTCGATATTAGTATTTATGGTGAAAAAGATGAGCGCGCCAGATTTTTAGCTAATAATATCCTAGCTGATTTTCAAAATTTACATAAGCAACTACATGCCTGGAAGCCGGTATCAGGCAATAAATTAAGCGAATTAGGTGAGCTTAATGCCGCTATTTCAGCCGGCAAGAAGCCAACCACAGTCAATCCAAATTTGGCTAATATGCTACTAGAAGCCGCAGATTTATCGTTAAAGTCTAACGGTTTGTTTAATCCTGCCATCGGCCATTTAATTAGTACTTGGGGTTTTCAACGCGATGAATTTAGCGCTATTGCGGTAGACGAAGCGGCGATAAAAAACTTGTTGCACGCCCAACCGCGCATGACAGATTTAGTCATTAAAGCGAATGCTATTTACAGTACCAATCCAACGGTAAAGCTTGATTTAGGCGGCTACGCAAAAGGTTACGCGCTGGATGTTGCTGCTAATTATTTACGTAAACAACACGCTAAAAATGCATTGATTAATATTGGCGGCAACGTTATTGCGCTAGGCAAGCATGGTGATAATCCTTGGCGGGTTGGTATACAACATCCGCGCGCACCCACAGCAATTGCCACGCTAGATTTAGCCGACGGCTGGGCGATAGGCACATCAGGTGATTATCAGCGCTATTTTATGTTGAATGGTAAACGTTACTGCCACATTATTGATCCCAGAACTGGCTACCCTGCGCAACAAACACAATCTGTAACGGTATTAGTCCCGCCACAAGCCAGTAATAAAACGCAAGCGGGAGTGTTGTCAGATGTCGTCTCTAAGCCTATTTTTATCGAAACTGCTGCCAATAGAAATGCAGCTGCACAGGCCTTTGGCATTGAAAATTTCATGGTGATTGATGCGCAAGGGGCTATTTTTGTTTCAGCAAAAATGGTCAATAAATTACATTGGGTAGATGCTGGTGTTAAATTTTCTACGCTACCCTAAACAGCTTATTAATGAATTGCTGATAGGCGATTGGCTGATTATTATTCTTAGCCTAGTCGGGATTTTTTATCTGTTCCAAAGCCTATGGACTAGTGAGCATGCCGCCAGAGTACAAATCAGTGTCGGTAATAAAATATACGCTACTTATAGTTTAAATCAGCAGCGCGAAATTCATCTGCATGGAAAGCTAGGGGATGCAGTAATTAGTATTTCACAAGGTAGAGCTAGATTTTCCCAATCACCATGCAATACCCAATACTGTGTGCATCAAGGTTGGCTAAGCCATGCTGGGCAAGTGGCGATTTGTTTACCGAATCAAATTAGCTTGGAATTATTAGGCGAGCGAAAACTTTATGACTCGCTAAGCTATTAGTAAAATAACTCAGAGAATATAATTAATTTTGCAGATAAACCGTATAAATTAAATGCCACTAACGTGAAACCCATTCAAATTCAAACTACAGTAGATGACCATCGAATCGCCAAGCTGGCCGCCTTCGCGATTGCCTTGCATATGGTAGAAGCTGTTATTCCGTCACCACTACCAGGTGTGAAGCCTGGAATTGCTAATATAGTGACTTTATATGTGTTGTATCAATATGGATACGCTGCGGCGGCTTGGGTCAGCATTTTACGGGTGTTTGCCAGCAGTTTGCTATTGGGCCAGTTTTTGTCGCCGACCTTTGTGCTTAGTTTGAGTGGAACAATCTTTAGTTTAGGCATTTTATGGCTCGCATTTAAATTTCCCAAAAAATACTTTGGGCCAGTTTCTTTAAGTATATTAGCCGCTTTTGCACATATTGCAGGGCAATTAATGATGGTACGTTTGTGGTTGATTCCGCATGCTGGAGTGGCCTATTTGGTGCCGATTTTCGCTTTGGCCGCTCTTTTTTTTGGTTTAGTGAATGGCTTAATTACTAGTAAATTACTGGCAAATGACGGGCGGAAAATGGTTAATAATGAATGAGCTAAGCTAGAAATAAAACCTATCCTATCTTTATGTTAAAATTCTGTTTCATGTATTAGTAAGAAAAGGCCTTAAGCTGTGAAAAAAAATTCTGTTCATGTACTTTTACTCTTAGTAGCCTGCTTTGCATTAAACAGTTGCGGCACTAAAGGCGCTCTGTTTATTCCAGAACAAAAATATCCGCAAGAAACACCGGCTAAAAATTAATTTAATGTTGTATGTCATAAAAATAATTAACCATCAAAAATTAGCAAACCATCATTTTTAGCCACAATTCTAAATCATATTCACCACCTCTTATTAAGTTGCCACTGTGAACTCCTTTACGCAAAAAAACGATACTCTACATGCTGAAAACGTAGCTCTTAACCAAATTGCTAGTGAGTTTGGTACACCTTGTTATGTGTACTCAAAGTCTGCACTTACGCATGCATTTGAACGCTTTAGTGCCGGCTTTGCAGCAGCAAATCATTTGGTATGTTTTGCGGTTAAATCTAACCCCAGCCTCGCTATTTTGAATTTATTTGCTACATTGGGTGCGGGTTTTGATATTGTGTCTGGTGGTGAATTAGCACGGGTATTAGCCGCGGGCGGTGATCCTAAAAAAATCGTATTCTCAGGAGTTGGTAAAAGCGCTGTTGAAATGCAAGCTGCGCTTAATGCCGGCATTTTTTGCTTTAATGTCGAATCCGCCAGTGAATTAAATCGGCTGAATAAAGTCGCGAGTGATATGGGCAAAATTGCACCGGTGTCATTACGCGTAAATCCAAATGTCGATGCCAAAACACATCCTTATATTTCTACTGGCTTGAAAAACAATAAGTTTGGCGTAGCGTATGAAGATGCGCTGAGCATTTACCAGCAAGCAGCAGCCATGTCCAACATTGCTATACATGGCGTAGATTGCCATATCGGTTCACAAATTACTGAATTATCACCATTTTTGGATGCTTTTGATCGCGTACTATTGCTGGTCGATGCGCTTGAAGAACACGGCATTCATATTCAACATATTGATTTAGGTGGCGGTATTGGCATTTGTTATAGCGATGAAACACCACCAGAATTTAACGCCTATGCCGCAGCGATGTTGGCAAAACTCGGCAAGCGTAATGTAAAACTGGTGTTTGAGCCAGGTCGCGCACTAGTAGGCAATGCTGGTGTTTTACTGACTAAAGTTGAGTATATAAAACACACAGAATCAAAAAACTTTGCCATTGTAGATGCGGCCATGAATGATTTAATGCGTCCTGCACTTTACGATGCTTATCATGACATTAAAACGGTGCAAACGCGTAGCGACCAATCTAGCGCGCTGACTTACGAAATTGTTGGGCCTGTGTGTGAAAGTGGCGACTTTTTAGGCCATGACAGAAAATTAGCATTAGCAGAGGGTGATTTGTTGGCGATTATGTCTGCGGGTGCGTATGGTATGAGTATGGCTAGTAACTACAATACTAGGCCGCGAGCAGTTGAAATTATGGTCGATGGTAGTCAATGTCACGTCATTAGAAAGCGTGAGCGCATAGCCGATTTATTTGCGTTGGAAGCCGTTTTACCTAAGCCTTAAGCTGAATTTTTACCGCTTAAAATAACAGCTAAAACAATAGTTGCACACTTATTAAACTCGGTGTAAATTCTTGTTTAAGTAAGACATCATCTTACTTAAGCACTTAATTTATTGATGCATTTAAAATTGCAATTTAAATTGCAAATAAGGGGAAGAAATGAGAAAGCTTTTATTAGGTTTACTGTTTGCTTTTGCTATTAATGCGGTACCGGTTGTTTACGCTGATGAGGCATTACCAGAAATTGCAGCGGTTGATGAAGTTGCACTTCCTGCACTGGATGCACCTGCAGTTGAATAAATAAGTATATTTTAATAAATCTTGTGTAATAAAAAAGCGAAGTTAAAACTTCGCTTTTTTTACGTAAAAATCTCGAGTTAATTAAATCTCAAGCTAAATTGAGACCTTAATTCCAAGTTGAATTCCAAGTTGAATTCCAAGCTGAATTTCAAGTTAAATCTAAAAAGATTAATAGATTTTAATCAAAAATCACCGTCTTATTCGAGTAAAGCAAAATGCGGTTTTCAATATGCCAGCGCACAGCTTTAGAAAGTACAATGCGTTCTAAATCTCGGCCTTTCTGAATTAAATCTTCCACTTGATCGCGATGTGATATACGGTCGATATCTTGCTCAATAATCGGTCCTTCATCCAGCACTTCTGTTACATAATGGCCAGTCGCACCGATTAACTTAACGCCACGTTCAAAGGCTCTGTGATAAGGGCGGGCACCAATAAAAGCGGGCAGAAACGAATGATGAATATTGATAATTTGCTTAGGGTAACGGGCCACAAATTCTGGCGATAATATTTGCATATAACGCGCTAGCACAATTAAATCAATTTCATACTGGGCGAATAGGGCGAACTGCTCTGCTTCAGCCGCCGCTTTATTGTCTTTATTCACCGCAATGTAATGGAAATCTACACCGTAGAATTTGGCTAGCGCTTCAGTCTCATGATGATTACTAATGATCAGCGGAATATCGCAATCTATTTCGCCATTTTTATGTCTATGCAACAAATCCGCCAAGCAATGGTCATATTGTGAAACCATGATGGCCATACGAAATGGCTTTTGAGAAAGTTTAAGTTGCCACTCCATGTTGAACCGACTAGCGATAGCGGCAAAATGTTGCTCAAAATCAACCGGCAAGAGTGAAAAACCAGCTAAATCCCACTCGACACGCATTAAGAATAGGTTATTTTCCGCATCTTGGTGCTGATCTGCATGCAAAATGTTGGCATTGTGCTGGTAAAGGAAATCCGCCACAGCCGCGACAATGCCTTTGCTGTCTGGACAAGTAATTAAGAGTGTTGCTGTATTTTTGCCAGCGTTCTTGGTAATGGTGTTTTTAACGGCAGTATTGTTCATTTTTAAGCGTGCTTGCATTTTTTGCACGTCCGAAATTAGGTTAATATACGCATTATACCTTGTGTCAATTTTTATGAATGAAAAGTGTGTATGACAGATACTTCATCTATGGCTCCACCCCTTACGCCATCGCCAGAATTAAGCCCCGCATTAGTATTGGCTAATCCGCGAGGATTTTGCGCTGGCGTTGATCGCGCCATCATTATTGTTGAGCAAGCCTTAGAGAAATTTGGCGCACCGATTTATGTGCGTCATGAAGTGGTACATAACAAGTTTGTAGTCGATGAGTTACGTGCTAAAGGCGCGGTATTTGTAGAAGAACTGGATGAAATTCCTACCGGCAGCACGGTTATTTTTAGTGCGCATGGCGTTTCAAAAGCGGTACGCGCTGAGGCCGATGCGCGAGGCTTAACCGCCTTTGATGCGACCTGTCCATTAGTCACCAAGGTGCATATTGAAGTCGCTAAAATGCGTGCGGCGGGCTTAGAAATTATAATGATTGGCCACAAAGGGCACCCGGAGGTTGAGGGGACGATGGGGCAAATTGACGAAATAGAAACGGTACCGGCAGGCAAAGGTATTTATTTAGTTGAAACGCCTGAAGATGTAGCAAGTCTCACTGTTATTGACCCACTTAAGCTTGCTTTTGTGACGCAAACAACACTGTCTATGGATGATGCAGCTTTGGTGATAAGTGCGCTTAAAGCCAGGTTCCCAAGTATCAATGCACCTAAAAGTGATGACATTTGTTACGCCACGCAAAATCGGCAAGATGCGATTAAAATCATGGCGAAAGATTGTGATTTAGTCATTATCGTCGGCTCACCTAATAGTTCTAATTCCAACCGTTTGCGTGAGGTGGCTGAAAACCAAGGTGTTGAAGCGTATATGATAGATAACGCTAGTTTTCTAAAGCCAGAGTGGCTGCAAGGTAAACGTAAAATTGGTGTTTCTGCTGGGGCATCAGCTCCAGAAATATTGGTGAAGGAAGTCATTAGCAAACTACAAGCGCTAGGTGCGAATCAAGTGCAAGAATTGCAAGGCGTCGTAGAAAGCGTGGTTTTCCAGTTGCCGAAGAATCTCATCAATGCCATCAGTCACGTAAAAAATAACTAAGTGACATGTTTAAAACGCCCATTTCCGCCTTAGTCCTGATTCACACCGATGATTTACAGGTGCTCATTATGGAACGTGCGGATAAACCAGGCTATTGGCAATCGGTTACCGGCAGTTTAGAGCAGGCTGAAACGCCGCTGCAAACCGCTATACGTGAAGTGCAGGAAGAAACTGGTTTAGATGCAAGGAACTATGAATTGCAAGATTGGCATGAGAGCAATGTTTATGAAATTTACCCGCACTGGCGGCACCGCTACGCACCAGAGGTGACGCATAATACCGAGCATTTATTTGGTTTATTACTACCCGAACCATTGCCCATTAAAATGGCACCCGATGAGCATGTGCAATATGAATGGGTGGATTGGCGAGAGGCGGCCAAGCGCGTTTTTTCATGGACGAATGTTGATGCATTAAGTAAATTAGGTGAACGACACGGACTAAAGTTGTAAAATACACGCCGAAAATAAACGATCTATACGGCAAACTAGCATTAACCAAATATGCTTTAAGTAAGCACCCATTAAGTAAACACACTTTAAGTAAATACCTGTTAAGTAAAAGCCATGCACACTGAAACCAAAACTAGCCTACCAAATATTCCAATTAAATTTGAGCGTTTTCAAGCGACTGATGATGCTGATTGCCAGCGTAGAATTATTGCAGCAAAAGAAAAACTGGGTAAGCGCTTAGTGATTTTAGGCCATCATTATCAAAACGATGGCGTATATCAGCATGCAGATTACACCGGCGATTCACTCAAATTATCACGCTATTGTGAGACTTTAGATGCAGAATATATTGTCTTTTTAGGTGTACATTTTATGGCTGAGGTGGCTGATATTTTAAGCCGCCCAGATCAAATTGCCATTTTGCCAGACCTTGCTGCCGGCTGCTCAATGGCGGACATGGCGAATCTGGCCAAAGTGGAACGAAGCTACCGCGAATTAAGCAAAGTGCTGGATTTTGATGAAACAATTACACCGGTCACCTATATTAATTCAGCCGCTGATTTAAAAGCTTTTTGTGGTGAGCATGGCGGTATTGTTTGCACCAGCACTAATGCGCCTAAAATATTAGAATGGAGCTTTAAGCAACGCGAAAAAGTATTGTTCTTTCCAGACCAAAATCTAGGTCGCTGGTCTGGCCACAAAATGGGCATTCCGCTAGAGCAAATGCCCATTTGGGATCCTGATCAGCCTATGGGCGGCTTAACGGTTGAGCAGATTAAAAATGCAAAAATCTTGCTGTGGAAAGGCCATTGCGCAGTACATCAAATGTTCCGTTTGCAAAATATCACTAAATTTCGGGCAGAACAC
>CAIYLB010000056.1 GCA_903926935.1 uncultured Pseudomonadota bacterium
ACACGTTTATGTTTGTTACCGTCTGGTGAGTAGCAGTCAGTTCTTACGGTAAAAATCACATAACCAGCAACACGTAATTCACTAATGCGCGCCGCGACATTCACAATTCCATAATCGTTACGGAGGTCTAAAGTTGTTTTAGCGCTTTCTTCCAACGCCGCTAAAATTATTTTTTGCTGATTGCTAACACTCGTATTTTTTAAGTCGAGAGTTTCGCTATGTGAAGCGGCTGGGATTGCATTCCCTACCGCTTTATTTTTTGTGGTTGCGCTAGTGGTAAGCATGATTTAAGCCGCCTTTGCTGACAATAGGCTGCGTAACTCGCCGACATTGAACGTGGTGGTGCGAGGTGTAAATTTGTGCGTTCTAAGCGTGCCAGCCTTGACCATACGCCAGACTGTGGCGGCGCTAATGCCGCCGAGTAAACCTCGTACAACCGGCAATCTTACATAACTTGTTGCCGGTAGATTATCGAAACTAGATTGCGCTAACGCTTCGTTGATTGTTACTTTTTGTGCCATGATTACTCGCTTCGTTGTTGTTAGTTACAAAACGAATCATGGCGTTTGCTAAACAGGTGTACTAGATTGCTTGCTGGGTAAGGTATCAGGCTTGCTTGCTAAAGTTATATGTTTGCTGGCAAACCCATATCTTTTAACCAACCAGTTATTGTTATTTCGGCTTGGTGTTCACTTAAAGCAATACCTAACTCTAAACTTTTAGCTAGAATTTCAGGTGTGATTGTTTTGGCTGCACTGCGTCTACTTTTGAAGTTTTTTGCATTTACCAACGTTGCTGCAAGTTCTTTTAATGGTTGATATTTTTCACCTCTACTAACGCCACCTTTTTTTGCTTGATTAGTTTTCTGAATATCCATGCCTTCACTTATTCCTAAAGCGCGGGACGCTGCACGAAGATTTTTCAGCCTGTTAATTTCGTCTTCGCTTAACGTGCCTGATTGCTCCCAACCACTAATAGCTTCATCAAAAAGGTCGTATGAGTTAAAGAGGCGCTCCTTATAAAAATTAGCCGCAATTTTCTGAGATGCAGCATATTCCAACAACCAATCAAGTGAAGGTTGACGCCGTGCTAATTCGGCTTTTATTTCATCAATCTGATTACGGACTTTTTCACTAGCAAAGTAATTTTCAACAATTCCCATAACGCACCCCTTCACGCCCTAAATTAAGAAACCACACCAGCCGCATAAGGGATTGCGGTGTTCGCGCCGTCGCGCTAGGTGTGGCCAAAGTTATTAAGCTGGATTGCAAGAGGTATAAGCATTGATATAATCTTGACCTACAAATAACAGTCAACATTCATTTAGACAATTATGTCAGGGTCGTCAACAAGGTCGTCATAAAAGCCGGCTGGTACGCTTTCAAGAAAGTAGTCGCGTGCCAATACCGCTGCTAGAAACTCTTTGCGAGTCAGCGGCATAGGCTCTTCATCGTCAAATATTTTAGTTGTGCGCCAACCTTTGTTACACCAAGCAGTTTCATACGGCAGTCCATTGCCAGCCGCACGAGCATATAAAAATTCGTCAGCGTCTATGCCAATATAAAAAACCGCAGCTTTGCTAATTCCGGCTAGCAACGCTTTAATATCAACAAGCTCGCCATTCACTTCTTTAATCTCAGTCATTCTTAGATTTCCCTAATTACGATTATGTTTAGTCAAGCTTGCTTAAAAGTTAGCACTTTCGCACCGGCTTTTAGTTCATCAAGATAATCAGCCCATGTTTGCATCATGGCCGTTCGTTGTTCAATAAATTTAGTGCGGTTATAAGCAGCTCCTAACGCATCAGGTACTTTATGTGCTAATTGATGCTCAATCACATACGGGTCAATGTTTAATCTTTCATGCAGAATAGTGCGCGCCATTGCCCTGAAACCATGCGCGGTTATATCTTTTTGCGTGTCGTAACCCATGCGTTGCAAGGCTGCATTAATGGCGGCGGCACTCATAGGCTTTTTCGGGTCGTGTCCACCTTGAAAAACAAATTCGCCATGTCCTGATAACGCTTTCATTTCAGCAAACAATTTAGCCGCCTGTGTTGATAATGGCACGAGGTGGTCAATTTTAGTTTTGCTTACACGGTATCGCCATTCGTTCGCTTCTAAATCAATATCTGCCCACCTAGCCGTTCTAAGCTCGCTAGGACGCGTAAATACTAATGGCGATAACCTAAGTGCTGTTTGAACGGTAAACGAACCTGTGAAGCCGTCTATTGCGCGTAACAGTTCGGCAATCTCTTTAGGCTCTGTGAATGATGCCATGTGCTTAACTACCGTTGCAGGTAACGCGCCTCTTAAGTCCACGCATGGGTCACGCAATGCCCTACCCGTTTGTACTGCATGGCGAAACACTTGGCTGGTTGCTTGCAATGTTCTGTGAGCGGTTTCCAGTTTGTTCAAGTTTTCAATACGCTTAACCGTTTCTAATATCTGTGGTGCTGTTATTTCAGATATTGCCTTGCTACCTAGCCACGGGAAAATATAAAGTTCTAAACGCCTCATGGTACGTTCTTGGTGTGACGCTGTTTTGTTGGTGAAGTAACTAACCGCCCATTCACGCGCTAACACTTCAAAGCTATTAGCAAGCGCACCCGTTTTAGATTCTTTAGCGGCTTTTTTGTTTTCGCTAGGATTAATACCATTAGCCAATAATTCAAGTGTGCTAGTAGCGTGCTTTTCTGCATTGGCTAGTGATACTTCTGGATAACGCCCAATAGCTATGGTGTTTTCTTTACCTTCAAACCTAAATCTAAACTGCCAATGTTTTGAACCATCGGTTTTGACGAGTAAATGCAAACCTCGCCCAGCCGCTAACTTAAACGGCTTTTCTTTAGGCTTAGCATTTTTAATCTTTGCATCGGTTAGACGTTCGGCTAGCTTAGGCATATTCAACGGTCACTTATGAAGTTTTGCGGGTACGTTTTATTAAAAACACCGCGTACCCTCAAAATGTACCCTCAAAACCTTGCAATGTAAAGCGACATCATGCAACTACAATGGACGTAAAAAAAGCCTAGAAGATTGAATTTTCTAGGCTTTAGCTACTTTTTGATACTAGGTGAAACACTTAAATGGTGGAGCTGGCGGGAATCGAACCCGCGTCCGCAAATCCTCCACAGACAGTTCTACATACTTAGCCTTGTTGTTTAATTTAACGTGCAACACACCAACAGACAAGCAGTTTGCACGCGAGCTACCTTAAGGTTAATGATGTATTAAGTGGCCCAATACAACACGTATCCCGTGTATATGACACTACGTATGGGTTACCCCAATCCAACCCACGGGAGAGCTGGTGTAGCGTCTAACAGAACTAAGCTGCTAGAGAGTAAGTTTCGTCGTTTGCGACTATACTTTTTTCAGCTGTATTTACGAGGTAATCTGAGCCTCGGTATGCCCTGCACTGCTTTGTAACCCACGTCGAAACCTGGTCAGCCCCAAATCAGTATTGCTGTGACTTACAAAGCTATTATTAAGTTCAATATTAATTTTGTAAGACGTTGCGGATTATACGCTGATTTTTTATTCCGCATGTCGCCATCTAGAATCTTTCGCACAAAGCGCCGCATTTTTGGCGTCTTTCGTTATGGTAATCCAGTCTTAGCGTATACAAATGGCGCTTAATTTCAAACAATATTAAGTTGATCAATGGCTTGCATTAATCGATTGGTTTCTACCATCGCTTTGATTATTTTTTGATAATGCAAAATATCCTCATAGCCTAAGGTGCGACCTTTACGGTCTTTTAGCCATTTTTGTGCGGGTTGATAGCCGCCAATATAAAACTCCCACGCTAGTTTTGGTACGTCTGCAAAATACTGCGTGCTATTGATAAATACCTTGCCGTCTTCATGGCGTGGTTTATCGACTAGATTATTGCCATTTTCAGGATAGCTAGTAATCAGCTGATTAATGCTCGCGCCTTCAAGTAAATGCAATTGTCGCAGCTCGCCACCTAGTGCCACCAACTGCCAAAATTGTGCGGCATCGCTTGGGTACGGTACGCGTGGAAAATCTATTTTAAGGAACTCTTTGTAGGTTTCGCGGTATGTTGGGCTGTGTAGTACGGCGTAGATATAATCTAGTAAATCAATGGGTGCGAAAGTCATTAATTCCCCTTCCACGGAAGGGGTGGCACGAAGTGACGGGGTAGTTGCTTTTTTCACACACTCAATCACCCCAGACAAATTCTTTTTAACATCAATATCTTGCACATGTAAAACATTCAAACCAAGCGCTTTTAAATAAGCATCTCGTTTTGCGTCATAATCAGCCTTCTCATCATGCGAGCTTCCATCAATCTCAACGACCAGTGCATATTCATGGCAATAAAAATCAACAATATAATTACCAATGACGCGCTGCCTATCAAAATCTAAACTATTTAGTTGTTTGTTTTTTACCGCATTCCAAAATAAAACTTCACTTAAATTTCCGGCTTTTCGTAGTTCTCGCGCTTTTTCTTTTAGGGCTGGGTTATAAGGTAGGTCGTTTAGCTTCCCAACGACCTTGTCGCTTAGTGCCATCCCTTCAACTACCCTGTCACTTCGCGCCACCCCTTCAAAATGAAGGGGAATAAATTCAGCGGACAATTCCCCTTCCGTGGAAGGGGTGGATTTGCGTAGCAAAGACGGGGTAGTTGCTTGTTTTTCTGCGGTAAATTTCAACCCTAGGCCTGTGGCGATAGCTTCCACAATCTGCATGTTTAGATTGGGTGTGCGGGTGGTTTCGGCGAGTAGGTCGGTGCTGTCTGGGTAGGTATATAGAGCGAATAACGTTGGGCCACCTCGTCTAAACATATTCACGTCGCTAATTTTATCGCTGATAAAAATACAGTCGAAATAATCTAAATTTGCCGCTTGCGACTGCACCACTGCAATTAGCCCAAAATTATCTCCAGCCAGCATGTGACGCATTACATTTTGCCTACCAAAATCAACTAAATTCGCATCGTAATAAATAGTTTGATTATCAAACGGGCGATAAGTAATGTCTTTCATCAATTTAGCATCAAACTTAACTGCTTTTCTAGCGTAACTTAAATTCCAATCACGATTATCTTTCAAATCCATCTCACGCTTAATATCTTCATCACTAACGCTTAAATCGTAAAAACGCTGAATGCGTTGACTTAAGGCTTGCGGGTTAATATCAATCACAAAATGGTCACGATGCGTTTTAATGCCACTGGAACTTAATACAAATAACTCGTTGATTGAAAATCCTTTTTGATAGACTTTCTCAACCACTGCGTCTTTTTGAATAAATAAATATTCAGGCGCTTTGTATTGAATTTGTTGCCACGGTAAGTTAGCTATACCACCTTCATTCAGTGCGTTGTACTTGGCTTCACGCTTACCATACAAGCTATGATGAAATACTTTTGCGAGTGGTTTCACGCCGCCAACTACCCCGTCGCTTCGCGCCACCCCTTCATTTTGAAGGGGAATAAATTCACCGGAGAATTCCCCTTCTTTAGAAGGGGTGGCACGAAGTGACGGGGTAGCGCCTGTTTTTATAAATAAGTTAATGCTCACGCCTTGCATGATGTCAAACACGTTTTCATCTTTACTACCGTCGGGCGCAGTTTCTTTCTTTTTGGCATTGCCGTGCAAATCTAAAATATAAATCTCATCAAAACTTTCTAACAAGTTTTTACGCATTTGACGGTGAATAATGCCGTCAATAAAGCTGTTATTGCTGATGTACGCCAAAATTCCTTCGCCATTTTTATCAATAAAGTGCTGGCCGTAGCGGATGAATTTAATGTAATCGTCAGAGAGCGGTTGAATGTTGCGTTCATTCAAGTCTTTTTTATAATCGGTTAACAGCTTCAATATCCAGTCGCTTTTATTGCTGCTACTTACTGAATATGGCGGATTGCCCATCACCACCATTACAGGGGCATCGCGCTTAATGTGATTAGCCTCGTTTGCTTCTGTGCTTAACCAGCTAGCAAACAAAGTGCCGGTATCGGCATGATGCTCTTCAAGGCTATTGGTGAGATAGATGCGTAAACGCTCAGTACTGCCTTCTGGTTGATAGCCTGTTTCAGTCAGCAACATATCCAGCTTAAGGTGTGCCATTGCATAGCTAGTCATCAGTAGCTCAAAACCATTCAAGCGCGGTATTAAATGCTCTTTAACGTAGCCTGACCACA
This sequence comes from uncultured Pseudomonadota bacterium, assembly GCA_903926935.1. GTDB lineage: Bacteria > Pseudomonadota > Gammaproteobacteria > Burkholderiales > Methylophilaceae > Methylotenera. The sequence goes on from CAIYLB010000056.1 coordinate 6,178, forward strand.
CACCTTGCATTTTTGCAAACTGGCTATCGTAAATGTGGCGTATGGTTTGCGCCAGAAATGTGCCCGTCCCCGTGGCTGGGTCTAATATTTGCACTTTGTGTACTTCATGCTCTTTTTTAACTAGCTTGCCTTTGCTGCCAGCTTCTATTGCTTCAATCGTAACTTTGGTTTTACTGGTGTCAGCTAAGCCTTGCGGTAGTTTAAAATGCGTTTTCAAAATATCGTCTACCGCACGCACAATAAAGCTCACCACTGGCTCTGGCGTGTACCAAACACCTCGAGATTTACGCAGTTTTGGGTCGTACTCAGCTAAAAAAGTCTCGTAAAAGTGAATAATCGGGTCATGCTGTCGTGTACTTTTACCAAAGTTGCGCATGACGCTGGCAACATCGGTGGCTAAAAATATTTGCACCAGCTCATCTACTAACCAAGTCAGGCGAATATCCAACTCATAACCTGCAATGTACTGAAATAATTTACGCAAAAATGGATTACTTTGCGGGATAAGCGTGGCGGCTTCTTGGCGTGAAAATGTGGCTAACGTAGGGTCGTGATAACGTGCGGCAAATAAACCATAGGCAATGGTTTGTGCGTACACATCGGCAAAACTGGTGTTGGTAATATCGTGAATCAAAATGCTTTTAAATGCCGCCATTTGGCCTTGCAAGTCTGTGGCAGATTTTTCTTTATCATCTTCATCTAAAGCAGATTTAATCACCTGTGCCATAAGCTTGGCTTTGGCGGCCATCATTTTGGCGAGCGTGGTGGGTGATTTAATGCTTTGGGTAATTTGTAATGCAAAGTTTTCTATGAGCGCGGTGAACTGGTCAAAGTTATTAGGCAGCGCGACAATTGCGCCATTTTCTATACTGGCAATAGAAATACTATTGACCAGTAAACCATCTTTAAAAAAATGGAATTCACAATAATCGGTAATAATTAAATTGTTGAGCGCGGCTTTATATCGATCAAATTGCTCTTTGTGCGCTTTATCGCCAAGCTTAACGCCCACGTCTTTGGCTTCAATATAGCCGATTGGGATGTCTTTACGGGTAAGAATGTAATCAGGTGCGCCACATTCAATGCGTTTAGGTTCGTTGGTCACCGCCACATCTTTTAACATACTGGTTAAAAGCTGCTGCAAGTCACCGCGGTAGCTATGCTCGGTGCTGTTGCCGCTATTGAATAATGCGCTTACATTGCCTATGTATTGTTGAATATTCATAATGGGCTGTTGTTATTATCCAATTTATACAATGAGTTAGCGCATACAAAGTCAGCAGTTTGTTGATGATTTATTTATTATGCGCCCGCATAATCTGACCCTTTTCACGCTCCCAATCTCGCGCTTTTTCGGTGTCACGTTTATCGTGCTGCTTTTTACCTTTAGCTAAACCAATCTGTACTTTTATGCGGCCTTTTGAAAAGTGCATGTCTAGCGGCACGATGGTGTAGCCTGAGCGCTCAACTTTGGTAATGAGCTTGATAATTTCTTCGTTATGCAACAATAGTTTACGCGTTCTAATCGCGTCTGGCCGTATATGGGTAGACGCCGCACCAAGCGCGGTGACATGACAGCCAATTAAATAGATTTCACCACGCTGAATAATCACGTAGGCTTCTTTAATATTGACGCGATTTTCTCGAATAGCTTTGACTTCCCAGCCTTCTAAAACAACGCCGGCTTCATACTTATCTTCAATAAAGAAATCAAAAAAAGCTTTTTTATTTTGTGCAATGCTCATAAAACTTAATATTTCTTGGCGAATGACTTAAAATGGCATTTTACTCTAGTTAATTAGTTATTGTTTGCCATTACCGCCAGTGCAGCACTGGCGTAGTAGAATAAATAGCTTTAAATTTAAAAGGCTCGCATGGCGCAAGTTCAAAAAACCGTTCTAATTCACCACTCGGCAAGTCGCATGTACGCACTAGTGGACGATGTTAAAAAGTATCCTGAATTTTTGCCTTGGTGTGGCGGAGTGGATTTGATTAAGCAAGATGAAGCATCAACCGTCGCAACGCTGCATATTGATTACCATGGTTTGCATCAAAAATTTACTACCGAAAATCTCAAAACGTTTCCTAGCCTAATGGAAATTAAACTGAAAGATGGGCCGTTTAAGCATCTTGAAGGTGTTTGGCGTTTTATAGAGTTGAATGAAAGCGCCTGTAAAATTGAATTTATGCTGAATTATGAATTTGCAAATATTATTATAGAAAAAATAATTTCACCGGTCTTTAGCCATATTGCCAATACGTTTGTCGATGGTTTTGTTGCGCGAGCTGATGTGGTGTATAAATAGCCGCCACAAAAACATAATCAATCGATTTTAAATATTAACAAAAGAATTTGTAGGGATTCAAATGGACGCTTCTGAAATTACAGTAGAAATTGCTTATGCGCTGCCAAACGAGCAATTGATTGTGCCGATTAAAGCCGTTAAGAACATTAGCGCGCAACAGGCGATTGAAGCTTCCGGCATATTACAAAAATTTCCTGAAATTGATTTATCCGTCAATAAAATAGGCATTTTTGGCAAACTGACAAAACTAGATACGCCTTTACGCCATTTAGATCGAGTAGAAATCTATCGCCCATTAATTGCAGACCCAAAAGAAGTGCGTAAACAACGTGCCGCAGATGGAAAAATTATGAAAAAAGGCGGCGGAGATTTAGCAACTGAAGCTTAAATATTAAAGTATCAAATAAAAATTAATTTAAGAACTCTATAGCTGCGACAAGCTCGCATATCATTTACACAGGATGCCTGTCATTGCTTTTACAGCCCGAACATCACCAGCAACCGTTCCCTTTTTTCTTCGTAAAAGCTGCTTTTTCTGAAGTACAGTGCGCTGCACTTGAGCAGCTATTTTCACAACAGAATGTCTGGCAACATCAAGATGGTGTGTTTTACCGCGCTTCTCTTTGCGATGTGACAGAGGCTATTCCAGCCACCTTCAAGGCGGAGTTACTTGCTAGAATGCGCGAGATTACAGGATTACCGCTGGTCGACAGAATGTTGGTGACGGTACAAGAAATGCTACCCGGACAGCTAATTGGCATACACAGCGACCGGCCGCTATTAGGCTATGAAATTGCGCGTGTGGTCGTGCAGCTTAACAAGCAATGGCAAGCCGAACATGGCGGTGTGTTGGAATTGTTCTCATCGCCACAGAGCGAAGTCATATTCAGCGTTAATCCCGAATACAACCAAGCGATTGGCTTTCTGCTGCACGCAGATTCATATCATGCCGTTACCGAAGTTAGCCAACTGCGCCAGTCCGTGGTCTTCAATTTTTGGCATATGGCGAACACCCCTGAACTAGCGGCACATCTTGAAGCTTTGTTTGCCAACCTTAGTTTCTCAGAATTTCCGGCAGCACTCAATCCTATTGCCTCAGCGGCAGAATCGAGCTTGCCCGAAGATCTAACATTTCGCGCAGGCACCGCCGCCATTGCCTTGCATCGCTGGGGCTATGATACGGCAACCATCGTCATGGGCTACCAACACAGCGCAGGGATTTCTACTTGTGATAGCAGCGATGCCGAAACTTATGCAGCTGTGCTATTGGCAGACTGGGTGGCGTATTTGTATCGGGATACTTTTGATTTGATACACTGGAATCACTTACAAAATGCACTTGTCGGTATAGCAGCTTTCCCGCGCCTGCTGCCTACTTGGCAACTTTGCTTGCCGGAATAGCAAGAAGTACTCAAACAATCACTTACCGGCGAGTAGCTTTAGTCTAAATTTGCTAGGTTTATCTAAAATAAAGCTTACATTTAGCTCAATATGGGCTGAAGCGCATTGTTATTTCACGAAATATTCACAATTTCCTATCAATCACACTCGCGTGTTTTGCCTTAAATCTGTATAATTTCGTTTTGGGTACAAGGATTTACGCATGCGTTTATTGCAACAAGCTCTCACATTTGATGATGTTTTATTAGTGCCAGCCTATTCTAATGTGCTGCCGCGCGAAGTTTCTCTCGCCACTCAACTCAGTCGCAACATTCAATTAAACATTCCGCTATTATCAGCCGCAATGGATACAGTGACTGAAGCGCCCTTAGCAATTGCGCTTGCGCAAGAAGGTGGATTGGGCTTTATTCATAAAAATATGACTGCCATGAAGCAGGCTGCACACGTGGCTCGCGTTAAGCGTTTTGAGTCTGGCGTGGTCAATGACCCTATTACCATCGAAAGCAATATGACAGTGCGTGACGTGCTTGAACTCACGAGAATGCATAAAATTTCGGGGATTCCTGTAGTTGATAATGGCAAAATTGTTGGTATTGTCACTAACCGAGATTTGCGTTTTGAAACCAATTTAGATCAGCCAATTAAAAACATCATGACGCCTAGAGATAGGCTTGTGACCGTACGTGAAGGTGCAGCTAAAGATGATGTAATTCGCTTATTACATCAACATCGCTTAGAGCGCGTTTTAGTCATTGATGCCTATGACACGCTTAAAGGCCTAATTACCGTTAAAGATATTCAAAAATCAACCGACCACCCGTTTGCTTGTAAAGATGCGCAAGGTAGATTGCGCGTTGGTGCGGCAGTTGGTGTGGGCGAAGGTACTGAAGATCGCATTGCCGCACTTGCCGAAGCTGGCGTTGATGTAATTGTGGTTGACACTGCACATGGTCATTCACAAGGCGTATTAGATCGCGTTACTTGGGTTAAAAAACACTACCCGCATATTGATGTGATTGGCGGCAATATTGCTACGGCTTCAGCAGCTTTAGCCTTGGTGGATGCTGGTGCTGATGGCGTAAAAATTGGTATTGGCCCGGGTTCCATTTGTACCACCCGTATTGTGGCTGGTGTTGGTGTACCGCAAATCAGCGCTATTTCTAATGTTGAAGAAGCGTTAAGGGGTACTGGCGTGCCCTTTATTGCAGACGGCGGCATTCGTTTCTCTGGCGATATTTCTAAAGCCATTGCGGCTGGTGCTTATAGCGTTATGTTAGGTGGCATGTTTGCAGGTACTGAAGAAGCGCCAGGCGAAATTGAATTATTCCAAGGCCGTTCATACAAATCATATCGTGGCATGGGTTCTATCGGCGCTATGGAAAAAGGTTCTAGCGACCGTTACTTCCAAGACGTCAACAGCGGCGCAGATAAATTAGTGCCTGAAGGTATTGAAGGCCGTGTACCTTACAAAGGTAGCGTATTAGCAGTGATTCATCAGCTAATGGGCGGCTTACGTGCTTCTATGGGCTATGTGGGCGCAAAAGATATTACTGAAATGCGTGAAAAAGCTGAGTTTGTACAAATCACCTCAGCCGGCATGCGTGAATCTCATGTACATGACGTGCAAATTACTAAAGAAGCGCCGAATTATCGGATAGACGCCTAATTTAAACATTAGGCTAAGTGCATTGTTTTATTGATGCATGAATATCAAGCATATATTCAAGGGCATATTGAAAGTGAAATGGAAAGCGAGAGCATAAAAATCCCTCTTGTTTTTACATTTCACTTTTTTATTTTTTGATTTCTATTGTTTGATTTCTGGTTTTTAATTTAACTAACTTTAACTTTTACCTATAAATATATAACGCTAAAACTTATGCAAAAAATACTCATCCTAGATTTCGGCTCTCAATACACACAGTTGATTGCTCGCCGTGTGCGCGAAGCCAATGTTTACTGTGAACTCCATACATGGGAAGTAAGCGATGCATTTATTCGTGAATTTAACCCAGCCGGCATTATTCTTTCGGGCGGCCCAAATTCAGTCTATGAAGATGAAACACCTCGTGCGCCACAAGCGGTTTTTGAGCTAGGCGTACCAGTGTTAGGCATTTGTTACGGTATGCAAACCATGGCGTCACAATTAGGCGGCAAGGTAGAAAGTTCAGCTAAACATGAATTTGGTTATGCTGAAATTCGTGCGCGTGGCCACTCAGTGTTATTTAACGACATTCAGGATACCGTGAATGAGCAAGGTCACGGATTACTTGACGTTTGGATGAGTCACGGCGATAAAGTCACAGAATTACCCGCTGGTTTTAGCGTAATCGCTAGCAATGAATCTACTCCAATTGCTGCAATGGCTGATGAAGCGCGCAAATTTTACGCAGTACAATTTCACCCAGAAGTGACACACACTATTCAAGGCAAGGCGATTTTAAGCCGCTTTGTACACGACATTTGCAACTGTGACCGCGGCTGGAATATGCCAGATTACGTAGAAACCGCTGTCAACCATATTCGTGAACAAGTCGGCACAGACCAAGTAATTTTAGGTTTATCTGGTGGCGTAGATTCATCAGTTGCCGCAGCGCTTATTCACCGTGCGATTGGCGATCAGCTGACCTGCGTATTCGTTGATAACGGTTTGCTACGTTTGAACGAAGCAGAACAAGTGATGGACACTTTCGCTAAAAACTTGGGCGTAAAAGTCATACACGTGGATGCCAGCGAAAAGTTTTTAGGCGATTTAGTCGGTGTCACTGACCCAGAAGCCAAACGCAAGATCATCGGCCGTGAATTTGTCGAGGTATTTCAGCAAGAATCAGCTAAATTGCCACAGGCAAACTGGTTATCACAAGGTACGATTTACCCAGATGTGATTGAATCTGCCGGCGCTAAAACCAAAAATGCACACAATATTAAAAGCCATCACAACGTTGGTGGCTTGCC
>CAIYLB010000057.1 GCA_903926935.1 uncultured Pseudomonadota bacterium
TGCTAACGAATGAATAAGCGCAGTGCCGACCAGCCAAGGCATGAATGATGCATTTTCTACGGCATCCCAAAACCACCAGCCGCCCCAGCCTAATTCATAATAAGCCCAGTTACTGCCACCCATAATGCCTAATGTTAAAAACACCCATGCCATGGTGGTCCAAGGACGAGACCAGCGCGCCCATGCTGCATCTAGTTGTCCACCTAATAGTGCGGCAATAGCGAAAGCAAAAGCTACAGAAAAGCCAACATAACCCATATAGAGCATAGGTGGATGGAAAATCATGCCTGGATCTTGCAGTAAAGGATTTAGATCTCGACCATCTAGAGCCGCCGGAATCAAGCGTTCAAAAGGATTAGACACCATGAGCATAAATAGCAAAAAGCCAACACTGATTAAGCCCATGACGCCCAAAATTCTGGCGCGCATGTCATCTGGCAGATGTTTTGAGAATAAGCTGACTGCGACTGTCCAGATGCTTAGTATCATCGCCCACAATAATAATGAGCCTTCATGGCCGCCCCAAACTGCCGCAATTCGAAACTGGATGGGCAGTTTTGAGTTTGAGTTGGTAGCCACATACGCCACAGAATAATCCATACTGGCAAAGGCGTATGCCAAACAAGCAAAAGCAATCGCTATGAGTAAGAACTGTGTACGCGCTAATGGTCTTGCTAATCCCATCCACACAGCATTGCCGCTAGCCGCACCTATAATAGGAAAAGTGCCTAATGCTAACGCAACCAACAAAGCTAGAATAAGGGAAAAATGGCCAATTTCAGGAATCACGGTTACATCCTTTTAATATTTAATCTATGGTACTTTTTTACTATCGCTAATCGCGTACCTACTTAGCGGGTATGACCAAAGTTTGACTTTGCGCTTGGGCACGTTTTAAGGCTTCAGCAGCCTCTGGCGGCATATAATTTTCATCATGTTTGGCGAGTACTTCGCTGGCAGTAAATACACCGTCAGCGCCCACTTTACCTTGCGCAACCACGCCTTTGCCTTCTTTAAACAAATCAGGCAATACACCTTTGTAAAACACTGGCACAGTTTTAGCTGTGTCGGTAATCACAAAACTTACCGACAAACCATCGTCGCCACGTTTCAGGCTCCCTTGTACGACCAAACCACCAATCCGAAAACCAGTACCTTTCGGCACTTCGCCTTTTACTACTTGGCTAGGCGTGTAAAAAAACACCATATTACTTTGAAACGCATTCAAAATAAGCATTGCGGCTAAACCTACCAATGCCAAGCCAATACCTATCAATACGAAACGTTTATGTCTTGCTTTAAATACCATGTCTGACCTTTATTATTCCTGAGCTAACAATCTAGAAAAGCGCAAGGCCTGTGCTCGGCGCTTACGTAAGGCTGAAACTTCCAAAATTACGCAAACTAAGCTCAGTCCGAAAGAAAACCACACATAAAATGCATAGCCGCCCATATTAAAAAATGCTGACCAACTTGCCCACTGCATGATTATTTAGCTCCTGCAATAGATTGCGATGATGGTGTTTTTAAAGACAATTCTTTAACCCAATCGGTGTTGCGCTCACGCTCTAACATAATGCAGCGCACACGCATTAGCGCAACGGCAACCGTATACATCCAAAATGCCAGCGCCATGAGTAGCATACCTAATAACATGGTAGCCGCCATTTTTGGCGCAGCACCCATATTGATACTTGAGCCTTGGTGCAAGGTATTCCACCACTTCACGGAAAAATAAATAATCGGCACGTTCACCACGCCAACTAAAGCCAATAACGCGCCAGCGCGATCTGCACGACGGGGATCATCAATCGACGATTGCAAGGCAATGAACCCTAGATACAGAAACAATAAGATAAGTTCCGAGGTTAAGCGCGCATCCCACACCCACCAAGCGCCCCACATAGGCTTACCCCACAAAGAGCCCGTAACCAATGCGAGTAATGTGAATATAGCACCTGTGGGGGCTAAAGCCTGCGCCATCATGGCCGATAATCTAGCATTTAGTGCTAAACCTAAACCAGCCCAAGCCGCCATGACGATATAAATCACCATAGACATCCAAGCCGCTGGTACGTGTACAAAAATAATGCGATAAGCCTCACCTTGCTGAAAATCAGTCGGTGCCAACACAAAACTTACATAGAGCCCGGCCAGCACAAATATTGCAGCTAGCCATGCAAACCACGGGATCAGCTTTCCCGCTAATGGGTAGAAGACTTGCGGCGAAGAATATTTAAACCAATTTATTTTCATATAATTTTAATTTGACCTGCTTATTCAATCTATTTATTCAACCGAGATACGTAAGGCAGCAGCCGTCGCTAAAGGTGCCAATACCAATGATAGTAATGAGCATGCTGCCAATAACGAAAGGTGCGCTTGTGCGCTCATGCCGTGCTGGCTAGCGGCCACCGCACCTGCGCCAAAAATCAGTACCGGAATATACAGTGGCAGTACTAATAATGCCACTAATAAACCACTGCCACGCACTCCCAACGTTAAGGCCGCACCTATGGCACCGATTAAACTTAAAGCCGGCGTTCCGAGTAGTAAAGATAACACTAGCACCACTAACGCATCATTAGGCAAGGCATATTGCAAACCAATCAGCGGCGCCAGTAACACCACCGGCAATCCGCACACAATCCAGTGTGCAGAAATTTTAGCTAATACTAATAAAGCCAAAGGCTGCGGGGCAATCAACATTTGCTCCAAACTACCATCAGCAAAGTCTGCGGCAAATATGCGGCTTAATGAAATCATGCCTGCTAAAAGGGCTGCGACCCACAATACGCCAGGCGCAATACTACTTAAAACAGCCGCTTCCGGGCCTATTCCTAAAGGAAATAAACTGGATACGATGAGGAAGAAAAATAAGGTGGTCGCCACGTCTGAACGTCTGCGAAACGCCAACAATAGATCTCGCCTAAGCACTATCATCCATGCGTCTTTCAAGCGCTTAGCCTTAATGTTTGAGTGGATTCTGCTTGAATATCAACATCCTGATGAGTTGTGATTATGGTCATACCACCCTTAGCCATATGTTGATTTAATTGCGTGGTTAATACCACAACCGAAGCGGTGTCCAAAGCTGCAAATGGCTCGTCTAGAATCCACAATTGACTGGTTGATAACCATAATCTAGCCAAAGCTACTCTACGCTTTTGCCCCTGTGACAGCACGCCTACTGGCAGATTTGCACAACGGGCTACACCTATGGCAGTCAATGCATTAAGAGCAGTAGCATTATCGACCACATTAGCAGCTAAACGTGCGCTAAATTGTAAATTTTCAAGCGAAGTTAAATCGTCTTTCAGGCCGTTTAAATGGCCGATATAAGTCAAATCTGTTTGATAATTCTCAGCGTCATGTTTGATTGATTTGCCCTTCCAAAACACCTGACCATCTTCAGGTGTTAAAAGGCCGCATAATAATCGTAGCAGGCTACTTTTTCCACTGCCGTTTTCGCCCAGCACATACATTAATCCGCCAGCGCCAAGCTCAAACCCTACCTTTCTAAATAGTAATCTATCGCCACGTAAGCAAGTAAGATTTTGGGCTATCAACATTTAAAAATCCAGATGGTAAGGCATGGCGTTAAAATTAAAAAAGGTATTAACATATTCATTAGTTATGCAAATGCAATGAGGATGACATTTTTTGATTACAAACCAGTATCTTGTTATGACTACTATGGTTACTATAAATTTTATAGTGCTGCATTGTACCATTGTGCTATTTAAACGAGGCTCAACAAACACAGAATAAACTGATTAAGCCTAGCCTGAAACCGCTTATTAATTTACCTTTTAAGCATCATGGATTTTCTAATGGGTACAAGCAATTCGGATAAGCCGTTGTGATCAATCTCTTGCATCAAAGCCAATAAACGGCCTATTTCACCAGCAGGAAAGCCTTCGCGCGCAAACCAATTTAGATATTGACCTGGCAAATCGGCAATTAATTGACCTTTGTATTTCCCGTAAGGCATGGCTAGTGTGACCAATTTTTGCAAGTCTTCAGGTTTCATTTAACTATTTTCCGCAACAGGTTATTTCTATCTAGATTAAATCGCTTACTATTGTATTTAGCTTGAAGAAGATGGGTTTAACTAAACTCGGACAATTTACTCAAGCAGGATTACATTAGTGACTAATTTACAGCATAATTATAACGACTTGTAGCTAAGATGTTGGAACGATTTAACGTTTAAATATTGTAAAGAGTTGCAGTTTCAGTAGATTGATTTTGATTAGGTTTAATTCAGAATCCAATGTTTATGCTCTGTCGTTTTTACAATAGCGCTTATGTAAGTAGTCTTTTTGGCTTTTAAAGGTTTTAGCGATGAAAAAGATCAATCCTGAAGTGAAACCGCATCTAGGTCTATCAAA
>CAIYLB010000058.1 GCA_903926935.1 uncultured Pseudomonadota bacterium
AATGGCAGACAATGCTTCCCTAACCTCGTCAAGCTTAAATGGCTTGATAATTGCGGATATAAATTTCATATTTTTCTCCTGATGTTACGCTTTATTTTACAAGATTTAAGATGGGCTAATGACAGCAAATAGCCCATCTAGTTACAACTTAAAATTAGAAGCTTCTGCTTAGACCGATAACCAATTTACTTTTATCGATGGTTTTTACATCTGAAAGATTATCGAATGACATGTAGTTTTGATAAGCGGTGCTACCTGCAGTGCCAGTGTAAAAGGCATTTACCGCCCAACCACCATCAAAGCTCTTAGTCGCGCCGACTTTATACCAAGTCCAATCTAAACCAGTACTATTTGCAATAGTTTGACGGCCCACTTCACCAGCCAAATTAACACCTGGCATTACATCATAGCTAGCGCTACCCATAAAGTAATAAGAACCATTAGTGCTATCTGTTACAACGGCATTAGGGTTGCCAGGAAAAGCACCAGAGTATCCTGAGTTAGGCACTGTCCAGCCATAAAATTTAGTTGGCATGTAACCGCCTTTAACTGTAAACCATTTCCAACCTAAGCTGGCATATAACTCAAGACTATTAAGTTTAGAACTTGGAAACGATGTTGTGCCAACCTTATCAAAGTTTGCACCAGGGTAATAAATATAAGTGCCACCTACATCATATTTAAAGTCTGTTGCAAATGCATTACGGAAACCAACAGACCAGTCAGTTTCTAAGTTAGCATTTGGTAACCAATGGCTAGAAACGTTAGAACCCCAGATGCCAGCATAAAAACCTGAAACGTGATCCGCTTCAATACCGGCTTGCACTGCTGGTTTACCCCAAGTTTGGGTTTGACCACGCCAGATATAATCACTGACTAAACCAATACTAGAAGGGAATGTCCAATCTGGTGTTGCTGCTGCAGGTGCTGCTGGTGCCACTACATCTTCAGCAAATGATAAAGATGGCAATGTTAAAGCCGTCAATGAAAGTGCGCTTAAAACGGCGATTGATAATAGTGATTTACGCATAACGTCTTACTCCTGTTGAAATTGTAAATAAAAAAAGTACTCCTAAATGAGTAAGCAATCTGCGTGCCAACATAAATATTCATTAAAATCAAATACATAAAGCTAATTTGATCACTGTATATTTTTTGGCTAGTCCGTTAAAACCTGATAAACTAAACCTTAAATCCAAGGAAACAATATGTTAAGTTCTGAAAAATTAAATGAAATATCTAATAAAATCAAAGAGGTAGTGAGCAGCTCACCACTTGGCGATGTTGAAAAAAACATGCATGCACTATTAAAGGGCGTATTCACCAAAATGGAGCTGGTTTCGCGCGAAGAATTTGATGTTCAGGCCGAAGTTCTTAGAAATACCAGACAAAAACTAGAGCAGCTAGAAGCTAAAATTTTCGCCCTAGAGGCGCAAAATCAGGCTATTAGCCCGACAGACCAGGTTAAATAGCGGTCATGAGCTTAGCGGTTTTATACAGCCGTGCACTTAGCGGTATGGATGCACCAGAAGTGGTCGTTGAGGTCCATCTCGCCAATGGGTTGCCAAGCTTCACCATAGTGGGCTTGCCAGAAGCTGAAGTAAAAGAAAGCAAAGACCGCGTACGCGCGGCTTTGCAAACCGCTCAATTTGATTTTCCGGCACGGCGCATTACTGTGAATCTTGCGCCGGCAGATTTACCTAAAGAAAGTGGCCGTTATGATTTACCTATTGCGCTAGGCATTTTAGCTGCCAGCGGGCAAATTCCTACCGAACCTTTATCGCGCTACGAGTTTGCCGGAGAGTTGGCGCTAACCGGTGATTTACGCCCAATACGCGGCGCACTAGCCATGACTTCTAGCATGATGTGCGATACGGTAAAACCAGCAGCAACGACTCAAACGGCATCAAAAGAAATAGCCTCCCCACAAAAACGGGCCTTTATTCTGCCCGAAGCCAGCGCCGCTGAGGCCGCTTTGGTGCGCGAGGCAATTATTTACCCAGCAAAATCATTGCTTGAGGTGTGCGCCCATTTAACTGGCCATACAGCTTTAACACAATTAGCGCCGCTGGAATTTTTTAATGAACTGACTTATCCAGATTTTAGTGATGTAAAAGCGCAAAGCATGCCAAAACGGGCGCTGGAAATTGCTGCAGCTGGCGGTCATAGCGTTATTTTAAGCGGCCCGCCCGGTACTGGCAAAAGCATGCTGGCTTCACGCTTTGTCGGCATATTACCAGCCATGACTGAAGCGGAGGCGCTAGAGTCAGCCGCTATACAATCACTTAATGGCAATTACAAGCTAGAAAACTGGCGGCGCAGACCTTATAGATCGCCACATCACACCGCCTCAGCCGTTGCTTTGGTCGGTGGCGGCGGCATTCCGCGGCCGGGTGAAATTAGTTTGGCACATCACGGGGTTTTATTCTTAGACGAGCTGCCAGAATTCGATAGAAAAGTATTAGAAGTATTGCGCGAGCCTTTAGAAAGCGGTCGCATCACGATTTCTCGCGCGGCACGGCA
>CAIYLB010000059.1 GCA_903926935.1 uncultured Pseudomonadota bacterium
ACTATTTACAAGTAGGTGCTTTTCAAACCAGCGAAGAAGCCGACAATATGAAAGCTAAATTAGCCCTACAAGGCTTTGAAGCTTTAGTACAAACTGCCAGTATTCCAGACAAAGGTGTGATGCACCGTGTGCGTGTTGGCCCGCTAAAAGATTTAGAGCAAATTAACAAAACAAAAACAGATTTATTAAACAATGGCTTTAAAGCTGATTTAATTAAAGTGAATAGCGAAAACCAATAGGATTTATGACGGTCCATCGTCTATTTGCTTGATACAATTTAGCATGATTGCCAGCCAAATTCATTGCAAGGCGTTTTGTATTACGGGATATTAATAATAAGCACTCTCTAAAATGCTTGAGAAGTTAGAAGAAAAGTTTAAAAGTTAAAAGGACGATTAAAAATGAAGATGTTGTCAGTAAAAAGTGTATTAAGTACCTTAATGTTATTAGCCTCATTTAGCGTGTTTGCGGACCCTCAGATGGGTAAAGAATTCGATAAAACAGCACAGATCATTCCTACCGATACACCCAAAAAAATTGAAGTCACTGAAATATTTTGGTATGGCTGCATTCACTGCTATCACATGGATCCTATTCTTGACGCTTGGGTCAAAAAATTACCAACTGATGTAATATTTAAACGCATGCCAGGCTTACCGCAAGCAGCCTGGGCTCCAATGGCAAAAGCGTTTTACGCTATGGAAGATTTAAAATTGTCAGCTAAATTACATACGCCGTTGTTTGATGCTATTCATAAAGAAAAATCACTTAACCCGACAGATGAAGTTGCCACAATTGATTGGATGACTAAAAAAAGTGGTTTAGATAGACAAAAAATTGAGGATTCGTTTAAATCATTCTCTATGAATAATAAGTTAAACCGCGCTGCACAAATATTCCGCGCCTCAGGTGCAACTGGCGTACCTAGTTTAATTATTGATGGCAAATACATTACTTCTAGCACCATGGCTGGCAGCAATGAAGAAGCGCTAAAAACAGCTGATTACATTATTGCGAATTTGCGTGCGGATAGAGCAAAAGAAGCTTCTGCAAAAAAGTGAGCAAAATAAAAGTAGCTAAGCATGTGACTGCGGCCGAATAAAAGTTACATACTTGGTATTAGTCGCTCCTTTTTAGAAAAATCGCTTTTATCAAACAGGTAAAAGCGATTTTTTTACGTCCTCTTTCATACATTATAGCCAGCCCAACAATAACGTCATGATATGCCAAGATATTGCTTGGTAGGAGCGACGCCCTCGTCGCGATTGAATCATTGCTTCGCGACGAGGGCGTCGCTCCTACCAAAAACAATAGTGACAGTTATCTGTTGATTGGCTGGTTATAATGGTAAATCCAACCAAGGCTAACGTTATGAAAGTTTTTATTACCGGTGCTTCCAGTGGCGTAGGCGAAGCGCTAGCGTTTGAGTATGCAAAACGTCATAGCAACAACACAATAATTGGCATAGCCGCCAGACGTAGTGAGCACTTACAAAAACTACAATCTATTCTGCAAAATCGCTACAATATTCAATGCGCTATTTACCCGCTAGACGTGCGTGATAGCCATGCAGTTGCCAGCGCAGCAGCGGATTTTATACATCATTATGGCGCGCCAAATGTGGTAATCGCCTGCGCGGGAGTAAGCTGTGGCACGCTTACCGAACATGCAGAAGACATTGCCGCCTTTAAGGCCGTGATGGACATTAATGTGCTAGGTTTGCTGCATACTTTTCAACCATTTATTGCGTCTATGCGTGCTGCAGCTAAACAAGGTGAAAATGCTCAATTAGTCGGTATTGCCAGCGTAGCTGGCATTCGCGGCTTACCCGGCGCCGGCGCATACAGTGCCAGCAAAGCCGCTGCCATCAGCTATTTAGAAAGCTTACGCGTAGAAATGGCGACAGATAATATTGCCGTTACGACCATTGCGCCTGGCTATATTCGCACACCGATGACAGCTATCAACCAGTATAAAATGCCGTTTTTGATGGATGCTGATGTGGCTGCTACGAAGTTTATCAATGCGATTGAACATAAGCGCCGCTTCGTGGTGATTCCTTGGCAAATGGGCTGGGTGGCAAGACTCATGCGTTTTATTCCACCATTTTTGTGGGACTTTGCCATGAAAAAAGCGCCTCATAAGAAGCGCTTAGATTGGGATTGGCTGTAAAAACCTAAATCGTCATACCGGCCAAAACCGCAAGGGTCTTCAGCGAGGAATGACATTGTGGGTATTTAACGCGTAATTGGCTTATAACGAATACGCTTAGGTTTAGCGCCATCTTCACCCAAACGTTTACGTTTATCGGCTTCATATTCTTGATAATTGCCATTAAAGAACGTCCATTGCGAATCGCCCTCAGCCGCTAAAATATGTGTGGCGATACGATCTAAGAACCAGCGATCATGTGAAATAACCAATACGCAACCGGCAAACTCCAGCAAAGCATCTTCTAGTGCCCGTAAAGTTTCCACGTCCAAGTCATTAGACGGTTCATCTAGTAGTAGCACATTACCGCCAGAAATCAATGTTTTAGCTAAGTGCAAACGGCCGCGCTCACCGCCAGAAAGTTGGCCAACAATTTTTTGTTGATCGCCGCCCTTAAAGTTAAAGCGGCCAATGTAGGCGCGCGAAGGCGTTTCATAACGACCGACCGTTAAAATATCCAAACCACCAGATATTTCTTCAAACACGGTTTTACCACTGGTCAGTTCGTCACGGCTTTGGTCTACATAAGCCATTTTTACCGTTGAACCAATTTTCACTTCACCGCTATCTGGCTGTTCTTTGCCAGTAATCATTTTGAATAAAGTAGATTTACCCGCACCGTTTGGCCCGATAATGCCGACAATCGCACCGGCTGGTACGCTAAAGCTTAAATTATCTATCAATAAACGGTCTTTAAAGGCTTTGCTCACGCTGTTAAATTCAATCACTTGGTCGCCTAAACGCTCGCCAGCTGGAATGAATATTTCCTGCGTTTCATTGCGTTTTTGGTATTCGGCACTCGCCAACTCTTCATAACGCGCAATACGCGATTTACTCTTGGCTTGGCGTGCTTTAGGGTTTTGACGCACCCATTCTAACTCTGTGCTCAAGGCTTTACGACGAGACGATTCTTGTGATTCTTCTAAGGCTAAACGCGCTTGCTTTTGCTCTAACCAGCTAGAGTAATTGCCTTTCCAAGGAATACCATGACCACGATCTAACTCTAGAATCCATTCAGCCGCATTATCTAAAAAGTATCTATCATGTGTAACCGCCACAACGGTACCCGCGAAGCGCACTAAATATTGCTCTAGCCACTCCACAGATTCCGCGTCCAAATGGTTGGTTGGCTCATCTAGTAGCAACATGTCTGGCTTAGAAAGTAGTAATTTACACAAGGCCACACGACGTTTTTCACCACCAGAAAGCGGGCCAATTTTTGCATCCCAAGGCGGTAAGCGTAAGGCATCTGCGGCAATCTCTAATTGCGTGGTTAAATCTGAACCACTGGCAGCAATGATGTTTTCATACTTCGCTTGTAGCTCGGCTAATTGATCAAAGTCTGCATCTGGCTCAGCATAAGCGGCGTATACCGCCTCCAGATTAGCTTGTGCCTGCATGACTTCACCCATGCCAGACTCAACTTCTTCGCGCACAGTTTTTTCTGGATCTAACTGTGGTTCTTGCGGCAAATAACCGATTGAAAGATTAGGTTGCCACTGTACTTCACCTTCAAATTCTTTATCTACACCGGCCATAATACGCAGCACGGTAGATTTACCTGAGCCGTTCAAACCTAGCAATCCAATTTTTGCACCTGGGAAAAAAGATAAGGAAATATCTTTAATAATGGTTTTTTTAGGAGGGACAATTTTGCTCACGCGGAGCATAGACATTACATATTGAGCCATGATTATATTTTACTAATTTTAAAGTTGAAAGCTTAACAGAAAGCCGACTAGCTTGCTCGCTATCGGCTAGAGGTGGGTTTCAACCTTTTCAACACTCACTCTGCGACTTCTGCCATTAGGTAACTTAGGATCTCTTAAAAGATGCATTTGATTCTCTAAATATTCAAACCCCAACTAAGCTCTAGCAATAAAATATAAATGAAAAATAATTGCAAACTCTAACTTGAGTATTGGAGGAATATGCCTTGTTTAATTCGAACGTCTCTCCAACTAGAAAAGTCAGCAGAACAGAAGACTAGAAACAAATATTTTGGCTAAATCGAATTTCAAGCAAGCCTTAATACGATAGGCTTCAATCGAAGAATATTTTTTACGTGGGGTGATTTCATTAAGATACCGAGTCAATAACTCAGCAAAGATAGTAGTTTCTGCTTCGGAACGACTTTTACCTACCCGAAGGAAGCCTAGGGAGCTTAACTTTTGTAGTTGGATTCGTTAAGTCCTCATATCCCCACTCGTTAGCAGCCACAGTGAATAAGTTTGATAACACAGCAAGCTCTAGTCTTAGGGTATTAGGTGAGCGTCCAAGCTTGACAAGCTCTTCACGCCACTTAGCTATGTCTGAACTCTTTATACTGGATATAGGCTGGTTAGCTAATGCATGTCGCAGCCAAAAATTGATTCGATATGCTTCAGCGGCTGAATGCTTCTTATGAATAGTTACTTCATTTTTATAGCGCTCTAGCAAATCCTTGAGAAGAGCTTTAGTGTTTACATTTACTTGCTGAGGAATAACGCCATTATCAAGTCCTGACTCTATCTTCCTCGCCATACCACGGCGTCAGAACGACTCTTAAAGGACTTTGATTGGTCAGGATAACTACTACGTTGGATTCTTACTTGCCATGCGTTAGCACGCTTGCGAAAGGTCGCCATTAACTTCTCCAAAAGGACAAGAGAAGGACAAACGGCATATTTTGAAGAAGATATGGGGTGGCTGATGGGGCTCGAACCCACGACAACAGGAATCACAATCCTGGACTCTACCAACTGAGCTACAACCACCATTGAAACTGAAATTACTGGTCTGCCCGACAGGAATCGAACCTGTAACCCCCAGCTTAGAAGGCTGGTGCTCTATCCGGTTGAGCTACGGGCAGATATTGGTTACAAAGGTTTATACCAAGGTACAATATAATTTTTCGGGCTGACTTTACTTTATGTCGCTAGATACATTATATCCAACGACATAAAAATTTGGTCGGCGTGGAGAGATTCGAACTCCCGACATCCTGCTCCCAAAGCAGGCGCGCTACCAGGCTACGCTACACGCCGAAGCGCAGAAATATACTGGAAACTGAGGGGTAGGTCAAATGATATATGATAAAATGTTACTTTATTTTGAATAATATATAAAATTAAGCAATGACAGCACAAATAATTGATGGCAAAGCCATTGCAGCAACCCTTTTAAATTCTATTAAAACAAAAATCGACAATCGCATTCAATCGAATAAGCGCGCGCCTGGATTGGCCGTGATATTAGTAGGCGGAGATCCAGCCTCTTCCATTTACGTTCGTAACAAACGCTTAGCTTGTGAAAAAGTAGGCGTAATCTCTACTGCCTACGATTTACCTGCTTCAACTACTGAGCTGGAATTATTAGCGCTCATTGATCAACTAAATGCTGACAACTGTATTGATGGCATCCTCATACAATTACCATTACCTGCGCACATAAATGATGAGCACATAGTTGAGCGCGTTAGCCCGGCTAAAGACGTAGACGGCTTTCATCCTTACAACATAGGCAGACTGGCCGTGCGCCAGCCTACGCTACGCTCCTGTACACCGTTCGGCGTAATTAAGATGCTGGGTGCTATGAATGTTAATTTAATGGGATTAGATGCTGTTGTTGTGGGCGTGTCGAACCATGTAGGTCGACCAATGGCACTTGAGCTACTTTTAGCAGGCGCCACTGTTACTAGTTGCCACAGGCATACCAAAGATTTAGGTAAACTTATTAAAAGCGCTGATTTAGTGGTTGCGGCGGCCGGTAAGCCCGGCTTAATTAAAGGCGAATGGATCAAACCCGGATCTATTGTGATTGATATTGGTATTAATCGCTTAGCCGATGGCAGCCTTGCGGGTGACGTTGAGTTTAATATTGCGAAAACACGTGCTGGCTTCATTACGCCAGTACCGGGAGGCGTGGGGCCGATGACGGTTGCAACGTTGATGGAGAATACGCTACTAGCTTTAGAGATGAGTGAACTCTAATAGGTAGTTTGATCAAATAATTCAAGCAACTAGCACATTAAAACAGATGACTTTGCATCAAAGCTTTATTCAGTGTACACTCACGCGCAATTTTACAAACATATGCTACTTTTTTAGCGTTTATTTTAGCGTAATAGTTCAAAGTAACACTTTTTAAGTACCTTTTTAAGTATTGGGCACACAATATGGCAGCAGTTATTGCAAAACAATTTACCCCTTATCAACCTAAGCCTGACGAAGAATACATGAGCAAAAGTCAGCTCAATCATTTTCGTAAGATTTTGAATGACTGGAAATCTGAATTAAGTAACGATATTGATAAAACTGTTCACACTATGCAAGATGAAGTGACTATGTTTGCTGACCCTAACGACCGTGCTAGTCAAGAATCTGACATGACTTTAGAATTGCGCAATCGTGACCGTGAACGTAAGTTGATTAAAAAAATTGATGAGACCTTACGTAACATTGACACCAAAGAATATGGCTATTGCGAAGGTTGTGGTATTGAAATCGGCTTGAAGCGCCTTGAAGCACGTCCTACTGCAACTTTGTGCATTGACTGCAAAACACTTGATGAAATGCGCGAAAAGCAAGTCGCTAAGTAACTTACTGTGCTTATAAGCTAAGGTTTACAAAGCTTGGTATTAAGAGCAAAAGCCCGCTTTCGCGGGCTTTTGCTTAACTACTACTGACCGAACTGATAATAACCAGCAAGACTATTCGTCAGCTTCAGTCTCAGCTTTAGCTTCGGCATCAGGTGCATCGATTAAAGCTTTCATACTTAAACGTACGCGACCTTTCTCATCAGCTTCTACTACTTTAACTTTAACCACATCGCCTTCTTTTAAGAAGTCACTCACAGCATTCACACGTTGATGTGCGATTTGTGAAATGTGTAGCAAGCCATCTTTACCTGGAATTAGTGACACAATCGCACCAAAATCAAGTAATTTAAGCACAGTACCTTCGTAAACATTACCAATTTCAACTTCTGCAGTAATCTCGGCAATTCTACGTTGCGCTTCAGCACCTGCTTCAGAGCTAGTACATGCAATTTTTACAGTACCGTCATCTTCAATATCAATCGTTGTGCCAGTTTCTTCAGTTAGCGCACGGATTACCGCGCCGCCTTTACCGATAACATCGCGGATTTTTTCTGGATTGATTTTCATGGTGATAATACGTGGTGCAAATGCTGACATTTCAGTACTTGCTGTGTTCATTGCCGCTTTCATAATGCCTAAAATATGCGCGCGACCTTCTTTAGCTTGCGCTAATGCCACTTGCATAATTTCTGCAGTAATACCGGTGATTTTGATGTCCATTTGCAAAGCAGTAATACCATTATCTGTACCCGCTACTTTAAAGTCCATATCACCTAGATGATCTTCGTCACCTAAAATATCAGTCAACACTGCAACGCGGTTGCCTTCTTTAATCAAACCCATCGCAATACCAGCGACATGATTTTTTAAAGGTACGCCAGCGTCCATCATGGCTAGACTACCACCACATACTGAAGCCATTGAACTTGAGCCGTTAGATTCAGTAATTTCAGACACGATACGTACGGTATAACCAAATTCATCAGCAGATGGCAATGCAGCCAACAATGCACGTTTAGCTAAACGGCCATGGCCGATTTCGCGACGTTTTGGTGTACCAACACGACCAGTTTCACCAGTAGCATACGGAGGCATGTTGTAATGCAACATAAAGCGATCCTTAAACTCGCCTTGTAGCGCATCAATGACTTGCTCGTCGCGACCTGTACCTAGCGTTACAACCACTAATGCTTGCGTTTCACCACGAGTAAATAGTGCAGAACCATGCGTACGTGGCAATACACCAGTGCGAACAGTAATAGGGCGCACAGTGCGTGTATCACGACCATCAATACGTGGCTCACCATTTAAAATTTGGCTGCGTACTGTTTTAGCTTCTAAATTAAAAAACTCTGTTTTAATTTTATTAGCATCTTCAGTTGAAGTCGCTTCAGTAATAAGCTCGCTCATTACACGATTTTTAATTTCGTCTAACTTAGCTGAACGTGGGCCTTTAGCTTTAATTTGGAATGCGGCATTAACATCAGCAGCAGCAATCGCCGCAACTTTTTCAATTAGTGCGGTATCTGGCTCTGGTGCCGACCAATCCCAAGCATCTTTACCCACTTCAGCAACGATTTCGTTAATCATCGTGATGACAGATTGCATCGCGTTATGACCAAATACTACCGCGCCCAACATGACTTCTTCTGAAAGCTCTTTGGCTTCAGATTCAACCATCATTACCGCTGTTTCTGTTGCAGCAACCACTAAATCTAACTCAGTTTCTAATAATTGAGATTTAGTTGGGTTGATTACGTATTCTTGATTGATGTAACCAACACGCGCTGCACCTAGTGGACCATAAAATGGAATACCAGAAATTGCCATCGCTGCAGATGCACCGATAATTGCTGGAATATCAGAATCAATTTCTGGATCTGAAGACATCACTGTCGCAACAATTTGTACTTCATTCAAAAATGCTTCTGGAAATAACGGACGTAGTGGACGGTCGATTAAACGTGAAGTCAGTGTTTCTTTTTCTGAAGGACGGCCTTCGCGTTTGAAAAAACCACCAGGGATTTTACCAGCCGCATAAGTTTTTTCCATGTAATCAACAGTCAACGGGAAAAAGTCTTGACCCGCTTTAACTGCTGTTTTACCAACTACTGTGACTAAAACAACAGTATCACCATAACTTACCAATACCGCGCCGTCTGCTTGACGGGCAATTTCACCAGTTTCAATGGTGAGCTCATGCGCACCGTACTGAATACTTTTTTTAACTTTATTAAACATTATTTATCCTTTTCTCTTATTTAATATTCGCTATTCACAACCCAATAGCAAACGCACAATATCGATTTATGTCAGCAATTTTCTGATGAAATCATGTATACCGGGCATGCAACCCATTCATGTAATTCACTCACAGCACGAAAAATTGCTTAGTTAAATCTTTTACAACAAAAAAGCCGAGGCACTGCTTATGCAGAGCTATCGGCTTTTTATTTCACACACAAAACAACAGTTAAAGAACGAATTGTTTTATGTACATGTGATTGGTAGTCAATTACTTACGTAGACCTAGACGCGCGATCAATGTTTGATAACGCTCAACGCTTTCACGTTTAAGGTAATCTAACAATTTACGACGCTGACTAACCATAGCCAATAAACCGCGGCGTGAATGGTGGTCTTTTTTGTTGCTTTTGAAATGCTCCGTTAAATAAGTAATACGGCTAGTTAAAAGCGCAACTTGCACTTCAGGACTACCAGTATCATTTACACCTTGAGCATATTCACTAACGATTTTTGCGCGATCCGCTGCAGTTGTTGCCATAACTTAATCCTAATATTTAGATGTTTTGCGTCAATGTAAAGGCAGCGCCATATATTACTTAACCGCCAATGCATTCATTTGCATGAACCGCGCATTATAGATACTAAATATAGATTCAGCAATCTTTTATTATCTTAATCTATAAATAAACAACAAGTTAGTCCGAATTAATTAAGCTAACTATGTCAGCCAAATTAACTAAGTACGCTCTACAATAAGTCTTCTCGGGATAATTTTTCCGTCACTTTGCTGCTCTCCCAAGCCTATAAATACTTTTTGTTCGGTATATAGGCGTAGTAAGCCTTTGGGAATCAATCCGCTCTGCCAAACCGCTTGGCCTTGCTGTAAGTAAAACGCACTGTCGGCATCCAGTATAATTTCCGGTAGATATTGCACCGCACTGTCTGGTGGCAATAGCGCTAAAGCACGTTCGCTCTCAGACATTGCCACAAACTGGTCCATCGTTACGGTCTGCGCTATAGTGTAATTCGCCGTTGCGGTACGGCGTAAGCCTATCAAATGCGCACCGCAACCGAGCACATTTCCAATATCTTCCGCCAGTGTGCGAATATAAGTGCCCTTGCTACACTTTACAGTGATGGTCGCTACGTCATCGGCAAAGCTATTTAGCGAGATGCTGTGAATTGTAATTACGCGTGCCGCACGCTCAATTTCCACGCCTGCTCTGGCGTATTCATACAGCGCTTTACCTTCGTGCTTTAAAGCAGAATACATGGGTGGAATTTGACTGATTTCACCGACAAATTGCGCGCAAGCTTGCTCAAACTTCGCCTGAGTGACGTTCACGGCTTTGGTAGATAACACTTCGCCTTCAGCATCGCCAGTATTGGTGGTGATGCCTAACTTAACGGTAGCCACATAGACTTTATCAGCATCGGTTAAAAAGTGGGCAAACTTGGTTGCCTCGCCAAAGCAAAGCGGTAGCAAACCAGTCGCAAGTGGATCTAGCGTACCGGTATGGCCAGCCTTGGCGGCTTGATAAAGTATCTTGATTTTTTGTAGCGCCTGATTAGACGAGTAGCCTAAAGGCTTATCTAACAACAGCACGCCACTGATATTTTTTTTGATTCTTTTAAACTGCAAAGTTTGGACTTTATTACGTGATATTTAAATAGATGAATTACGACTTTTCAGGTTTTGAAGCAAGCGCCGCATCAATCAATTTTGACATCATCATGCCGTTATCGATTGAAGCATCATAGACAAAATGCAGCATAGGCACAGTGCGTAGCAACATGCGTTTAGCCAGTTGCGTACGTAAATAACCAGCAGATTTTTCTAAACCTTGCTGCGTGCTATCACTGGCTTTTGCCGCGCTGTAAAAAATCTTAGCGTGCGCCATATCACCAGTCACTTCAACCGCAGTAATGGTTACCATGCCTACGCGCGGATCTTTAACTTCAAACTGTAGCAAATCAGCGAGTTCACGCTGCATTTGCTCAGCGACACGGTGACTTCGAGAGAATTCTTTAGCCATTCTTGATTGAACTCCTAAAGTGTACGTGCTACTTCGATGATTTCGTAGACTTCTAGCAAATCGCCGATTTCAATATCATTAAAGTTTTTAAGTGATAAACCGCACTCAAAGTTATTTTTAACTTCTTTAACATCATCTTTGAAGCGTTTTAGAGAATCTAACTCACCAGTGTGAATAATCACGTTATTACGCAACACGCGTACTTTTGAATTACGTTTAATCATACCGTCTTGTACATAACAACCAGCAATCGCACCCACTTTAGAAATACGGAATACTTCACGAATCTCTACGGTACCAATCATGCTTTCTCTATGTTCTGGCGGCAACATGCCACCTAGAGCAGCTTTAATTTCGTCAACCGCTTCGTAAATAATATTGTAGTACCGTGTATCCACACCTAGTGTTTCAATCAATTTACGTGCGCCAGAATCAGCACGGACGTTAAAGCCGATTAGAACCGCTTTAGAGGCTGCGGCTAAGTTAACATCTGACTCACTAATAGCACCAACGCCAGTATGAATAATGTTAACTTTAACTTCTGAAGTCGATAGTTTTTGTAAGCTTGTGGCCAACGCTTCGTAAGAACCTTGTACGTCTGACTTAATGATTAAGCCTAGTGTTTGCACTACGCCTTCACCCATTTGTTCAAACATATTTTCAAGTTTAGACGCTTGTTGTTTCGCTAATTTAACTTCACGGAATTTACCTTGGCGGAAGTTTGCAATTTCACGGGCTTTACGCTCGTCATTCAATACTATCATGTCTTCGCCAGCGCTTGGTACATCTGATAAACCTTGAATTTCGACTGGCATTGATGGACCAGCTTCTTTAATGTCGTTGCCTGACTCATCCATCATCGCGCGGACTTTACCAAAAGTAGAGCCGGCTAGAATCATATCGCCACGTTTTAAAGTACCTGATTGCACTAAAATTGTCGCTACTGGACCACGGCCTTTATCTAAACGACCTTCAATCACAATACCTTTTGCAGGGGTATTTTTTGGCGCAGTTAATTCTAGTAATTCGGCTTGTAAAAGTACCGCTTCTAACAGCTCATCGATACCTTGACCGGTTTTAGCAGAAACTTCTCTAAACATCACTTCGCCACCAAACTCTTCTGGCACAACTTCTTGTGACACTAATTCTAGCTTCACGCGCTCAGGCTCAGCACCTGGCTTATCAATTTTGTTGATGGCAACCACTAACGGCACGCCAGCCGCTTTAGCATGGTGAATCGCTTCAATCGTTTGTGGCATCACGCCATCGTCTGCTGAAACCACCAAAATCACCACGTCTGTCGCTTTTGCTCCACGCGCACGCATGGCAGTAAACGCCTCATGGCCTGGAGTATCTAGGAACGTCACCATACCGCGCGGCGTTTCAACGTGATAAGCACCAATATGCTGTGTAATACCACCAGCCTCACCTGAAGCAACACGGCTACGACGAATGTAATCTAGCAATGACGTTTTACCATGATCGACGTGACCCATGACAGTAACCACTGGAGGGCGCGCTTCTATAATCGCTGCCGCGTGTTCCGCTTCTTCAATAAAGGTATCAGGGTCATTAGGTGCTGCCGCTGAGGCTTTATGGCCCATTTCTTCTACGATAATAATGGCAGTTTCTTGATCTAGCACTTGGTTAATGGTAACCATCATGCCCATGCCCATTAAGGCTTTAATCACTTCGCCAGATTTAACTGACATTTTGTGCGCTAATTCAGCCACAGTAATGGTTTCTGGCACCAATACTTCATAAACAATCGCCTCAGTAGGCGCATTGAATGAATGCTGTGAATCATCATCTGATTGATGTCTATGCTTGCCTTTAGGCGCGCGCCAGCCTGGTTTTCCAGCATTGGTGTCACCACGTGTTTTTAAGCCACGTTTTTTATTTTCAGCATCAGTCCACTCTTTGTTATTGCCTTTACCTTTTTTGGCTTCTTTAGCCGCAACTGGTTTTGCAACCCCTTCTTTAACTACAGGCTTATGTAATGTACCTTCAGACAACTTAGTCGCTTTTACTTTTGCGGCTTCTGCATCTGCCACTTTTTTCGCCTCGTCATCTAAACGACGTTGTACTAACTCTTGTTTTTTACGTAAATCATCTGCCTGCATCGCGGCTAAAGTGGCGTGACGTTTCGCTTCATGTTCGCGTAGTGCAATTTCATCAGCACCAAGCAAGTCTTTACGGCTGATAGTTTTCACGGTCACTGGCTCCACCTTAACTGGCTCAGCTTTCACTACCTCTACTTCAGGCTCGATTTTAGCGACTTCAACCAACACTGGCGCCACTTCCACCACTAACGGCGCAATCACTTTTTCAATTGGCACCACTTCAACAACCGCAGCAACTTCGGCGATAACAGGTAGCGCAGCCACCTCAACAACGCTAGCTTCAACTGCTTGCTGCAATTCAACAATCGCTTCAATAGGCTCAGCTGGCACATCTAAAGATTCAGCTACAAATGCTGACTCAGCGATATCTTGCTCACTGACATTATTATCATCACGCTGCTCTATCACACGTTTCTTACGCACTTCTACTTGAATCGTGCGTGCCTTACCGGTGTTATCCGTTTTTTTAATTTCGGTGCTAGATTTGCGCGTCAACGTAATTTTATTTTTAGGGGCTAAGGTGCCATGTTCTTTACGCAAATGGTCAAGCAATGCAGTTTTGTCATTTTCGCTCAACTGATCATCAGCGTTTGACTTATGCACGCCTGCGCTCTTTAGCTGCTCTAATAACAATGCTGTTGGCAGCTTTAATTCGCCAGCAAATTGTTCTACGGTTGTTTGTGCCATCTTGTTGCTCCAGTGTTCTTTTCCTAAGCTTTATTGCCTAGCGGTACTGCTTATTACTTTTAATACTTTGATTAAGTGAGCCAATTCAACTGAATAGCTCACCTCTACTTGCCAACAGGTCGATTAAAACGCTGCGCTATTCTCGGTTTTATTTAAACCAAGGTGCGCGAGCTGTCATAATTAATGTCTTAGCACGTTCTGCTTCCATACCAGTAAGCTCTACCAGCTCATCAACAGCCAATTCAGCTAAATCATCCATGGTCGGCACGCCTTTTGATGCCAATAAATGCGCAGTATCGTCATCCATACCTTCCATCGTCAGCAAGTCATCTGCCGCTTCGTCTACTTTTTCTTCTTTAGCAATCGCTTCTGTCAACAAAGCCGCACGAGCGCGTTTACGTAACTCTTCAATAGTATCCGCATCAAATGCATCAATTTCATTCATCTCAGCAAGCGGTACATAAGCAATTTCTTCTAGCGTACTAAAGCCTTCTTGTACCAAGATTTCTGCCACTTCAGCATCGACATCAAGTTTTTCCATAAAGAGCTGACTAACGCCAGCAAACTCTTCTTGGTTTTTCTGTGCAGCCTGATCAACGGTAAGGATATTTAGTGTCCAACCGGTAAGCTCAGAAGCTAAACGTACGTTTTGTCCATTACGGCCAATTGCCAGCGCCAATTGCTCTTCATCCACCACAACATCCATACTATGCGCGTCTTCATCCACGACGATACTAGCAACCTCAGCTGGCGACATTGCGTTAATGACGAATTGCGCCGGCTCTATGCTCCAAAGCACAATATCTACACGCTCACCAGCTAACTCACTGGTCACCGCCTGAACGCGTGAACCACGCATACCTACACAAGTACCCACTGGATCTATACGCTGGTCATTACTTTTAACTGCAATTTTTGAACGTAAACCTGGATCACGTGCGGCAGCACGAATCTCTAGCAAACCTTCTTCAATCTCTGGCACTTCTAATTCGAATAAGCGCACCAAGAAATCAGGTGTAATTCTAGATAAAATCAATTGTGGGCCACGGCCGCCACGTTCGATTCGTGATAAGAATGCACGGACACGATCACCAACACGCAGATTCTCTTTTGGAATCATTTGTTCGCGAGGCAGTAAAGATTCAATACGGCCAACCTCAATAATTGCACTGCCTTTTTCCATGCGCTTAATGACGCCTGTGACCATTTTTTCATCACGCGCCAAGAAGTCTTCTAATATTTGCTCACGCTCTGCTTCACGTACTTTTTGTAGAATAACCTGTTTCGCAGCTTGCGCACCGATGCGTCCGAAGGCAATGCTTTCTAGCGGCTCTTCGTAGTATTCACCAATAGTTAAGCCTTTTGCATGCTCACTTTCTTCATCTATTTGATACGCTGAGTTTTCTAACAAGTCATATTCAACATACTGCCAGCGCCTAAAAGTTTCATACTCTCCAGTTTCACGGTCAATCGCAACGCGCACGTCGGCATCATCATGATGTTTTTTCTTAGTAGCTGAAGCTAATGCCAGCTCTAGCGCGGTAAAAATCACCTCTTTAGTCACATTTTTTTCATGCGCCAAGGCATCTACCAACAATAAAATTTCACGACTCATCATCTATCTCCGACTAAAATTTGCAGATTAACTGCCTTAATTCATTCAATTTTTATTATAAAATTACTTTTTACAATCTTATGCTTCCACTGTTAAGTGGAGCAACACTAAAAGACCGGGTTTAGTCGCGCTTTCTCGATATTTGTCAGTGCTAACTTGTAAATCACACCGTCACAATCCAACAATACTTGAGAGCTCTCTAGGCCACGTATAAAACCCACAAAATTCTTCTTAGTAAGTGTTTCTTCTTTACCAGCAGACTTTGCATTCACCACCAATTCAATGATAGGCACGCGAATTTTAACAGTCGCACGCTCACCAATAAAGCGAGTAAAGTCAGCCTCTTTCCTTAACACTCTATCCATGCCCGGCGATGAAACTTCTAATCGGTCATAGTCAATATCATTTTCAATAGCCAATAAATTACCCAACTGATTACTCACCAAAGAGCAATCATCAATATTTACGCTATCTTTAATGTCAACAGGGTTTTGCTTATCAATAAACACACGCAACACTTTGCCGCGATTAGAAATCTCAAGATCAACCAAATCGAAACCCAACTGGTTGACCGATGTTTCTATCATTGTATGCAAATCTAGCATGCTACCTAACCTCTCAACACTACGACAACCGTGTAACTAAATTACGCAAGTTGCAGAAACAAAAAATGGGCACAAAGCCCATCGAAAAATTCACGTAGTATTATACCAATAATTAAGATTAATTACTAGCCAGCTGCTGTGCATACCTATTCCGCAAATTAAATTTAGCTAAAACACGACACAAAAAAATGTACATTGGCCAATTTTGCAGCTACAAAACTTAAGAGAACCGCCATGCGCATCGCACCCGCGCAACAAAAAACCCCCACTATTCACACAGAGGGGGTTTTTGTGGAGAAGTAACTTTGCAGTTAATTCGCCTAATAAATAGCTTGGCAGTGACCTACTTTCGCATGCAAAAAGCATACTATCAT
>CAIYLB010000060.1 GCA_903926935.1 uncultured Pseudomonadota bacterium
CTACAGTGTTAATCGTTTTAGTGTATTCACCCTTTATACAGCGAATGCGACCATCTGCATGTCTGAGCCTGATATTAATAACACCTGAGGTGGCATTGCTTTCTGTTGAGAACAGTTCATCGGCGATATCTTGGTCATGCGTGTGAATGCGGCTTTGTAATGGTCCAATAAACTGCGACACTTAGTTAGAGATATTTTGTTGTCTCGCTTCATATTCTACAGGCGAAATATTACCCAATGTTGAATGCCGTCGTTTTTGGTTATAAAACGATTCAATATAATCTGCAATATCCGCCATACCCTCAGCCCTCGTTTTGTATTGTTTGTAATTTACCCTTTCTGATTTTAAACTTCTAAAAAAGCGCTCAGTGACCGCGTTATCTAAGCAATTACCACGACGGCTCATACTGGCAGTGATGTTGTGCTGCACCAATGCTTGTCGAAACGCATCGCTGGAATACTGAACACCCTGGTCACTATGGAATAGCACCGATTGCCGTGGTTGCCTTAGTTGCACTGCTAAATTTACGGCTCTGATACTTAACTCACTATTAGGTTGGTTGCTAAATGCCCAGCTCACCACACGCCGTGAATATAAATCCAGCACAATCGCTAAGTAAAGCCAGCCTTGGTTAGTGCGAATATAAGTAATATCACCCGTCCAATGCGTGTTGCTATTACTTGGATTAAATTGACGATTTAAGCTGTTTGGCGCAACCGCATTTGGTTTGCCAGTTTCTGGATAACGGTGTTGTTTAGGCCGTTTGGCTTTTAGTTGCAAGGCCTGCATGAGGCTACGTACTTTGTAACGTCCCACAGCAAAACCTTGTGCGTTGAGTTCAACGCGCATGCGTCTACTGCCATAAGTGGCGTGCACATCTGCGTGAATGTGCCTAACCGCGGCACGCAGTTTGACTGCGCTAGCATTAATGGCTTTAGGTATTACTCGACGATAATAGCTACTACGTGCACATTTGAGATTACGACAAATATCGGTCACGTTAAAATTGGCCTTCTTCAGTTTGAGCGCGATGATTTGTTGCTCGCTTGCATTTCTATTGCGAAGAAGGCGGAAGCCTTTTTTAGTAAATCATTGTCTCGTTTAAGTTGCCGATTCTCAGCTTCTAAGGCTTGAATGCGTTGCTGTTCTGGCGTGAAGGCACGCGCAAGTGGCGTAACACCTTTGATTTCTTGTTTATATTGCCAAACCCAACGCTGCATGGAGGATAAACCAACCTGCATAGCACTGGCTGCTTGCGCAATACCATAGCCTTGATTAACGACTAAGTTGACACATTCTTGCTTAAATTCTGTTGTGAATTGATTTCTTGCTTTGCTCATTTTTACACCTCTTAAAGTTAATTATAACCTCTAAGAAAGTGTCTCGTAAAATTAGACCATTACATACCGTGTTAGCCAAGATGGAAAGTGCGACAGCAGCATCAGCAGTCAATGGATTTAGCCATGGGCTTAACCGCATCGAAGGGTAGAAACGACTATCGATGACTTATGATCAGGGGCGAGAGATGGCAAGGCATGCTGAGTTAACGAGAAACACCGGGGTTAAACTATACTTCGCTGACCCACACAGCCCGTGGCAGCATGGTATTAAGAAAATACGATTTGTCTGCTTACGCAGTACGTATCTAGAGGTGAATAACTGAGTGTCTTTAGCGCAAGAAGATTTAGATGCGATTGAGTGGGAATTAAATACCAGACCATGCAAATTGCTAGGGCTCAAATGCCCTGCTGAGTTGTTCACTCAAGATGTATTTGATTTTAGGCAGTATCATGCTGAAATTTTTGCA
>CAIYLB010000061.1 GCA_903926935.1 uncultured Pseudomonadota bacterium
AGATTGGCTGCATACAACCAGCGATTGGCTGCATACAACCACCATAAGCGTCAAATGCTGTTCAGAAGCTGCCTTGCCGGAATATTTAAAAATCCGCGTAACCCCAACCAAGCCGCTAAAGGAATAAGCGCTGTTGCCGCAAGCAGGGTACTAATAGCAAGCGTAATATTGAATTGAAAAGGGATATTTAAAATAGTCGCACTCAAATAATAAGCTAACAAGTTAGCGGCAATAACCGCCACACATGCCGCAATAAAACCGATGCAGGCAAACTCTGCCACATAAGCAATCGCAACTTGACGTCTTGAGGCGCCAAATACTCGCATAAGTGTAGCCTCGGCAATACGCTCTTCTCGCGTTGCAACCAATGCGGCGTATAACACTGCCACACCCGCAATCAAACTAAAAGCGAATACGTATTCAATGGTGCTACTCATCTTTTGCATAATACCGCGTACTTGCTGCATCAAGGCCGCAACATCTATCACGGTCAAGTTTGGATATTCTCGGACCAATTGATTCAATGGCGCATCAGCTCCTATAGGCAGATGAAAGCTACTAATGTAATTCGCGGCGTATTGATCCAACACCCCAGGTGGCGTTACTGCAAAAAAATTGGCCCGCATGGTGTCCCAATCGACTTTTCTTAAGCTAGTCACGGTGAGCGTTAATGGACTGCCCGCAACATCAAACAAAAGCTTATCGCCTAGTTGAATACCTAGCGTTTTAGCTAAATCTTGCTCTAGTGAAAGAGATGGCTGACCATACTCTTGCGCTGTCCACCAACGGCCAGAAACTAGCTTATTGTCACTTTGCATCTTTGCCGCCCAAGACAAGTTAAATTCACGTTCGGCAAGGCGTTTTGCACGCTCATTTGACCATTGCGTTTGGGCAACATTTTCACCATTCTTGCTGATTAAGCGACCGCGCACCATAGGAAATATCGTTGCATGGTCAATCTTCTGCTGCGCAAAAAATTGCTTAAGCCCATTGATTTGTGCAGGCTGTATATTAATCACGAAACGATTCGGTGCATCTAAGGGTAATGAAGCCTGCCAGTTACGAATTAAATCTCCACGGATTAAGGCCAGCAATATCAGCACCATTAAGCCCATACTAAAACCAATCATTTGCACGGTAGATAAGGCAAACCTGCGCTTTAGCCCAAGTACACCAAGCTTTACATCATTAAGCGATTGGTTTTTTGTAGATAAATTAAATAGCCGGCTTGCTAAATTCACCAGCACATATGAAAAAACAATAATGGCAACACACAGTAACAACAAAGCCAAAATAGTAGAAAAAGCCAGTGTTGCATCGCGCGCTTGCCAAAAAACCATACCGCACATCACCAATGCCGCAGGCAAAAATTTAGCTTGGTTAGCACTGGTTTGCTTAAGCGTTTCGCGACGAAGAATATTCATGGCGGTTAAATTTCGCATTTGCCAAACGTGCGGCAACACCACGGCGAACATCATGCTGATGCTGGCAATAATACCAACAAAAATTGGTGCGGCAGAAACTGGCGGTAAAATCTCCAAAAATAGACTGCCAGCCAATTGCGCCAAACCAAATTGGCCGATAAAACCTAATGCAACGCCAAACAAGGCACTAAAAAATGCAATCAGCAGTGTTTGTATCGCTAGCACCTGAAGCACAGTGTTTTTAGAAGCGCCAAAACAGCGCATCAATGCAACGGTATCCAGGCTTTGTTTGATGTAAGGTAAACTAGAAAGTAGCATTGCCACCATGGCCAAAATAACGCTCACCATGGCGGATAAACCTAAAAACTGTTGCGCCTTGTCTAATGCCAGTTTAATTTCTGGGCGTGCATTGCGAACGTCTTCAATTTTTTCACCACGGCCTAATTGCGACTTAGTCTGCTCAAAATATCGGCTTATTTTTTGCGGATCAGCCGCCAGTAAAAGTTGATATTTAACACGGCTACCAATTTGAATAAGCTTGCTTGCAGGTAAATCAGCGGCATTAATCATTAAGCGTGGCGCAAAGCTAAACATATCACCACCACGAGAAGGCTCATGGAGCAAAATTGCGCTAATACGTAATTTTCGCTCACCCACTTCAAGCACATCGCCAATTTTTAGATTTAATAATGTGGCCAGTCTTGGCTCCAACCAAGCTTCGCCAAGCTTAGGCGCAGACTTAATAACTTGGCCAGTTTCATTAATCGTTTGGCCTACAGTCAGATCACCACGTAGTGGAAAACCTAGCCCTACCGCTTTAATTTCAGCCAGTTGACTAGTTTCACCAAAGACCACCATACTGACAAATTCATAGGTTTTGACAACATCAATGCCTAGTGAAACAGCATTTTTTTCAAATTTTTAGTCGATCACATGATCTGATAATAAAACAATATCACCACCCAGCAATAAGCCGCCTTGCTGATTAAGTGCGGTTTCTACACGTTGGGTAAAAAAGCCAACGGCTGTAATTGCGCTAACGGCCAACACTAGAGCAAATACCAATACACGTAAAGCGCCTGCCCGCCACAGGCTTAAAGTTTGCGTCCAGGCTAATCTAAAAGATAAGCTCATGACTGAGTCAACGCGGCTGATTCAGTCACTTTAGTGAGCTCAGTTAATATGCCATTTTCCAATCTGAGCTGGCGCTGGCAACGATGCGCTAAATGAATATCATGCGTGACTAACACTAGCGTGGTACCCGCCTGCGCATTCATCTCAAATAGCAAATCAACAATCATTTGGCCAGTGCTATTATCCAAATTACCAGTAGGTTCATCGGCAAATAAAATCGCCGGTTGCGTTGCAAAGGCACGGGCAATAGCCACGCGCTGCTGCTCACCACCAGAGAGTTGTTTGGGATAATGTTGTACTCGCGCACTCAAGCCAACTTTATTTAACGCCTCTAAACTTAAGGCTTTAGCGTTGGGCTGATTTTTTAATTGTAGCGGCAACATTACATTCTCCAACGCTGTCAGCGATGGCAACAACTGAAAAGATTGAAATACAAAACCCATTGTGGACGCACGCACCGCCGCCCTACCATCTTCATCTAGGCTACTAAACGGGCTATTATTAATTTGAACGCTTCCACTAGTTGGTATATCTAAGCCCGCCAGAAGACTCAATAGCGTGGATTTTCCTGAGCCTGAACTGCCAATAATGGCCACCTGTTCGCCGGCAGTAATGCTTAAATTTAATCCTGCCAATATGCGAATTTGGTTATCATGGCTAGTGAAATTGTATTTAATGTCTTTTGCATTAATAACTGGCACCTGAATGACTGGCGCTTGAATAACTGGAGGTTGTTGCATCAATGTATTTTCGCTTTTTATTAAGGTTTAAATGCCTATCACTTAGGCTATTAGGTTTCTATTTCGTTGCATTTTGTTTGCCTGCCATGGCAGATAATCCTAAAATCCTCATTTATGGCGATAGCTTATCGGCCGTATATGGCGTATCACAACAACAAGGCTGGCCAACATTATTGCAAAACAAGCTTAACGACAAAAATAATCATTACCAAGTTGTTAACGCCAGTATAAGCGGCGAAACCAGCAGCGGCGGCTTAAGTCGGTTACCCGCAACACTTGCGAAATTTAAGCCCAATATTGTTGTTTTAGCTTTAGGTGCAAATGATGGTCTACGTGGTTTGCCTATTCAAGAAATGGCGAATAACCTAAACAGCATGATCAGCCTAAGTGAAAAATCAAATGCCAAAGTACTACTATTGGGGATGAAAATACCACCGAATTACGGTACAAAATATTCGACAAAATTTAGCCAAACTTTTAGTGATTTAAGCCAACAACACAAAATCAACTTAGTGCCTTTTATGCTGCAAAATGTTGCAACGATACCAAATTTGAATCA
>CAIYLB010000062.1 GCA_903926935.1 uncultured Pseudomonadota bacterium
CCAAATTTGCACTGCATGGGTATCAGCAAAGGTTTTTAGATGCGCTTCATCTTCTACCGTTAGCGGTGCCATAATGCGAAAAATCAATACAATAACTGGCAAGCCTTCATTGCTGGATTGCGCCTCAGACTCTTTATTTGAGTGGGCTTCAGGCTTTTCATTTGACTGGGCTTCGCCTACGGCCAGCTCAATTTGCGGCAATTTATCTCGAATACTCAATTGCACTATCATGCCTTGCAAGGGCTCGATTAAGGCTGAAACTTCAGGCACTAATACTTCACAACTATTCATATCTGCCACATAACGCGTGGCTTTTTCGTTAAAGCCAACCAACACACGCTGCTTTTTATCGACATATTTAACGCTTAAACGGGCCTTATGGCGATAACCCCAAATTGGGCCGTAAATCGGCGGCAGAATATTGTCCGGCCTAACTTTACCGATATGCGTTAAATCATTTTCCAGTAGCCTTTGTTTTGCCGCTACTTGTGCAGAAAAATCCAAATGCTGTAATTTACACCCGCCGCATAAACCATAATGCTTACATTTAGGCGTCACTCTTTGGTTAGATTGTTTGAGCACCTCAACCACATTCGCCACTTCGTAGCTCGGTTTGATACGGTGCGATTGAAAGGTGACTTTTTCATTAGGCAAAGCACCGTCGATAAAGATAGTTTTACCCTCTAAATGCGTGACTCCACGGCCTTCTTGGTCAAGCGATTCAATAATTGCCTGCTTGGTTTCTGGAATAACGGGGACTTGATTGCGATTTCTAGAACGACGTGCCATGAAAAAACCTGAATTTCAAAGAAGTTGAGATTTTAACGCATTATGCTGCAAATAATGTCAGCACTATTATAAGAGCAATATTATTCGTATTTAGGCGGAAATTTGTGCTTGAAGCAAGCGAGCTTGGCCCAGCGACTTAATCTAGCAAATTAATCAAGTAACTTAAGCCAGTAATTTGATCAAGTAACTTAAGCCAGTAATTTTATTTCGGCCTCGTAAGCGGCGTGGCTAAGTTGCCCGCGCATAAGCTGAAAGCGTAAATAGAGCAATTGTATGTTCGTCACAGCGACTTCACCATCGGCTCTAATAGCATCAATGCCGCCGACTTTGTAAGTATCCCACAGTTTAGCGCCATCCAAACTCGACTGGCCAGAAAAACCGCACAATTTAGCCAAGTCATTCAGTCCTGCATTGGTATGGTGGCTAAACGCGTCCAACTTAGCCATTAAATCTAGGTGGCAGGCAGGACTATGGCCATTAATGCCTATATCCACTCCGTATAAAGCCCAATAAGCACTTGCGTTAACGCCATGTATCAGTGCGCGATAATGCAACACCGGCAAATCAAAAGCATTACCATTCCATGAGATTATTTGCGGCTTATATTGGTCTATAACAGCAAAAAAACTTTGAATA
This sequence comes from uncultured Pseudomonadota bacterium, assembly GCA_903926935.1. Taxonomy (GTDB): domain Bacteria; phylum Pseudomonadota; class Gammaproteobacteria; order Burkholderiales; family Methylophilaceae; genus Methylotenera. The sequence goes on from CAIYLB010000062.1 coordinate 1,426, forward strand.
ATTTCAGCTTCAGGCGCGTTATTGCTAGCCAAACTCCAAACTTTTAAACTTTCACCTGCTCGTAATGCACACGAAATCGCGCAAATACGCTGTTGGTACAAGGGTAAAAATTCTGTGCCATGCTGCTGGCGAGCTTGATGATAGGCAATATTGGCCACATCTTTCGCCGAAGTATCTTGCGGCAAATCGTACAAAATGCGCAGTCCATCAGTATCAGGAATGGTCTTAATATGAAATGCGAGCGTTGCTGTCATGAATGTTTTTTCTTAAAAATGGAATAGATTATTTTTTGGCCCAGCCGCCATCTTGCTCAAAATACCAACCACTTTGGGCTTTATCTATCCAGCGACCAGCAAAAATATTACGTACTTCACCTTGCCATTCAGGATGTCCGTTACCAGCCGCAACCTCTTTATAAAGGGCATTCCGGTCGCTATTTTCAGCCGCTACTAGCGCGTTAATGCCTTGTCTATCTTTTAACGGCAGGGCAGTTGCATCGCGTACCGCAATTAAACCATCTTTAGTTAAGCCTATTGCACCGCTGGCATAATGTCCGGCTAATTGTGCATGACGGTTCTGCATGCTACTTTTAATGGCCGAAATGGCCGGTGTGTTCACGTCCAAATCTGCGGCGGCATTCACCCAACGGCTATTAAATAAACTGAGTAGCAGTAACAAACTAAAAATAATTTTTTGCATATTGTTTTCTCTAAACATGATGTTTCCTAAAATAGGATGACGAAATTATTTCGCAGGGGGGTCTATTACTTTTTCTGTCGTTTTTTCTGGCGCTTTGTTAGCAGGCATTGCCACACCGTCTTTTAGTTGCCAAACTTCATCAATAATTTTGTCCGCGGCTTTTTCTGCGGCTGCGGCAGGAAAGTAAATGTTAATGGTGACACAAGCCGTTAAAACAGCCGTTAAACTAATACTAAGCGCTAATAAACTTAAAGTACTTTTCATATAATTCCTCTAGTCAATCGACTGACATTCAATTTCAATTTTTTAACCTTAATTTTTAAAAACATCTACTTAACAATCATCTTACTATTGCTATCAGTGATGCGTTTAATTCTACCCAATAAATCTTCTAAACTCACACGCTGCGTAAAGCCATTCACATTGACGGATGGAATACCTTTACCTTTAACGATAATATACCCGGTTGGGGTTGACTCCACCCCGCCCATTTCACATACATCTTGCCGTAATTTGCAGCTCAAGCCAATTTTATCGTAATTAAACTCTTTAAAGAATCGCAAAAAAGTACGTTGTAGCGCCGCCGCTGTACCCTCGCCACCTAATGCGGTAATATTTTCCACTGCACGCTGAGATATTTTCTTCAGGTGTTTACCACTACTGGTCTGTATTGAAGCATCCAAATACACCGGCTTCCAGTTTTCTAACACCATATTTTTAACGTCGCCGTCGAGCTTACCCTCAATATCACCGAAGCTAAAAGTGCGTGTTAACGCGCCTAAATCCAAGTTACGCATCAATAAATCAGCATGTAATCGAGGCACCACGCCTAAAGGATCGTCAATTTTTAAATTATCCATGCCGATAGTGCCATTAAATACATTAAAGGTCATGGCACCATCCATATTCAGCTGTTTACCGGCATAAC
>CAIYLB010000063.1 GCA_903926935.1 uncultured Pseudomonadota bacterium
AATTTGGCTGGCAATCATGCTAAATTGTATCAAGCAAATAGACGATGGACCGTCATAAATCCTATTGGTTTTCGCTATTAACTTTAATTAAGTCAGCTTTAAAGCCATTGTTTAATAAATCTGTTTTTGTTTTGTTGATTTGCTCTAAATCTTTTAGCGGGCCAACACGCACACGGTGCATCACACCTTTGTCTGGAATGATGGCAGTTTGTACTAAAGCTTCAAAGCCTTGTAGGGCTAATTTAGCTTTCATATTGTCGGCTTCTTCGCTGGTTTGAAAAGCACCTACTTGTAAATAGTAATTTTTTTGAACAACCTGTTCTTGAGCGTTTTCTTTAAGCTTACTTTCTTCTTCTTTACTTACTTTGCTCTCAATACCTGGAAGAATAGTATAAAAATCAAAGCGAGTCTTATCATCTTTATTCCCAGCAGCGTTGCCATCAGGTACATTCGGATTGGCATCAGTTGGCAATGCACTACTGTCCGCGTCCACCGCTTTTGCATCGGTTTTAGCGTTATCTTGAATTTTATCTGAAATAGATTTACCAGTGTCAGGGTTAGACTGATTAGCAAATGGGCTTTCGCCACCTTTGATATACATCACTACGCTCAGAGATGCGGCAACACCTAGTAAAAAACCTATCAACAAACCCGTTACAAAAGGATTCCCTTTTTTTGTTGGCTTTGACCGTTCAGGGCTTGGTTTGTAATCTCTACTCATCGCTAATTTATTCCTTACATTCTTTCTTTGGCGGCAACGCCAAGTAAATCTAAACCATTTTTAAGGACTTGCTGTGTCGCGCTAATTAAGCTTAAGCGTGCAAGTTTGAGGGCTTCATCATCGATTAAAAACTTATATTCATTGTAATAACTATGTAAATCGCTGGCGAGTTCTTTTAGATAATTAGCAATCACGTGCGGTGCTAACTCTGTTGCTGCGTTAGCCACCGTTTCAGGATAAGTGCTTAAACGCTGCATTAATGCCGTTTCATGCGGATTAGTCAGCGGGCTTAAATCTGCATCTTTTAGCTTTGTAATATCCGCGTTATCTTGATTTAATAGCTCAGATTGATTTAACCATTGTGCCAGTACGCTGCAAATGCGCGCATGCGCGTACTGAATATAAAATACAGGGTTGTCGTTGGTTTGTGCGCGGGCTAAATCAATATCAAACACTAATTGTGAATCGGATCTACGTGCTGCCAAGAAGTAACGCGTGGCATCACAGCCAACTTCTTCAATCAAATCGCGCAAGGTCACATAACTGCCAGCACGTTTAGACAGTTTTACTTCTTCACCGCCACGCATTACCGTCACCATTTGGTGCAATACATAATCAGGCCAAGCGGCTGGAATGCCTACATCTAAAGCCTGCAAGCCTGCGCGTACGCGAGTAATGGTGCTGTGATGGTCCGCGCCCTGCTCGTTAATCACACGCACAAAGCCACGATTCCATTTATCAGCATGGTAAGCAACGTCAGGCACAAAATAAGTGTAGCCACCATCACTCTTACGCATAACGCGGTCTTTGTCATCGCCAAAGTCTGTGGTTTTAAGCCAAAGCGCATTATCCAGCTCGTAAGTATGGCCGCTGTTAATTAAGGCCTGTACGGTTTGCTCTACTTTGCCGTTGGCATATAGCGCGCTTTCTAGTGAAAACACATCAAATTCAATTTGAAAGGCTTTTAAATCTAAATCTTGCTCGTGACGCAAATACGCTACCGCAAAACTACGCATAGATTCAAGATTGTTAATGTCGCCGCTAGCCGTGACTTCAATATCATCCGCCACTACGGTATGCTTGGCTAAATAAGCAGCGGCAATATCGTTGATATATTCACCGCGATAACCGTTTTCAGGAAAACTCTCATGTTCAACGGCAATACCTTTGCAGCGAGCCAATACAGAAATAGTCAGATTATCAATCTGCGCACCGGCATCGTTATAATAAAACTCACGCGTGACATCCCAGCCATTAGCATCGAGCAAACGCGCTAAACAATCACCAACTGCCGCGCCACGACCATGACCCACATGCAATGGGCCAGTTGGGTTGGCTGAAACGAATTCCACTTGTACTTTTTGCGGCTTGCCATTTTCATCTTGGCCATTGTTATTGCGGCCATATTGCGCGCCAGCAGTTAGAATGTCTTTTACCACTACTTGTTGAGATTGCGCACTTAAAAAGAAGTTAATAAAACCGGCGCCGGCAATTTCAGTTTTAGCGATATATTCGCTGGCAGGTAAAGCTTCAATGATTTGCGTGGCAATCGTGCGTGGATTTTGTTTTAGCGGTTTAGCCAATGCCAATGCCAGATTGGTAGCAAAATCACCATGCTCAGCAGATTTCGGACGCTCAAGAGAAATGTTAAACTCCGTACTCTCTGGCGCGCCATTTTTTTGAATAATAGTTTTTGCGGCAATGGCCAGTAATTGGGTAAGATGTGCTTTCAAAACAAATATGTGCTTAAGTAAATATTTAAGGGTGCTATTTTAACCTAACTGGCGCGCTGTTTTATATTTGTTTGCCGTGTATCGTTGTTTATTGTCTTTTATTGCTTACTATCTTTTATTGTTTGATAATCAAATGGCTAAGCCTAAATAAACCTTTTAATAAGCCCTAAAATAATTGCCAAAACCCATCCTAAAAATTGCCTTAGACGTACCGTTAGATCGCATATTTGATTACTTGAGCGGCGGTAAAGTGGCTAAAATTGGTCAGCGCGTATTAGTGCCGTTTGGCCGGCGCAGCCAAATAGGCGTGGTGGTGGGCACTGCGGATACCAGCGAGTTTGCCATTGAAAAACTAAAGCTAGTCACGCAAATATTTAGTGAAGAATTGCCGATTGATGCCGAAACGTTGAGTTTAGTAAAGTTTAGTGCGGATTATTACCAATATCCATATGGCCAAGCTTTATTGTCGGCTTTGCCCGCTCGCTTAAGGCAAATTACACCGGCTGTGTCACGTAAGCAATATGCCTATCAGCTGACAGACTTAGGTCGGCAGCTGGAGATTGAAACCATTCCTAAAAAGCAGTTGGTCACGCGTCGTGTATTGGCGGCTTTGCAAGCGAGCGAATCGCTGACAGAAGCCGCGCTAGACGAAATTTCTAGCAGCGCACGTAAAGTAGCAAAGCAATTGGTGGTAGACGGTTGGGCGAGCAGTTTACAAGTGCAGGCGGGTGTTAAAACCTTGGCTGTTGCGCTAGCGACAGCCTCTGCCAAAGAACCAGAACTCAACCCAGAGCAAGCTTCAGCAGTAACGCAGATTGTTCAAGATGCAGCAGCATTTAAAGCTTGGTTGTTGCATGGGATTACCGGTAGCGGTAAAACTGAAGTTTACATACGCCTAATGCAGCACGTGCTACAGAATAAAGACGCGCAAGTATTAGTGCTGGTGCCAGAAATAAATTTAACACCACAGTTGGAGGCGCGCTTTCGTAGCCGCTTGCCTAATTTTCCGCTAGTCAGCTTACACAGTAACCTTAGCGAGAGCGAGCGCTTACATCATTGGCAATTAGCGCAATCTGGCGCAGCCAAAATTGTCATCGGTACGCGGCTTTCTATTTTTACGCCTTTGCCGAATTTAAAGCTCATTATTATTGATGAGGAACATGACAGCTCGTACAAGCAGCAAGATAGCATGCGTTATCACGCGCGTGATGTTGCCTTGGTGCGGGCAAAGCGGCTGAATATTCCCGTGGTGTTAGGTTCGGCCACGCCTGCGCTTGAGAGCTGGTATAACGCCACCGCTATCAAATCGCAAATCAGTCAAGCACAAAGCAATAAATACAATTTACTTAGCCTAAATCAGCGTGCGGTAAGCGCCGCACAATTGCCGCATATTGATTGCATAGACACGACCAAAGTTAACTTACAGCAGGGCTTAACGCCACAGTTAATTGCCGCGCTCAAATTACGTTTGGCGCGTAAAGAACAAAGTTTATTGTTCATTAATCGGCGTGGATATTCACCAGTTTTATTATGCTCGGCTTGCCATTGGATAGCGCCTTGTATGCGTTGCAGTAGCAAGTTGGTTGTGCATTTGGGACAGCGAAAATTGCGTTGTCATCATTGTGGGCATGAGCAAAAAATTCCTAATCAATGCCCGAGCTGCGGCAATGCCGATTTGCACCCGACTGGTCACGGCACGCAAAGGCTGGAACAAACGCTGGCGCAACTACTGCCAACGGCCAGAATTGCTAGGGTAGATCGCGATAGCACCAGCCGTAAAGACGCCTTGGTAGAAATTTTAGATAAAGTACACAATCAGGAAATTGACATTTTGGTTGGCACGCAAATGCTCGCCAAAGGCCATGATTTCCCTAATTTAACGCTAGTGGGCGTGGTCGATACCGACAGTGCGCTGCATAGCCCAGATTTTCGTGCGAGTGAGCGCCTGTTTGCCCAGTTGATGCAAGTGGCTGGTCGCGCTGGTCGGGCAGATAAAGCGGGTCAGGTGATTATTCAGACGCAGTTTCCTGAGCATGAATTGTTTAATGCTTTGCGCACGCAAGATTACGTCACTTACGCTAATTCTCTGTTGCTAGAGCGCGAGCAAGTGCAGTTTCCGCCCTATGTTTTTACCGCTTTGTTGCGTGCAGAAGCGAATGATTATGCGCTGGTGCAACAATTTTTGCAGCACGCTTTTGCCTTGGCGCGCAGTTTGACTGACCAAGTATTGGTGTACGATCCAGTGCGTCCGCAAATGGAGCGTTTAAAGGGCATGGAGCGCGGTCATGTGTTAATGCAAGCGACCAGCCGCCCAGTGCTACAGCATTTACTGAAAAATTTGGTTGGTCAGTTACGGGGAAAAACGATTGCGGCGAAGGTCCGATGGGCGGTTGATGTGAATCCGCTGGATTTTTAACCGATTTCTTTAGGGTATGAATTTAACTTTTAGAGATTTACTTTTAGAAATTCACTTCTATGGCTTCACTTCCATAGCTTCACTTCGATAGCTTCACTCTCGTAGCTTTACTTGCTGCGCTTAACTGTTGTCATTAGATTCGTACTAAACTATAAAACATACAAACCTGTATTCCGGATAATAGTATGGAAGCACGGTCGTATGAGGATGAAAGGAATGGGTGATAAATGGTTGCAACCATGGTTGTAGTTATTGACCATTAATCGTTATTTTACTCATGGTTATTTGGGTTGCTAATTTAATGAGAAGCTTTAGGTATTATCAAAGGCAATCAAATGGCTGCGAAGGTTTTTATCTTTACTGCCTAGGCCAATTTTTCTGCGGATGTTTTTTCGGTGAATACTAATGGTTTCAGGTGAAAGTGATAAGGTTGATGCAATGGCTTTGGTTGAAAAACCTTCTCTAACCATAGCGGCGACCTGAATTTCTTTAGGCGTTAGGCTTTTATATGATGCGCTGATGGTGGTAGGTCTTCCGTAAGTGCTTGCTAAGCGCAGCAGATTCGCTTCAAGCGCATTAACTAGTCGTACTTGCTTAATATCTTGATTACCATGTTTTAGTTTTTCTAGAAAAGGTAAAACCTCTAAATTAAGCTCATCATTTAACAGGCTTTTAGTGCTGGTACTTTCAGTATTACGCATCTTTATTAATACTTTCAGCGCAGTATTGACCTCTTCAGATTCGGTTTTTACGCTGCTTAATTCATCGGTAGTTTTTTCTATGGTTAGTTCTAAGCGCTCTTTTGCCTCTAGCAAAATTTTCTCAGCGTGTTTTTGTAAGGTAATATCATAAAAACAAGCTACATAATGGCTGGTGCGCCCTACATTATCCAGCACAGCAGTCACTGAGGCTAAGCATGGAAAAATAGCACCATTTTTTCGACGGCTCAGCACCTCTCCCTGCCAGTATTTAAGTGGACTAACGCGCTCAATAATTGATTTAAAAGACGTTGAAGAGGGTTGTTCCACAGGTATAAACGTAGCATTTTGGCCAATAACGTCGTCAGTATGGTAGCCCGTTAATTTTAAAAAAGCTTGGTTTACTCTAATAATCTTACTTTGTTTATCCGCAACAACAACGCCTTCCTGCACCTCAAAAGCACAAGCCGCAATGCGTAAATCTTGTTCCATACGCTTATTTTCGCTAATGTCGGTTAACGTCATTCTAAAAGTCAGCGTGCCATCGTCTTTTTTTATGCGCAACGCATCTACATGCACGCAGCATTTAATCTCGCTTTCACGCTTTATATGCATGTCGTAACTTTGTCGCACTTCGTCACGATTTAGGCGCAGGTAAAATTGATCGCTATCCTCAGGCGCAATGTATTTAGACAAAGGCCGGCCCATTAATTGTTGCCGATCCGCTTTTAATAAGGCCTCACCTGCAAAATTAACCTCGGTAATTAAGCCGCTAGCGCTGAGCGTAAAGTAGCCTATTGGGGCAAATTCAAATAGATCCAAATAGCGATCACGTGATTCTTCTAAGGCAATATGTGCTTGTCGTAAGGCTTCATTTTGCATTTCCAGCTCAATTTGATGTACTTGTAGCTCATGCAATATTTCTTCAGTGCTGGCTGTTTCGGCTAAACGAGTAACTTGATTTTTAATATCTGGATATTTAGTGCTTGGCTGCTTAGCCAGAATCGCTTCTGCTTCAGCCCGATTATCATGCTGAATATTAGTGACCTTATTTTTAGCCGTTATTGGCTTGTCGCTCATTTAACTTCCTCCATGCTCAATAATATGAGCTGCGCATGCCCAATCTTACTGTCAATACGGCGGGCATTGAGTTGCATTTTTTTATGCCCAACCGCTCGGAAATCATGCTCAACTAAGTAGTTTTCAAAGGACTCTCCGCGATTTAGTACGCCCTCCAGCAGACTGCGTAAGGCAGTAATATCCCATTGTTGATTACCCAGCTCATAAATGTATTTAGCCATCACTTCATTGGCGGGCACTTTAAACATTTCGTAAAAAGAGCGACTGGCTGCCACGACCTGCAACGCGCCATTGAGTACCAATAACGGCTCGCGCACCGTGTTTACAATGCCTTCAGCCATTTCTAAAGCTTCGTGCTGCGCTATCGCATTCAAACGCTCGGCAATATCAGTAAAGGTCAGCACGACGCCATCAATCACGTTATCTAAGCTACGATAAGGTTGAATGCGCGCTAGAAACCACGCGCCATCGAGCGTCTGCATTTCTCGCTCATAAGGCACTAACGTATCCAGCACATTTTGTGCAGGCAGCAATAATTCGTCGCCGATTAAATCACTTTTAATATCACCTAAATGACGTCCTATATCTGTTTGTGCTAAACGAAAAGCGCGTTTTGCCTCACGTGTGAAGCGGCGAATATGCATGTGTTGATCTAGAAAAATAATGCCGATGCTGATGTTGTCTAGCAGATTCTTCATGTCGTTCTGCATATCAGACAATTGCTCTATTTTGGTTTGTAGCTCAGCATTAACGGTAATAAGCTCTTCATTGACTGATTGCAGCTCTTCCTTAGACGTTTCCAGTTCCTCATTAGTCGATTGCATTTCTTCATTGGTAGACTGCATTTCCTCATTACTGGAGAGCATTTCTTCATTGCTTATTTGCTGCGCTTCTATGGTGGCTTGCAAGCTTTCCCTGGTGCTAGCCAATTCCAGCTCAAGCGCTTGAATACGCTGCTGTGCGCCACTATCAATGTTGCGAGAGTGCGGCTTATTTTTGCTTGGGGCTACGCTTGCAATCTCCTGAAAGCTTAACAGTAAAATGCTCTCGTTAGCTTCTGGGCTCTGCTGTTTCCGCAAACTAAAATTAACTAGGTGAATAGCGTCATTGGTTTTAATCGTCAGCTCTTTATTAATGGTGGGTAAACCACCATCAACTGCAGCATGAATCGCATTGCGTAATGGCAGTTGCAAGCCTTCACGCGCCATGTCAACAACATTAAGGCTTGCTTGGCCAGGCGCTGGGCGTAAGTATTGGCCAGTTTCACCATGCACATATAAAATATTGCCTTTTAAATCTGTCACCACCGAAGCTGGGGCGTAAAGCTTAAGTAATAGGCGTTTAGCCAACTCTGTAAAATTGGCCACAGTCGGTTTAATGGCTTCTGTTGCTATGGCTTTGTGGGTAGTAGTAGCGCCCCATGCGAAATTGGTCGCTAACATTTTTCTTTTTGAAGCTAAACTTTGTGCCGCACGGTAAATCTTAAACTTACGATGAATAGGATCAAACAGCTCAGTATGGCCGCCTATACTTTCTGAGGGTGAAATAATCAGAATGCCATCTGGCTTTAACGAGTAATTAAATACCGGAATGAGCCTATTTTGCAAAATAGGCTCAAGGTAAATCATCAAATTCCGGCAACTGAGTAAATCTAGTTTGGTAAAAGGGGGGTCCTTAATGACGTTTTGTACGGCAAATACCACCATTTCTCGAATTTCTTTTTTAACTCGAAAGCCAGCGTCTTCTTGAATAAAATAGCGGCGCAGTCTTTCTGGTGAAATGTCTTGGGCAATATTGGGTAAATAAAGCCCCGCACGCGCGGTGGCAATGGCATCATCATCAAGATCAGTCGCGAAAATTTGCGTTGTAAACGCTTGATTACCTTCACCCATCAATTCGTGCAACAAGATGGCTATGGAATAAGCTTCTTCACCAGTGGCGCAACCAGCAATCCATGCACGAAAAACGTAGCCTTGAGGCTTGTCTGCCAATATTTTAGGTAAAATATTCTGTTTAAGCTCAATAAACACATCAGAATCACGAAAGAAACTGGTGACATTAATCAACAATTCTTTAAACAAAGACTGCACTTCCGCTGGGTTTTCTTTAAGATAGCGCACATAAATCCCCGCATCTTCAATGCCGTGAATCGACATGCGTCTCTCAATTCGGCGCGTGATGGTGGTTTTTTTATATTGAGAAAAGTCGTGGCCGCTAAGGCTACGTAAGGTTAATAAAATGCGTTCAATACTATTAATATTTAATGGAGAAGCCCCGTCTTGTCGCACAATCAAATCATGTAAATTGCCCATTAGCGCAGCGGCCATTTCTGTTGCGGGTAAAATATGTGTGGCATAACCGGCATGAATGGCGCTATAAGGCATGCCATTAAATTTAGCGGTTTCTGGCGACTGGACTATTGAAATGCCACCAGCACCCAAAATAGCGCGTAAGCCTAAAGTACCGTCCGTACCCGTGCCGGAAAGCACGATACCAATGCCGCTCTCGCCGCGCTCATCTGCCAATGAACGAAGAAACGTATCTATCGGTAAGCGCTGACCGCGCGGCTCTGCAGGGGTATTTAATTGCAATTTCCCGTTAAATATTGCCATCTCACGGTTGGGCGGAATTACGTAGATATTATTCGGCAGCACTGGCATTTGATCGGTAGCCTCGTAAACCGGCAAGCGGGTAGAACGCTGCAATATTTCACTAAGAATGCTGGTATGGCTAGGATCAAGATGTTGAATCAACACAAAAGCCATGTCGCAATCTGCTGGTACATGGCTAAAAAACTGCTCAAAAGCCTCTAGGCCACCGGCGGATGCGCCAATGCCGATAATAGGGAAGTTGACATCATTTTTGATGGCGTCCTCAGGTATGTCGTTATTAATTTTTACGCTATTGGTTTTTACATCACCGGTCGTGACATCAGTGGTGTTTTGGTTACTTTGTTTTGTGTTATCGTTATTTGTGTCCGCGATGATGTTGTCAGGCGTTTTTTGAGCCTTTTGGTTTATCGTTACCATTGTGGCACTGCTCATTTTTTTTGTGGACATCTTGTGTTTCTTCTGTTTTTAATTGATTACAATATAGATGAGCGAGCGATTTATACCTAATTGCCCGTGGTATTAATTATCAAAATTAATATTCCAATACTTTATTCTAATCACACCACTAGATATAAGCATTATAGAAGGTGTATTAATAGGTATTTAATGGGTAATTTTACTACTTTCCCATCACTAGTCAACAGCGCTGCTATGCAGTTATTTGCTGGGTTTAATAGTTATTTAACCGTTATTTGATGGTTGTTTGGCAGAATGTCTGTGACGGGTTAATGGCGAGATTTTAAATGCAGGTGGTGTGTAGTTATTTTAAAAGTTGAATAGGGCGTTAGGTATTGGCTAAAACCCTGGTGTTGGCTAAAAAAGCGAGTACTTGCTTATACAGTTACTCGTAACAACTATTGTGGTGCGTGGTTGATCTCTGCGGTAGATTGCTGAGAAATTTCCTGCACGTCACTTTCATCTTTTAACGCAACGCCTGACAATTTAAGCCGCATGGCTTGGCCAGCTAGCCACAGTAGTTTTTTTGCGGCCACGGCATATTGCAAGCCTTCTGGGCGCACGTTAGAAATACAGTTTCTATCAGCATCGCTCAGGCCCAACGTTGGCTGATAAGTAAGATAGATGCCAAGGCTATCTGGCGAACTCAAACCGGGTCTTTCGCCGATCAACATTGCCACCATGCGCGCGTTTAACGCTTGGCCAATTTCATCGCCAATTGCCACCCGTGCTTGGCTGGCGATTACCACCGGACCTAGTTGCCAGTCTGCTGGTAAATGCTGATGAATTTCAGCCAGCATGGCGGGTACATGGCGTGATACAGCCAAAGAAGATAAGCCATCGGCAACTATGATTAGCAAGTCAATTGGCTTGGTATTGGCTTTTTTTAAGCCGCGGATATTGTTTAAATCCATCAAGCTGTTGTCGTCTAGCCTGCGCCCCCAATCTGGCCTTAATAAATAATTAGCCCGATCTGGCGCCCGACTATGTACACGAATGGTGCTGAAACTCTGCGCTTGTATGTCAGCTTCTAAAGCACTTACATCAAGCGCTAAATGTACGGCATCGCGTGCCATGGCATGGGCAAGGCCAAAATCTAACACTTCGCGTGTTGGCAAGCTGCTACCAACACGCCCCAGTGCGATACGCGC
>CAIYLB010000064.1 GCA_903926935.1 uncultured Pseudomonadota bacterium
CACTTTCAAGTATGCGCAAATTAGTTTTAACTCCGTCCGCTTGGTCAATAAGTACTATTTCGTATCTACGTTTTGGCAGTTGCATTTCGACTTCGTCATAAGATCTGCGGATCATAAAACCTTTTCTTAAACGCGCATTTAGATCATCTGTATGACTTGCGCCGTCTACATTAAAGATAAAACCGTCTTGATACGCCGCGCAAAACCTTTTGGCAAATCTGTAGTAGTCATTATACGGCGCTATGGTTTCAGGTGAAAGCACTTTTAGCATTGGGTAAAGTTCGATTGGCCTATTCAATACTGGAGTGCCTGTCATCATCAAACTGCGTTCAGTGTGGTGAATAAGACCTTTCTTGCTTAAAACCGCTTTAGTGCGTTTTGCCTGCATATTTTTAAGATAATGAGCTTCATCACAAATTATCAACTGCCATTTTATAGACGATAATTGAAGATGAATATAACTGTGGCTTATCAAATCGTAGTTTACTATCACTATAGTAGCGTGTTTAGAGATTGTATCGGTGCGCTTATTGATCATTTGAATATAGTCAAGACCTAATGAACGCCAGGTGGCTAATTTACGCGCCCAATTTTCTTTAATGGACGCTTTACAAATAATTAAAACATTATATAAATCAAGTTGATTAGTCAATTCTATTGCCATAACAGTTTTGCCCAAGCCCTGCACATCAGCTAACAAAGTATGCTTACGCTGCATTAATTTACTGACTGCAATTTGTTGAAAAGGGTAGAGTTGGTTCATAATAGGTGGCAATATTTATATTTCTTACCCGATCCGCATTTACATAAATCATTTCTACCAAGTTGCGGATATGGGTTGACTTGCCTATCAATACAGAGTATGCCGTTCATATGATCTATTTCGTGCTGAATTATCCACGCCTCTACCGAATCAGCGCTAAACATCTGCTCATCACTTTCAAAAGTAATATGGTTATAACGCAGGGTGTTAAACCATTTGTTTGGTATGCTTAAACAGCCTTCTTTAATATAATGCGCGCTGTCCTGGGCGATTATCTTTGGGTTAAGTAAAATATTTTCTTTTTTGTTAAAGACATAGACCGCGAATTTCACAGGTAAACCGATCTGGATAGCCGATAAGCCGGTACCAGGTGTCCAAGCGTTCTTAACTGCCGCTAATAAACGGTCTTTTAAATTGTGTTCTTCGACCCATTGGCGCGTAGTGGGTTGACAGATCTGTCTTAAAAAATTAATATCGGTTATGATTTTATCCATTTTTAGCTTTCTTCTTGGCATCCCGGTACTTCTGACTTCTTATTCTGGCTTTGGCGCGTGGCCGTATGGCTAAGTGGTAGTCGCAGAATTGACGTAGCTGGCCTCCGCTGCCGTGCTTTATGACATGGATCATTTGCTTACAGTTGGGGTGCTTACATTTAAACCAGTAGTCACGGCTCATAGGGTATAAATTACATAGCTAACAACGTCGTGGCTCATTTTAAATCACCTAATGCCTTTAAAATCGGAGCACACTTCGGGCATATTACTTCGCCATGATGTTTCTTGTTAGGACAGAATTTAATAGCTTTCAGTTGATTGGCGTGTAATATTTCAAGGTCTGTTCGCTTTTCAATGTAGATAGGTTCCCACCCTTTAAACACTGCCAACGCACAAATAAGTCCATTAGCCATACCTCGCATATACTGGTCAGACAAATCCTGCTTGCTACAATTAACCTGTATTTTTACTAAGTCATGAAGTTTAGATATTTTGTCATCATGTTCCAATATATCAGAATTAACTTTTAAGTTTAGCTTGTCACCACGCTCAATAGTTACAGTCATTACTTCCGCTTTGTAATTTCCAACATAACTTGTTTTTTGTAACCTCACTCCTTTTTTATTTGGCTTACTGTTTAATAATTCTTCGCAGTGTTCTGTAAACCTATTCTTTGCCACTGTGGTCATCATATTATTCTCCTTTCTTGTCAATCACGGAGGGCTCCGTGATTCACAGGGGAAAATGATGGGGCGCAAAAAGTAACTAATGCATACCACACAATTAAAAAATTTGTAATTCTCATCTTCCCATTCCTTTCTTTAGGTTGCAGGGCTGGCAGGATTTTTAATTGCCACCGTCTTTTTTCTTCGCA
>CAIYLB010000065.1 GCA_903926935.1 uncultured Pseudomonadota bacterium
CATGAAGCCATTAATGCTTAAATCATCATCCACTGGCAGACGTAAATAATGGAAATCTTCCTGCACCGTTTCACGCATGCCAGAAATAAAATAATACTTTCCGTCTATTTGCATAGGCTGCATATAAGTCACATATTCACGTGCTTGACCTTGGGCATCACGCAATTTGTAGGTGATATTAGGGCCAACATTGTGCGGCTTGCCTTTGCCATCAGGAGACAAATTAATAATATTGAATTGTCGAAAATCATTAAATTCAACTTTCACTGCATTCACACCGGCGCCTTTAGTATCGCCGCCTAATATCGTTTTCTGGAATATTGCACCATCGAGTTTTTGCGTTAGATTATCTTTCGCAAACAAATCCCATACCTTAAAATTAAGCTTAGTACCGCCATCTTGAAAATCAGACTGATAAATGGCCACGCCTTTGTAAGTAAGCGGATGGTTAACACTAATAGTTTTAGTGATTGGCGTTTTTAGATCAGGGTCGGTAATTACAATATCGCTTTCAAACGACTTTGGCTGACCGGTTGCGTAATGCTCAATACGAAAGTCTTTTAGCGCGACTCTAAATGGCAACTCTTGCACTAAATAACCGTCACGCACACGAACGAAAGCAACGTTATCGCTGGTGCCTTCTGGCAATGTCATATTGCCACGAAATGAAGGATTACTAGTGCTTAGGCGACTAATTGCCGGCACTTGAGATTCTGCAATATCACGTGTTTCTATGCGTTTTTGACCTAGCATTTCTTGCACTTTAAACGGCAAGTTGCCATCTAATAAGCCACCAAAAAATATGATGACCATCGCTGAATGCGTAAAAATATAACCTAAGCGCTGGTGCGTGCCGGCTTTAGCTGCAATCAACTCACTGCCGTCAGTTTGGGTTTTGAATTTGTACTTAAATCCCTTAGCATGCAAAAACATGAGCAACTGTTGTTTAGTGTCCGCTAAATTCGTATTTTCTGGGGTTGATTTAACCGTAAAGATTTCTTGATGACTAAAGGCATTTAAAGACTTTTCAGTGGCTTGCTCTTTAAACGTACGCCATTCTTTAATCATCAATGGGCTATTGCGATAAATGCAAAGACTGCAGGAGGTAATTAGAAACAGTAAGATAAGCAAAAACCAGCCGCTATGGTAAACATCGTAGAGCCCTAAAGTTTCAAAAATACCAAACCAAAATTGCCCAAATTTAATGATGTAATTTGAATATGGCTCGTTTTGCTTTAATACTGTGCCAATAATAGAGGCGATGCCCAACACACTTAACATACTCACGGCAAAGCGCATTGAGCTCATTAAGTCGAAAATATTTCTAGATATTGATTGTTTAGGATTCAAAATAAAGGTGTTCAAAGATGGAGTTGGAAAGCATTAAGTATTATTTACTCAATTTTCTGATGAATATCGCGTCAAGTTAGTGTTATCAACTAAATTATCAGTGCATCTGTAGATATTATTAGGGACTAATTCAGTCGCCAATAAGTGGATAGAAAAAACCTGTAAAAAAGGGCAGCTTACGCCGCCCTTATTTAAACTCACTTGATCTAGCGCAAACCTTGAATATAATCTGCAACTGCGGTCATTTCTGCATCGGTCATTCTGGTAGCAATCGTCATCATCATAGGTGCATTAGCGCGCTCGCCAGTGCGGAATGTTCTTAATTGAGCCTGTGTATAATCAGCATGCTGACCACCCATGTGCGGGAACTGTTTTGGCAAACCTGCGCCTGTTGCACCATGGCAAGAAGCGCATGCTGGTACGTTAGTGGCGGCTATGCCACCACGATAAATTTTTTCACCTAGAGAACCAGCACCATTAGTTTTAGCTGCACCAAGAGTAAGTTTCTGGCTTGAAAAATAGGCTGCTAAGTTTTTCATGTCATCTTCACTTAACATGGCTGCCATACCAGACATTACTGCGTTAGCGCGCTTACCTGATTTAAATTCAGTCAATTGTTTTACAATGTATTCAGGATGTTGGCCAGCTAATTTTGGATTCACCGTGACGACGCTATTGCCATCAACACCATGGCAAGCAGAACAAACTGCATTAACAATTTTTTCTGCCGCTTTTTTATCAGACACCACAGCAGTTGATGTGACTTTAGCCTCGACTGCGCTTTCAGCTGCGACTACCTTTACTGACAGACCAAAGACAATACTTAATATTAAACTGGCTAGACTGAGCTTCATTAAATGACGAA
This sequence comes from uncultured Pseudomonadota bacterium, assembly GCA_903926935.1. Classification (GTDB taxonomy): domain Bacteria; phylum Pseudomonadota; class Gammaproteobacteria; order Burkholderiales; family Methylophilaceae; genus Methylotenera. The sequence goes on from CAIYLB010000065.1 coordinate 2,216, forward strand.
CTTGCATTACTGCTCCTAAATATCAAAATTACACGATCGAATTTACTTACGTCTGCTAGCTTAACCCAACTTAATTCATGGCTAGTTGACTTACTGCTGAGTGAACTTATCTCAACTATTTACAGCTCACTCGCATGACTAATGTAAATTATTCAATCAATTAACGCACTATTTTAGCGAAAAACGCCTATTCGTGATAGCATTTTTCACTATTGTTTACACAGCCTCCAAATAGCGTGCGATATTCTATTAAGAGGCAAATAAAATCGAACTGGATTGTCATGCCCTTGTTTCAAAATGCAACTTTCTACATATCAGCCCATCACTTACGCGACTTACCGATTGCCAGCGGCATTGAAGTTGCTTTTGCCGGTCGCTCTAACGCAGGTAAATCTAGCGCATTGAACACGCTAGCTAATCACAATCGCTTAGCATTTGTAAGTAAGCAGCCTGGGCGAACTCAACTTATCAACTTTTTCACGCTAGGCAATGATAGGCATTTAGTCGATTTACCTGGCTACGGCTACGCTAAAGTGCCAGAACATTTGCGCGCACACTGGCA
>CAIYLB010000066.1 GCA_903926935.1 uncultured Pseudomonadota bacterium
TGCCGTGCGTATTACACACCTGCCAACTGGCATTGTGGTGGAATGCCAAGATGACCGTAGTCAGCATAAAAATAAAGCGCAGGCCATGAGTGTGTTGGTCGCAAGAATTAAAGATGCCGAAGTGCGCGCGCAGCAATCAAAAATTGCCAGTGAGCGTAAAAGCTTAATTGGCTCTGGCGACCGTTCTGAGCGAATCAGAACATATAACTATCCGCAAGGTCGCATTACCGATCATCGTATTAACCTGACGCTGTATAAAATTGACGCGATTACTGAAGGTGATATGGATGAATTAATAGGCGCGCTTTCAGCTGAACATCAAGCTGATTTGCTGGCTAGTTTGAGTGATGATAATTAAGGGCTTAATTCACAATTACTTGCTTAAATGACCTCATCATACTCAGTTAAATCCAGCTTACTTGGCGCTGCAGCGCGACTAAACTCTGAGGAAGCTGGCTATGAAGCCCAACTGCTTTTGCAAGCGGTGCTGGGTGTTAATCGCGCATGGATAATTTCTCATGCAAATGATGCCCTAGAAACCTTAAGCAATATAGCCTTTGAAGCATTAATTAATCGCCGTTTAAATGGTGAACCGGTTGCTTATATTTTGGGCCATAGGGAGTTTTATGGCTTAGATTTGCTAGTGACACCGGACACCTTAATTCCCCGACCAGATACTGAGACTTTGGTTGAGGCTGCTTTGGCTAAAATTCCAGTCGCATCCGCGCATAACCATTTATTCGATGAAATTAGTGTTTTGGATTTAGGCACTGGTACTGGCGCCATTGCGTTGGCGATTGCAAAAAACCGTTCAGAAGTATTGGTTACTGCAGTTGATTTTTCCCTTGGCGCATTAGAAGTCGCAAAAAAAAATGCGCAGAATCTAGCCATTTTGAACGTTAAGTTTGTATTAAGTCATTGGTTTGATGGACTTGTTGATGAAAGTAATGCCTGCGAAAAATTTGATATCATTGTCAGCAATCCGCCTTATATTGAGCAAACCGATATTCATTTAAGCCAAGGTGATTTACGTTTTGAGCCAATTTTTGCGCTAGCCTCAGGAAAGGATGGCTTAGATGATATTCGTCAAATTATTGATAATTGTCTAATTCACCTAAAGCCACAAGGTTGGTTGATGTTGGAGCATGGTTATCATCAAGCTGAATCAGTAGCAGATTTAATGGCGGAAAGCGGTTTAACTTTTATAGCAACCATCAAAGATTTGGGCGGTAATGATCGCGTGACTATTGGTAAAAATCCTCTAATTGTAAGTACGCACTGGGATTAATTAAACTAATTTCAGGCTAGATACAGGTTTTTGAGTGTTACATAATTATCTGCTGATTGCTTCAAATGGGCGATTTCAACAATGGTTAGCGCCCGTATTTTTTTAGCTGGCCGACCCATATATAAATAACCGCTTTCTAACACTTTCCCTTCTGGAACTAAACTGCCGGCACCGAGTAATACCTGCTTTTGAACCACAGCTTTGTCCATCACAATACTGCCCATGCCGATTAGACATTCATCTTCTATGGTGCAACCATGTAAAATCACGGTGTGGCCTATGGTGACAAAATCGCCAATTATCAGTGGGGAGCCTGTAGGATCGCTGCTGGATTTATGATTAACATGCAGCATACTTAAATCTTGAATATTGGTATTTTTACCAATACGGATAAAATTAACATCGCCGCGAATAACCGTACTTGGCCAAATAGAGCTATTTTCGCCCAGACTAACCTCGCCAATAATAGTGGCGGTTTGGTGTATGTAAACACCAGTCGCTAATTGTGGAAAGTGTTGCTTAAAGCCCTGAATATTGTTGGAGTGCGCCATCATAGCCTCTTTAGTTTAATGCCCATATTAATAAGCCATAGTATAATCGCATTATGCAAGTAAATAACTCCGTTGGCATTGTTGCCGCACAAACAGCACATTTTGATGCACCACTCACACTTAAAAGTGGTGCGGTGCTACCTCAATATGATCTCGTGTATGAAACTTATGGCCAATTAAATGCCGATAAATCAAATGCAGTTTTAATCTGCCATGCGCTTTCTGGCACACACCATGTGGCGGGTAAATATTCAGAAGACGATAAATATCCGGGTTGGTGGGATAACTTAATTGGCCCAAATAAGCCACTAGATACCAATAAATTCTTTGTCATTGGTGTGAATAATTTAGGCGGTTGTCACGGCAGCACTGGTGCGGCGAGCATTAATCCTGCTACAAGTCAGCCTTGGGGTTCAGCATTCCCAATACTCACTGTCGAAGACTGGGTGACCTCACAAACTTTATTAGCAGATTACTTAGGTATTCAACAGTTAGCCGCAGTTGTGGGGGGTAGCCTAGGTGGCATGCAAGCCTTGCAGTGGACCATTGCTTATCCTGAGCGTGTACGCCACGCATTGGTGATAGCTTCTGCACCTAACCTGACAGCACAAA
>CAIYLB010000067.1 GCA_903926935.1 uncultured Pseudomonadota bacterium
ACCACTCGATGGTGAATTATGGTTGGCACGCGGCAAGTTTGAAGCACTTTCTAGCGCAGTACGAAAAGACCTGCCTGTGGACGAAGAATGGCGCGGTATCACTTACCTGGTTTTTGAATTACCTGAAGCCACGGGGACTTTTCAAGCACGCGCAACGCGCATTAGCGAAATCGTCAAAAAAGCTAATCTTCCTCAGCTAAAAGCCGTTGCACAAATTCGGCTGAATGACGAAGCCGCCTTAAAGGCAAAACTTAAACAAGTGGTAGCACTAGGTGGAGAAGGCTTAATGCTACACAAAGCCGATGCGCCTTATTTAACCGGCCGTAGCGATGTGCTACTTAAACTAAAACTGCGCTACGATGCCGAAGCGAAAGTTGTCGGCCACACGTCAGGGCGCGGCAAATATAAAGGCAAGCTAGGCGCACTAGAAGTCGTGATGCCAGAAGGCATACATTTCAAACTAGGTACAGGATTTAGCGACGCACAGCGCGAAAACCCGCCAAAAATTGGCAGCATGGTAACTTATAGTTATTTAGATAAAACCAAGCTAGGCAAACCGAAGTTCGCCAGCTTTATGCGGGTGCGCAATGAAAAATAGTCAGGTGATAAATACTACAACCCACGTAGGGCGGATGAGCGTAGCGTTATCCGCCGTATGGGATGAGCTTAGCGTTACCCGCCGCATGAAACACCCCATAAACATCAAAACTAACGCAACGTACAACCATGCCTGACTATCGCCGCAACCGCATACTCGGTGGCACTTACTTCTTCACAGTAAACCTGCTGCAACGCAACTCACACTTGCTTGTGGAACACATTGAAAGTCTACGCGAAGCAATACGTGTGGTGCGAAAAAACAGGCCATTTCATATTGATTGCTGGGTAGTACTGCCTGAGCACATGCTTTGTATTTGGACTTTGCCCGTTGGCGACGCGGATTATGCCTCACGCTGGAAAGCGATTAAAACGGCTTTTTCAAAAAACATCCCCAAAACAGAGCGCTTATCCGCCGTGCGCCTCGCCAAAGGTGAGCGCGGCATTTGGCAACGCAGATACTGGGAACACACCATAAAAAATGATGCTGACTATGCCGCACACATGAATTATGTGCACATCAACCCGTTAAAACATGGTTTGGTTAAGCGTGTTGCAGATTGGCCGTATTCTTCATTTCATCATTTGGTGAAAATAGGCATTTATGAGGAAGATTGGGCAGGAGATGGAAGTGTTGAAATAGAACCATACGGCGGATAACGCTACGCTCATCCGCCCTACGTACTTCGCTAAAATTTTTGTAGGGCGGATGAGCGTAGCGTTATCCGCCGAATGGGATGAGCGTAGCGTTATCCGCCGTATGGGATGAACACAGCGTTATCCACCCTATAATCAATCAAAAATCAACTCTAACCCCGCTGGAAGCGGCATGAATGCTGGCTTGCAGGGCAGCGCAATTATTTTTTGCATCTGCAAAGTCTAAAAGTGGCGCTTTGTCGTTCAACACACAATCACTAAAATGTTCTATTTCAAGATTAAAGTGGTTACTAGGTGCAAAGCGTTCTTCGCCATATTTTCCATCTTCCAGCGCCCAGCTAATCACTGGCACATCATTTTGAAACACCCAAGCGGCGTGGCATTTTAGCCAACCGTTGGTGCCGATGATCTCATATTCTGATTTACGTGAGCGTTCAAAGCTGACATCAAAATGACCAAATCTGGCGCGGCCTTCACTGTCGTTACCAAAGTCTAATAGGCCGCTGGTAACAATATCCGCACCGGCTTGATTAAATTTCGCATGAGCGATCACCGATTTAGGCTCGACTGGCTTGCCATCTTTCGCAGGGTTAGCTAGACCAAAGCACCAACGTAAGGTGTGAATTGCATAAGGCCCAATATCCCACATAGCGCCGCCGCCATGCTCAACGCCACTGGCAATGCGATACATCCGCGCTGGTTTCATCAAAAACGAATAGCTGGCACGCACCGATAACACATCACCGATTAGGCCAGATTCAACGATTTCTTTTACCCGCGCATGTTGCGGATGAAAGCGGTACATAAAGCCTTCCATCACTTTAACGTTATTTTTAATCGCGGCTTGCTCAATGGCTTCAATATCCGCCACGGTTAAGGCCATGGGCTTTTCAATCAAGACATGCTTTCCAGCATTAATCGCTTTGAGCGCCCACTCCAAATGCTCATTATTGGCCATTGGGCAATAAATAGCCTGCACATTAGCATCGTTAATCAGCGCATCAAGGTCGTCATAGCAAGTCACGTTGCCGTGGCAAGGCGCGTATTTGTCTAAAGTAGCTTTAGCAGCGCCAGCGCGGCGACTGGCAATGGCGACTAATTGTGAATTTGGCGCGGCAATAATGGCTGGCAACAGGCGCTCATTGACCCTTGCTGCACCTAGAATTCCCCAGTTTAATTTTGTATCTGATGTCATTTTTGCTTTCTAAAATAAAGTCTTAAATTGATTCTTGCGCAAACCATTTAATGCTACAGCCTATGCTGGGAATTTGCTCTTTAGGACCTTGTTGCGTGTGGGCGATCATTTTCATCGCGTTAAATAAATCTCTAGTGTTATCTGCTTGCGGCTCGCTACGGCCTGCAGCATCAAAACGGCCACGATATTGCAGCTCTAAATTAGCGTTAAAGCCAAAAAAATCTGGCGTGCAAACAGCACCATATGCTTTTGCCACTTCTTGCGTATCGTCCAGCACATAAGGAAACGGGAAATTGTATAATTTAGCTTCTTCTACCATGCGCTGATAAGAATCATCAGGATAGTTTTCAGTATCGTTACTTTGAATGGCAATGACATTAATGCCATATTCTGCCAACGCACGACAATCGGCGATTAGTCGCGTTTTAATCGCCTTAACGTAAGGACAATGATTACAAATAAACATCACCAATAAGCCATTCTCACCGGCACAACTGGCCAATGAATAACGCTTGCCATCAACGCCTAGCAAATCGAAATCAGCTGCGCGTTGACCAAAATTACATGCTGGTGGATTCATGAAAGCCATAGTTTTCTCCTAAATTTCGTTATACTTATTGTCGTGTTATTTATTTTCAAAATCAACGATTAACTAACACTCTTTTTATAAGACCGCTACATACCCATAGTATGTCAGCTTTAACGTTTATATTATCACTTTTCTCTTTCATTTAAAGACTATCAATTCATGGCAAATCTGCGCTTTTACACCAACAACCCTTTGGCTTTGGGCGTGACGATTCAACTCTCAGAAAGTGCAGCAGCGCACGCCACTCGGGCGCTACGCTTAAATGTGGGTGATAGCGCGATAGTGTTTAACGGTGATGGTTTTGACTATGATTGCGAGCTGACTGCTATTAATAAAAATAGTGTATTTGCCATTGTTACCGCCGCCAATCCAGTCAAGAATGAGTCGCCATTAGCCATTACTTTGTTACAAGCCATCTCCAGTGGTGACCGCATGGATTTCACCATTCAAAAAGCCGTAGAGCTAGGCGTGACAAAAATTCAGCCAATTTCCAGTCAGCGCAGTGTGGTCAAACTTTCTGCAGAACGGGCTGAAAAACGTACTGAGCATTGGCAGAATATTGCCATTTCTGCCTGCGAACAATCTGGCCGCGCGGTAGTGCCAACCGTTTATGCGCCCGTGAGCTTGCAACAATGGCTGGCGGATAATCCGCAAGCCAACAGCACAAGATTACTACTTAATCCTGTCGGTGCCTTACGCCTTGCTGAATTAGCAAAACCTAGCGATGAAACACAATTATTAATAGGTGCGGAAGGTGGTTTAGCACAATTTGAAATTGACTTGGCCGGCAGTCACGGCTTCCAGTCCATTGTGTTAGGGCCAAGGATTTTACGCACGGAAACTGCGGCATTAACCACCATTGCCGCCATGCAAACGTTATGGGGTGATTTTTAGTGCGCTTAGACTAAAGCGAAATTAATGCTAGCACTCCCATCATTAAGCTAACTTGCTTAGTTCTAAATTAAGCTTGAATTTAAGGGTGTCCGTATTCTGTGATTGATTTGACTGAAAATCGCTGGATTGAAAATTCACAGTGTAAGTTGATTCAACCATTAAGTTGATGAGCGTCAGCTTTAGAGCAAGTTAATTAAAACTTCATATGATAAGTCTCAGCCAATTTTAGATATGCGTTAATTAATGAGCAAGGGCTGGTACATCCCCAAAGCGGCCTGTCAATTAAAATGCCTCACAGACAAATATCGACCCATAGCCGCCGTTTGCCACCAACCAAAAAGCGCCCGAAGGCGCCTTCTTTGACTAATGTGTAGCGGTTTTATCAGACATTGAGGGCAACTTCTTTTCTTTAAGCAGTGCCTCAAATAAATCAATAGGTACGGGTTTGCTGTATAGGTAGCCTTGGTAGTAAAAGCATCCATGGTTAAATAAATACTGCTGTTGCTCGACCGTCTCTACACCCTCAGCAATCA
>CAIYLB010000068.1 GCA_903926935.1 uncultured Pseudomonadota bacterium
GTGATAGACCGGACGTTTATTGAGTGTGTTAATGGTGAAAACATACGCTGGATTGTTGATTACAAACTCAGTATTTCAGGTGAAAAGCTAGATTTGCCAGTGGCGGCAGAGCAACATCGTCCGCAATTAGCTCGTTATGAAAGCTTATTTGTTGGTGAAGGCTGGAAAATTAAAACCGCTGTATTATTTTTAAGTTCAGGAGAACTGTTTGTGCTGTGAGTGTTTTTTATAGGCACAGCTCTATGCCGTGGCTATAAAAATACTCAGCAAAAATACACTGCTATTGGTTTTCTTGCTTAAAGTGCCTGCGCACATACCAAATAATAAACAATACGCCAGTCAGCGCAATTAAATAATGAAACTCATGAAAATACACTTTTAGACTCACCCAGTTCTCACCAAATTTCATGCCAGCATAAGCCAATAAAGCGCACCAAATAAACGAGCCGACAAACGTATAAAATATAAATTTAGGCATATTCATTCGCACTACACCAGCGGGGAAGGCAATAAAAGTCCGTATGGCCGGTAGCATGCGCGCTACAAAAATAATGATTTCACCATGTTTCTCAAATAAATGGTCGGCATAATCTAGATCTCTTTTAGAGAGCAATATATATTTTCCATACTTTTCTGCTAGCGGCCTGCCGCCAAACATTCCCACATAATAAGCCGGAATAGAACCTGCTACACAGCCGATTGCACCGGCCAAGGCCACTAGCCATAAGTTCATTTCACCTTTAAATACTAAAAAGCCGGCAAATGGCATAATGATTTCAGACGGTAGCGGAATGCAGGCCGACTCTATAGCCATTAGTAAAACGATACCGCCATAACTCATGGTTGAGATAACGCTCATAATCCAAGCGGCGATAATTGTGATTAGTTTTTCTAACATAGCTTCTTTCTAATTTTAGAATAGTTAATTTTTACCTACTAAACAAACTCTTTTAATAATACTTTTACAAAATCAGCGCGCTGATTAATATCTTCTAAATTCACCGTCATTCTAAATTTATCTGGCCCATTCATGCGACAGCGGCGGTCGCGCTGCAATAAGGCAATGAGCTTGGTTGGGTCTAAATCTGCATTAGCGTTAAATTGTAATTGAATAGCCTCAGAGCTCGCATCAATTTTCACAATGCCGATGGCTTTCCCGGCGATTCTTAGTCTGTGGCAGGCGATTAGCGCCTCGCCCTGTTCGGGCAATAAACCAAAACGATCTATTAGCTCTTCCTGCATATTATCCAGCGCTTCATCATCATTACAATTGGCCAGACGCTTGTAAATTACTAAACGCTCATGCACATCTTGGCAATATTTGGTGGGCAATAATGCTGGCGTATGCAGATTAATTTCAGTCGTCACGCCTAATGGCGCATTTAAGTCTGGTTCTTTGCCTGCTTTTAGCTGTTTAACTGCATGGTTGAGCATGTCTGAATATAAATGAAAACCAATTTCTTGCATTTCACCGCTTTGACTATCACCTAATAATTCACCCGCACCACGAATTTCTAAATCGTGCATGGCTAGGTGAAAACCTGCGCCTAAGTCTTCCATCAGTTGAATGGCATCCAAGCGTTTTTGCGCTTGCACGGTAATTTTACGATCCGGATCTGTGAGTAAATATGCGTAAGCTTGATGATGCGAACGACCGACACGACCGCGTAATTGGTGCATTTGCGCTAGGCCAAACATATCGGCTTTATTCAGAATAATGGTATTAGCCGTTGGTACGTCGATGCCGGTTTCAATAATAGTGGTGCAAAGTAATAGGTTGAAACGCTGATTATAAAAATCACGCATCACGTGTTCAAGTTCGCGTTCACGTAACTGGCCATGTGCAACCGCAATGCGTGCATCCGGCAGAATACGCTCTAATTTTTCACGCATAGAATGAATGGTATCCACTTCATTATGCAAGAAATACACTTGGCCGCCGCGCTTGAATTCACGCATAGCCGCTTCACGAATAATGCCTTCAGAATAGTCTGTATGGAAAGTTTTGATACTTAAGCGTTTTTGTGGCGGCGTGCTGATAATAGAAAATTCACGCAAGCCTTCCATCGCCATACTCAAAGTTCGCGGTATCGGCGTAGCGGTTAGCGTTAGAATATCGACTTCAGCACGTAAGGCTTTTAACTGCTCTTTTTGACGCACCCCAAAACGGTGTTCTTCATCTAGCACCACTAAACCTAGATTTTTGAACTTCACATCTTTTTGAATCAAACGGTGCGTACCGATAATAATATCGATTTGTCCAGCTTCTAAACCAGCCAACGCTTCTTTTTGCTCTTTGGCGGTTCTAAAGCGTGAGATTTCTGCAATCTTAATCGGCCAATCGGCAAAGCGATCTTTAAAGTTATTAAAATGTTGTTCAGCCAATAGCGTAGTTGGCACCAGCACCGCAACTTGCCTGCCGCCCATTACCGCA
>CAIYLB010000069.1 GCA_903926935.1 uncultured Pseudomonadota bacterium
CCATTAAATTTTAGCGGCTACTTTACGCGCGGCCTGGTATTATTTTTCATGGTGATTTTTATTTACCAACTGTGGATATTTCTACATATCTGCTGGTGGGTAAAATTCAATCCATCCAGCAGCGCTTTTATGGAAGACCGCCTAGATATCATTCAAGAAAAAATTCCAGATGCCGAGCTGAAGCATAAATGGGTGGATTATTCCAAAATTTCAATTAATTTGAAGCGCGCCGTGATTGCTTCAGAAGATGCTAAATTTATTGATCATGAAGGTTTTGATTGGGAAGGCATACAAAAGGCCTACGAGAAAAATCTTAAAAAAGGCAAAATTGTGGCGGGCGGCTCCACTATTAGTCAGCAGTTAGCTAAAAACTTGTTTTTATCAACCAAGCGCACACCTTGGCGCAAAGCCGAAGAAGCGCTAATTACAGTAATGTTAGAAAACATGCTACCTAAGCGCCGAATTTTAGAGATTTATTTAAATGTAATTGAATGGGGCAACGGTGTATTTGGCGCCGAAGCTGCCGCAAGACATTATTACAAGACAAGCGCGGCTAATTTAAGTAGCGGCCAAGCGGCAAAATTGGCGGCCATGATACCCAATCCACGCTTTTATGATGTACACAAATCCACCAATTATTTAAACCGCCGTATCGCCACCATACAAGCACGCATGGGCTCGGCAGAAGTGCCTAGATAAACATTTAGCTTAATAAGCTTTAAGTTAAAAAGATTAGCTGAAAACTTAGTTCAAAAAATTTATTATTGCCCAATAGCAACTTACGCCGCTAAACGTATTCTTAACCATAGTATTTCTGATCAATCAATTTAGAGGCGATTATTATGTTAAGAACAAAATTAGGTGCAGCGGTTTTACTCAGCATTATCTCTACCGGCGCTTTTGCTGGGCAATGTGATGTTGCCATAGATGCAACGGCAAGCATGGCTTTTTCATTAAAAGAAATCGCTGTAAGCAAAAGCTGTAAAGAAGTAAGTCTCACATTCAAAAATGTAGGCACAATGGCAAAAGCAATGATGGGCCATAACGTGGTAATCACCAAAAAATCAGCCATGCAAGCCGTTTTAGCCGATGGCAGCACCGCCGGCTTGGCTAAGAATTATGTCAAGGATAACGATGCCCGCGTTATTGCGCACACTCAAGTGCTAGGTGGCGGTGAAACAACCAACATCAAATTTAAGGTCAGCGAGTTAGACCCAAAAGAAGCCTATGTATTCTTTTGCAGCTTTCCTGGCCATGCAGGCGTAATGAACGGCGTATTTAAGTTGCTGTAACTATAGACATTTAATGTGCTTTATTAAATAAAAAAAGGTGATATCGCTATCACCTTTTTATTATGAGTATGCCATACAAAATTAATGCGAAACTTGCTTGGCTTGAACAGTAGTTTTTAAGGTGTTCATCTTAAGAAATTTCATGACAATCGAAATCCAGTAATCCATAAAATAAATATGGGCGAAGAGTAAATGTATAGTCTGGAGCGCATCCAGTTGGCATTGAGAATAATGGCTTTATGTGATTTAACTTTACTAATAAAATTTAACGCCAATCCGTTACACCAAAGCCATCGTGTCCCAAAAAAGTGTAGTAAATTCCAAATGTGCCTGTAGTCTGCTTCCTGTCACCTAGGTCAGGAAACGTCGCGTCGCGCTGATTCCACTGGTATTTGATCGAAACTCCATGCTTTCCTTGTACTAAATATGTAAAGGCAACGTCTGCGCGAACAATATTGTCGTGTCCACCTCGATGCTCATTATCTACATCACTAACAAAATATTCGCGCCCAGTAAAATCTAAGGAAGCTTTTTTGCCAAAAATAGCACGTAAAGTCAACAATCCTTGTGGCGCTAGTCCATAGTGATAATCTTCTTCGGTCTTGCCATTATTGGTACCTACTGCAGCATAGCCTAGCCCGCCCATTATTGTGCTTTGTAGCGCAATAGATTCACTTAACCATAACTGTCCAGTCGTACCTAATGACAAGGCCGTACTAGAAATACGGAAGGTTTGCGGAGAAATATAATCATAGCTGCCGTATAAACCCCATATGCCGCGATAATCATCTCCAGCTTGATAGTCTGTACCAAACAACAATCCACGTGTTATTAAATTTTCTAGCACGTTCGCGCTAGAAGCCGTACTTTGAAAAACGAAATAATCAAAAGGTCTGGTATAAGTATAGCCAGGCTTGCCAGGTAATCCATAACCAAGTATGAAATCTAATTGGGCATCGTTACGTTTAATTTCATTTGCGGTGTTTGGCTCGCCACTTATCGTATTACTGACGCCAATCTGGAGGGAGCTATAATAGGCAGGATCGTTACTCGCAAAAACTGCATCGAATCTATCTCCCATTGCAAACCGGTTAAATCCAGCTGAGGGTGAAACGATTGCTGCACCTGTTTCTCGCCAAATACTAGGGGCACCGCCACCTCGTTCAAGTACTAAATTGGACATTCTAAACAATGCCTCACCAAGAAATGACCCACCAAATCCTGTTGAAATCATATCATTTCTTGATGGCGGTACTTTTTCTCCTGCGATTTCCCAGAAGGCGCTTCCAGCCAATGTATAACCTAGTGATTCCCAATAATTAAAGCCAGCAGATCGAGCAAAACCATGATAAATCGAACCTTGATATGGATGACCTAATTGGTTAACCTTGAATGGATCTTTATCGTCCCTCCAGCTACTGGTAAGGTTGTCTCTTATCGTAGATAAATTTGAGTCATAATCTGAAGAGCCGCTGAAGCGGCGATTATACTGATTTAAAAGAAAATCAAACCCAACGATCTCAGCAGCTGGAATGAGGTAGCTTTTATTCGCTTCTCTTTTTACCACAAGCTCTTTTTTAGGTTCAAGATTGTTTGCCTGCTCATCAAATATGATAGCTTCACCGGCAAACACCATGCTGGTGGACGCGGCGTATAGAACAATTATTACGCTGAAAAATGCACTTCTTATATCGCCAAACTTCTGGAATGATAGCGATTTAAGGCGAGTTATTTTTGTTTCCATAGTAAATTTTCTATTCTTCGACTGAATCGGAATGGTTTAAGCTGTTCCAGCACTAATAGAATGGTTAAATTACAGTAAATTTACTTATGATTCTGTATGCTAGCACACTTAAGTCTAGTGACTAGATCTAGTCACTAGAAATTTAATTAGGCGTTTAATTGATTATTTAAATCACAGTGGCTTTTGCTGACGCTAATATTCTTAGCGTTTCGCCACTAGATATTCGTTTAGTTCAACTTCATATCACTGGTTGGCACACTTCTCATTATTATCATACTAATGTTCTGAGCTTTTCTCTGCAGGCTGATTGAATAAAACTCGCTATTAACCATAAAAAGATTTAGACGTAAAAAAAGCCCACATCGCTGTGAGCCTTATTTTATATGGTGGCCGAGATATGTGAGATCGCGCCTACCCTCCTTCAAACCTTTTCGATATGCCCACTTGTAGGCGCCGATGATTGCGCCAACAACGCTAGCAATTAGCGCGAATGCTTTTCCTGCGAGAGTAAGAATTTCCATTGGATCCATTTTCGCAAGAAGCCTCTAACGTGGAGCCAAGGGGCTGAACGCTTTTGCGCAGTCCCGCTTGAGCGTAGGGTTACTCACGTAAAACTTCCCAGTTGCTTTTGTAGATTTCAAGGCTGCCTTTCATGACTCGCCGTTCGTTTTTAAAATGCTTTGTGATTTCCGGTACTTTGTCGCTTAGCACAATAAAAACTTCCGGTGTTGTCTCTAAGTTTCAAATTTATTGTTGTATATGGGGTAAGCGCAGAATTCTTTGTTGAGGGGTTTCAACTGTCACATTTATATCCTCGTAGTGCCTAATTTTTGACTGAGGTAATCAGTTTTTTTGCTGCAATATACTCATTAATTTCAGTTGGAGAGCCGGCAGGAAACAGATTGGGGAAATAATATCCTGTGGCTGCTGTTGGAAATGCGATTCTTACAGGGCCTTTTACAGAATTTGAGGCTAAAAATCCCAGCTTCAGTAACTCGCCTAGCATATCTCTTGACATGCGCTCACCAAAGCCCGTAATTCTTGAAGCTTCGCCACGAGCGAACTCTCCTTTACGAAGTGTTTCCATCACCAGAAGGTGAGACTCTTTTTTAATGTTGGTTGTAGTGGATAACACCCCAAAAAAATACTCAATGCGCTTAGATAGGTTGTCCAAATCAAACATTTCGGACATGAATTTAACTTGATCTATGCAAGAGTCAACAAAGAAAGTGCTGAATGCCTGCAAGGCATTCAAAGATAAATTGCCACGACCATCTAAATCACCTCTGCGTAGGCTATCTGCATCTTGTAATAGGGATTTATATTCATCGACATTACGCGCCAAGCCACGTGCGGGAGACCATAAGCCTACCCCCTCAATACCCGCTGCTTTCATGGCTAATACGGAGAAAAGTCGTGCAACACGGCCATTGCCATCAAGGAATGGGTGAATCCAAAGTAAGCGGTGGTGAGCGCTGGCAACTAGAGGCATACGCTGATAGGGCAATTTATTTTGCCATGCCATTTGACAACTTGATTCAAACCTATTCATGAACTCTGGCAAAGCCGTATGCAGTGGAGGGAAGTGTTTACCAACCTCTACCTCAGATGTTCGTAAGCTGCCAGGAGTGATCTTTTCAGTTTTTTTGCCGTCCGCTGAGATTGACCAATGTAAATCCTCTGGCAACTTGGCGTAAAAGTCTCGATGAATTGAACAAATCAATTCGGAAGAAAAAATATCTGGGCTAATTGCTTCCAAATACTTCTTTTCAACTTCAATATGAGCTCTAGCTTCAAGCTGTAATACCCGTTTTTCAGGTGAGGTAGAGTAGTCACCAGTCAATGCTCGTTCAATATCAATCGGTTTGGTGTTGTGTCCTTCGATTAAATTGGAGTAGTAGCAATTCATGTTGCTTACTAGGTGCGCCACGGCATCAATACACATGGGGTGAATTGAGGCTGAAAGTTTGGCTGATGCTATGGCCAAAGTGTAACTTTTTTCAAGAATGGCACTGCTAGCCTCAAATAAAAGAGGCTCCATCTGCCAAGGGTTATCAGGAAATATATATGACATTTGCCGGTTGTTTTGCCGATTTAATTGATTGTATAGTATATTCTTTTATTGATTTGAACAAATTATTTTGCCGATTTATATGCTGATATGGATTTAACATGATAGAGAATGATTTAAGCCAGATTGATGCAGTGAGAGACTCTAGAGCAGGGGATGTTTTTCACTATCGTTGGGCGGCAAGGCGATGTCTACGAATGCTGGATTTTAAATCTAAAATAAATTATGTCGTCATTGAAGGCTCAAGTGAGTCATCGCGCCCTGGTGAGTTTGTAATGGATGTTACTGAGTATGTAGAGTCATCAGAAGGCGGTAAAGAGGATATTAATTACTTCCAGCTTAAGCACTCAGTCAAGAGAGTTGAAGAGCCATTCCAGCTAAGTGAGTTACAAAATACCATAGATGGCTATGCTGATAGATTTAAAGACATTTGGCAAAAAAGGCAATTACGGAGTTTATCGATTCAAATTTCTCCGTTTAGCACATCTCATTAAGCGTCGCGTTACGCGACACTTAATGTTTATTCACGAGCCCTTGACACTTAATAATTTACGCATAATAATACACATTAATTTACACATTAATTTACACATTATAAGACACGATAATATTATGGCTATTACACAAAATATATATGCACAGTCCACAGTTAGCATGACTGATTTACGTCGTGCGAGTATCACTGATATCGTCAGCGATTCACCGGTAGCGGTGCTTAATCATAACAAGCCTGCGGCATATTTGCTTTCAGCAGACTATTACGAATTTTTGTTAGATCAGATTGAAAACATTGAGCTTAGTAAGGTCGTGAAAGAGCGCCGCGGTGGTAAAACAGTGAAAGTATCACTTGATGATCTATAGTCTTGAGTTCCATGAAGATGCGCTAAAAGAATGGAATGATTTAGACGGATCAATTAAATCTCAGTTTAAGAAGCAATTAGAAAAGCGCATGGAAAATCCACATTTGCCATCTGCGAGATTAAGTAATGATCTTGGAGATTGCTACAAAATCAAACTGCAAAAAATTGGCTATCGATTAGTGTATGAAGTAATCGATAATCGCCTAGTGATTATTGTGTTAAGGCATCAAATAGTAAGATAGATCTTTTGAAGTTAAGCGTCGTGTAACGCGACGCTTAAGTTAGCCAATTAACTCTTTGAGTGTTTTTTGATTTTCTTCAGATTCTTGAGATGCAATTTCTTCTAAATTCTCTATTGCTTGGCTTGAGTCCACAGTATTTAAAAACTCTATAAAATTCTGCCTAGTATTCTCGGCGTGTTCTAAGAAGAAACGGTCGTTTCCTGACGCGACTCTCATTGCATGTGAAGCATCTGAAATATGTCTTCCAGTAGATAATTGGTGATAAAGAGTAGCAAAACCAATCGTTGTTTCACCCCATGTGGGTTTCGCATTACATCCAATTAAAGCAAGATAAGGGGCTTCAGTTTCGTCAGTGTCCATTGCCATTTTTATTCCAGCATAACCTTCACAGCTAGACATACATACAACTAATGAGCCACCTAATGCTTTGTTTAAAGGTTTTAGTAGCTCTTTAAGTTCTTGCCATTGCATCATGTGGCCGTCAGACAATTGGATACCGTCTTGATTGCCATGAGCGCTAATATGTAACAGAGGTAAGAATCCTTTATGAGCTTGCATCTCTTCAACAATTCCGAGCTTCAAACAAGCATTAAATGCTTCTAGTGAAATTGCTGTTTTAACAACACAATGAATGCCATTTAAAGCAACAGCCTGCTTTATTACATCTCCTTCACTACGCCTGTGATATAGATCAGAGGCTGATGGGGACTCAATAACAAATACGAAAAAATTCAGTTCATAAGCAGCTAAATCGGTCATAAAAGGCCCTTTTATTGATAAGACATTTTAACCCAGTATCACCCGCGGTCAATCAGCGTGATACATCCCCACTAATAGATTTCTCACGCTTCAAATTGTTTACACAGTACGACCTTGTAAGTAATTCTCAAAGACTGCAGACGTAAAAAAAGCCCACATCGCTGTGAGCCTTATTTTATATGGTGGCCGAGACTGGAATCGAACCAGTGACACGCGGATTTTCAATCC
>CAIYLB010000070.1 GCA_903926935.1 uncultured Pseudomonadota bacterium
CAAGGCATCACGCCTAACATCACGCCACTAACCTCTTCGGCAAGTACGGTATTAGGCGTTGGTTTAACTTCAAAAACTCGTAGCCTTACAGAATTACGTACCATTGTAGATTGGACTATCGTACCGCATTTGCTGGCCGTTCCTGGAGTGGCCGATGTCAATGTCTTCGGCGGTAAAGTTCGGCAGTTTCAGGTACAAGTTGATCCCGAAAAAATGATTCACTACGGCATTTCGCTGACTCAAATTGAGGAAGCGGTTAAAAAAGCCACCGGTGTTCGTGGTAATGGTTTTATTGAAAATAAAAATCAGCGCATTGTGATTAATACTGAAGGTCAATCAATGACGCCAGAAAAATTGGCGTTAGCAACATTACTGCATAAAAATGGCCAAACGATTAGATTAGGCGACATCGGCAAGGTAGTTGAAGGCGAAGCTCCTTCTATTAGCGCGGCATCAATCAATGAAGAAACTGGCGTTTATTTATCGGTACAAGGTCAACTTGGCGCAAACACGCATGCGGTCACTCAAGCCATTGAAGATGCGCTGGAGGAAATAAAACCAAGTTTAACTACCGAGCAAGTAGTGTTACATGAAGGCTTATTTAGGCCAGATAACTTCATTGAAGTCGCGATTAAAGGCGTGCGTACCGACATTTTAAT
Organism: uncultured Pseudomonadota bacterium; assembly: GCA_903926935.1. Lineage (GTDB taxonomy): Bacteria > Pseudomonadota > Gammaproteobacteria > Burkholderiales > Methylophilaceae > Methylotenera. The sequence continues at coordinate 660 of CAIYLB010000070.1, forward strand.
CGGCTCGATATTGGTGATTACTGTACTATTTTTATTCTTATTTAATGTCCGTACTGCGTTTATTTCTGCCACGGCAATTCCACTCTCACTATTGACCGCGATTGTGGTGATGGGCTATTTTAAAATCGGGCTCAACATCATGGTACTTGGCGGGTTAGCCATTGCATTAGGGGAAGTGGTCGATGATGCGATTATTGATACTGAAAATATTTTCCGGCGGCTACGTGAAAATCGATTGTTAACCCAGCCCTTGCCTACCCATCAAGTGGTGTTTAGCGCCTCTATGGAAGTGCGTAGCTCAGTCGTATATGCAACGATTATTGTGGCCTTAGTATTTATGCCCTTACTCACATTAGGTGGTGTTGCGGGCAAACTTTTTGCGCCATTGGGCTTTGCTTACATAGCCGCCATTTTGGCCTCTTTAGTTGTGGCGCTAACACTAACACCAGCACTTTGTTATTTACTATTGGGCAATGCCAAGCTAGAAGCTGAAGATCCACCCATGATACGCATTATCAAAAAATGGTATGTGCGAGTACTTTATAAAATTGAAAAAGAATACAAAACCGTAATGGCGATTAGTTTTATATTTATTGCCCTTGGCTTAGCCGTTTTACCTTTATTCAAAAGCCAGTTTATACCAGCACTACATGAAGGCCATTACATTATGCACATGACCGCCGTGCCTGGCACTTCTGAACAAGAATCGCTACGTATCGGCAAAAAAGCTTCTGCGATCATACGTAAAATCAAGGGTGTTAAATCTGTCACGCAATGGGTTGGGCGTGCGCCTAATGCAGCAGACACATTTGGCACACATTACAGCGAGTTTGAAATTGAACTAGGTGCCATCTCAGGCAAAGAACAAAATCGCATTTTAAGAAATATTCGTGAGGAAATGGCTGGCGAAGCCAAAGCTGATGACAAAGACGGTAAAGCCAAACTTGGTTTTGTTGGGGTAAATTTTGCCATCAATACTTTTTTAACTGAACGTATCGAAGAAACTGTTTCCGGTTACGCTGCTTCAACCGTGATTAACATCTATGGAAATGATTTAGACGCTTTAGACCGTGATGCGCAAGCAATTGCCGGCGTCATTAGCAACGTTAAAGGTGCGGCTGATGTGCTAGTGCAATCTCCATCAGGCACACCGCAATTAGTGATGCGCTTACGTCCAGAAAAACTAGCACTTTGGGGTATGCAACCAACAGAAGTACTAGACAATATTCGTGCCGCTTATGAAAGCGTACCTATCACACAGGTTTATCAGGGAAATCGTGTGATAGGCGTCAGCGTGGTGCTAGATTTAGCATCGCGCGACGATATACAAGACGCTGGTAATTTACCGCTGTTTAATCCTGAAGGAAAGTTGCTACGATTACGTGATGTTGCTGATATTGTCCAAGAAAATGGCCGCTCAAAAATATTACATGCCGGCGCAAAACGTATACAAACTGTCACAGCCAACGTTAATGACCGGGACATTGATGCTTTTACCGACGAGATTAAAGCTAAAATAAAAAATGAGGTGACCTTATCTAAAGGTACTTATTTAGAATTTACCGGTGCGGCAGAAGCCAATGCAAAATCACGCGACACACTCATTTTGCAATCATTTTTAGCCGCAGTGGCGGTATTTTTAATGCTCTATATTGCCTTCGGAAAACTGCGTAATTTACTACTCACGTTTGCTAACCTACCCTTCGCACTCATAGGCGGCGTACTGGCAGTATTATTCACCGGCGGTTGGATTTCGCTAGGCTCTCTAGTCGGTTTCGTTACGTTGTTTGGCATCACACTGCGTAATTCCATCATGATGGTTTCACATTACCAGCACTTAATCGATAAAGAACATTGTGTTTGGGGTTTAGAAACCTGCATACGCGGCGCCTCAGAACGATTGCCATCTATATTGATGACGGCGATAGTCACCGCACTTGGACTGTTACCGTTAGCGGCTGGCAGTGGCCAACCCGGGCGCGAGATTGAAGGTCCGATGGCCACAATTATTGTCGGTGGCTTAGTCACATCAACCATCCTTAACTTATTGATTTTACCTACCATCATGTTGCATTTTGGACGCTTTGATAAGCAAGAGAAATTTTAGCGTTTTAAGTTTGGAACTATCTTTATAAAATGCGTAAACAGTTTATTAAATATTGTACTGCGGGTGGTTTTTCTACACTGATTCATTATCTGGCATTTATATTTGTCATCAAAATGCTTTCGTGGCCAGCATGGCAAGCAACATTATTAGGCGCAACTATAGGCGCACTAACCGCCTATATACTTAATTATCACTACACGTTTTCCAGCAAAATAGCGCATGCCAGAATACTTCCAAAATTCTTAATCACCGCAGGCTTAGGCGTTATAATACAAACCTTAATTGTGGCTGGCTTAAGCCAACATTGGCATTTACATTACATGCTTGCGCAAATAATCGCCACTGGCTTAGGCTTAATATTGACCTTTATCATCAATCGCTTTTGGACGTTCGCATGACTGACTCTACAAAAAAATTAATGTTGCAGCCTACTCCAGACATTGAATCTAGCATCATTGAACTAAGCATAATAGTGCCAGCTTACAACGAAGAAGAAGTGCTGCCGATATTCCATGAAAAGATTCTAGAAGTCCTCAAACCACTTAATATCAGTTACGAAATCGTTTATATCAATGACGGCAGTCGGGATAAGACTGAATCTATTATTCTTGAGCTACAAAAAAAGCACCCTCAAATTGCCTATGCAAAATTTAGCCGAAACTTTGGTAAAGAAGCGGCAATGACTGCTGGCTTTAAATTATGTCGTGGCGAGTCAGCGATTATGATAGATGCTGATTTACAAGATTCGCCAACACTGATTCCAGCAATGCTAGCGGCTAGACATAATGGCGCAGATATTGTCAATATGAAGCGTTCTGAACGTTACGGTGAGCCAATGTGGAAGAAAACAACGGCCAGTATGTTTTACCACCTAATTGGTAAAATTAGTGAGGTGACTATTCCGCATAATGTGGGTGACTTTAGGTTATTCAGTCGACGTGCAATAGAGGCTATCAATCAGCTTAACGAGCGTGGTCGCTTCATGAAAGGCTTATATGCTTGGGTGGGCTATCCGCAAGCCACCATAGAATATGAGCGCGACCCACGTGCCGCCGGTGATACTAAATGGCCATTTTTCAAATTGGTTGGCCTGGCCTGGCAAGGCATTACCGCATTCTCAACCGCACCACTACAAATGGCAACTTGGTTAGGTTTAGCCAGTGCCGGTAGCGCATTTACATACGCTAGCTATTTTCTACTTAAAAATTTATTCACTCCAGATACCGTGCATGGCTTTCCGACACTGATTATTGTGATTCTGTTTTTAGGTGGCTTGCAATTATTCTGCATCGGTATTTTAGGTGAGTATCTTGCGCGCATTTACACCGAAGTGAAACAACGTCCCGTGTATTTAATCGAAACATTCTACCCAGCAAAATAAGGCGTTAATTTAAATTTATGAATCAAATTTCACGCTTTTGGCTGGATGCTAAAGATGCCCTAGGTAAGCGCACAGTTATGATTATTGCCGCACTGATTATAGTACGGCTTATTTCTTTGGCACTTTATCCGCTGATGGATATGACCGAAGGCCGCTATGGTGAAATTGCTAGAAAAATGGCTGAAATGAATGATTGGATTACGCCCTGGTATGACACCGGCGTGCCATTTTGGGGTAAACCACCATTGTCTTTTTGGATGTCGGCGATAGGCGTTAAATTTTTTGGTGTCAATGAATTCGCTGTTAGGTTTCCACATTTTTTAGCCGCATTATTAGTCATAGTCATTGCTTACGACTGGGCAAAAAAAAGCCAAATCAACCCTTTTTACGTCATTATAATATTAAGCACCTCGTTTATATTTTTAGTCTCGTCAGGCGCGGTAATGACAGACATGGCCCTGTGCGTGGGCAGCACTTTAGCGCTTAGAGCCTGTTGGTTAAGTTTACGCGGCAAGGAATCTGCTAAAAAACGTGAACAAGTCTTATTTTTCATCGGACTAAGCATCATGTTGTTGGCAAAAGGTCCGGTTGGCTGGGTGCTGGTATTTCTACCCATTGGCTTATGGGCGCTATTAAGCAAGTCCATTAAAGAAACATGGCAAGGATTAGCATGGATCATTGGCGGCTTAGCCGCAATACTTGTAGTTACACCTTGGTATTTATTGGCTGAACAACATACACCAGGATTTTTACATTACTTTTTTGTTGGTGAACATTGGCAGCGCTTTACTGTTTCTGGCTGGAAAGGTGATTTATACGGCACCGCACACGCTACACGTCATGGCACTATTTGGTTACAATTTATTTATGCCACCTTACCTTGGAGTTTTATTTTAGCCATATCTGCGTGGGTTTATAGAAAGTCGGCAGTATCAAAAAGACCTGCTACAGAAAAAGATTTAAGCCTGTTTTTACTACTTTCCACCATTTCACCCTGCTTGTTTTTCACTATGTCAGGCAATATTTTATGGACTTATATATTACCTGGCGTACCGGCTTTTGCCATGTTGCTAGCCCTTTACTTGGATAAGCTTGGTGAAGCAATCGCTAAAAAAATCCTGTTTATTGGTACAACTGCAAGTGCCTTAGTATTTGTCAGCGTGTTAAGTACTTTAACGATTGGCCATGCTGCAGATTTAAAATCGGCTAAATCCATTACACAATTATATGAAGCGCAAAATATGACAAAAGATCATATGGCGCCACTGGTATTCTTAGGCGACAGGCCTTATTCAGCCATGTTTTACAGTCATGGCTTAGCATTAAAAATGGCCAGCTTAGAAGAAATTAGCTTATATGCAAAAACTAATCCTACTTATATTGCCATAAAAAAGAATAAATTAAGCAGCTTAGAACAAGCATTAAAGAATCTAACAGTGGTCGGTGATACCGGCAACTATCGCTTATTTTTAATGCTTAATCATATTTAATATATTTAAACCGCACATCATCATTAGGCGTGCCTTCTAAGGCATTATTTGAGCCGTCAGCATAGACTTCCAGCGCCGGTTGCCAGTTAACCACAGATTCTATTTTAGCCGCCAACGCAAAATCTTTATCGGTAATACCTTTCGCATCGTGCGTGCATAATTTAACAATAACAAAAGCATATGACACGGCCAAATCAGGATGATGCCAAGCGGCCTCAGCTAAATGCCCAATAGTATTCACCACCATTAGTGTCGCTTTCCAGCCGCTGGTTTTATACTTGCGGCGTATCCAGCCATTTTCTAAATACCAGCTAGGAAGCTCTGCTTTTAGCTTTTCTTCGACTTCATGTACTGAATAGATTTTATTGGTTTCCATATAAGCTCTTTCAAAATAGAAGTATGTAAAATTGAGAACAATTAACGTTAAGCAGTTATGCGCAAACCATGTACTGCTAGTTTTTGCACACTAAATCCTTGCTCAAATATGCTGTAATCAGCTTTGTTTAACACATAAGTTTGATAGTCCTCGCCGATTTTTTTTTGCGAAATAAATACTGAAAATTGACCATCAATTAATTCATCATCAATCAAACTCTGTGCAGAGTTTGGCTTTTCTGCTTGGTAGCCCAGCAGCGATTTAGACTTAACTAATAGCAGTTGCTCAGCACCTAGTTTATTCGCCAACCATGCGCTCAAGCTATCAGACGTTACTTGCCAATTCTTAGGGACAGTTTCATCAGCAAGCACCATTTTACTGGGTAACCAAACGACCCCTCGATGTTGCCAGCCACGTTCAGCAATCTCCAGTTCGCTACTGGCAGTGACTAGCTCCGGGTTCGTTCGCGCAAGTAGAATGCCGAACTGATCCATGGCTAATAGCGCCAGTTCATGTGCCAGCGCGTCATCCATATTACTGATTTTTTGTGCATCCCTAACAGCATCAGCAAATAAGCCTCCACCTGGCACAATAATCACTTTGCCATCACCAAATTTAGCAACTAGCGCCAGCCAGTGCGCCAATTCTGGCGTGCCTAGCAAACTACCACCCAGCTTTACTACCCACATAGGATTACTCTTATAATTTGGCGCATAAATTTAGAATGGGGTTCTTTATAACTAAGCTATCTTATTGATAAATGTATGATTTTATTTTTATTTGAAATAAAAATGCCATCTACTGATTAATCGAAATTTTTAAAAAAATGCATGGTTTTTAGCATACTAGAAGCTTTATCCAAGGTTTCAGCATATTCTTTTTCTAATACAGAATCTGCAACGATGCCACCACCGGCATAAAAACTTATTTCGCCGGCATCTTCACCGTCATTATCATGTGAATATACCGCGGTACGAATCGCAATATTAGCATCCATATTGCCATCAAAACCAATATAGCCTATCGCTCCGCAATATATGCCACGTCGGTGCGGTTCTAGCTCTTCAATAATTTGCATAGCTCTCAATTTTGGCGCGCCAGTGATCGAGCCTCCAGGAAAGCAACCGCGCAGCAAATCTATCGCTGTCATTTTTTCGCCTTGAACGCCAATTTTTAGCCTGCCAGTCACAACGCTGACTAAATGATGCACATTAGCAAAACTCTGCAATTGAAATAATTGATCAGCCTTCACCGAACCAATTTCACAACTTTTACTAATATCATTGCGTAATAAATCCACAATCATTAAATTTTCAGCTTTATCTTTTAGGCTAGTTTGCAGATCATGGGAAAATTGCTGGTCTTGCACAACATCATCAGAGCGGGGCCTAGTGCCTTTAATTGGTCTAGTTTCAACGTGATTACCTATCACTTGTAAAAAACGCTCAGGCGAACCCGAAAGTATCTGCATAGCACCAAAATTTAAATATGCCATGAATGGCGCAGGACTAATTTCACGAAGTTTGTTATAGGCAGTCCAAGCTGAGCCGTGTGCATTTGCAGAAAAACGTTGCGCTAAATTCACTTGGTAGCAATCACCCTCAGTAATATAGTTTTTAACGGTGCTAAACGCCTTGGCATATTGCTCAAAAGTCATATTACTAGTGACTGGCGTTGTTAAAGAAAATTCCGCCAAAAGCATGTCTGCTGGTGCATCAAAAAAATCGCATAAAGCTTGCCAATTATCATGCGTAGATTGCTGAAATCCATTTGAGACTAAACATGCCGTTTTTTCTTTATGATCGACCACAATCGCCCAATCATAAATACCCACCATCATGAGCGGGACAGATTGGTTATTTAATGCTTTATTAGGTATTTTTTCTAATTGACGTGCTAAATCATAGGAAAAATAGCCAACGGCACCGCCAGTAAATGGCAGCGAATTTGGTGCAATTTGATAAGGAGCTAATAAGTTATTAAGAATTAAAAATGGATCTTCTTGGCTGACAGTTCTTAACCCATTTTGGACTATTTCCGTACGCACATTGGACTCTGAAGCGTTTTCATTTTCTACTTTAACCCTATCTTCAAAAGTACTGATAGTCACAAATGGATCGGCCACGATAATATCGTAGCGCCCGTACTCGCTATGTGGCTGGCCACTGTCAAGTAGCATCGCCCAAGGCTTATGGCTAATGCGGTCAAACAACTGCGCCGTATTCACATGGTATTTCAGATAATGTTTAAGTAATGGCATCTGCAATGAATTTTAGTTTAATGCTGCTGGTTTTCGAAAAACTGTTGCGCTAAATAAGCCAGCGCATAAGCTGGAAGGCAAACACTAGCCTGACGACGAACGGCGATGGTGTTGCTATCAATATCGTTTATTTGTAACTCAGTGTTTTCTGTTTTCAATACGATTAAGTCAGCGACATTGATATATGGAATAGCTAGTTTCTTAGCAATCTCTGCCACTAAAAATCCTCCAGCACCGCTGCCAATTAAAACTATTGTTTGCTTATTATTTTTATAATCCAGCCGAGAAAAATGTTTTTTAGCAATCGTTTGTAATCTTAAAATTTGCTGCAATTTAAATTGCTCAGCCAAACTATGCCAATCCAATATAGTTGCATCTTCCACATCATGGCCTATCATACGCGCAATTCTTCTAGCACTTGCAAGCTGACTTTTGTCTTGAGCATCAGCGGTATCAGCCATATCATCCTCTGACGACAAGTCGCCAGTCAGGCGATAGACATCAGCACTGGTGGCAAAAAACTCAGCAGCTACTGAAGTCATTTCTTGCTTAAATTCAATTTTTTGCGTCACAGCCATTAATGGTGTGCGTACAACACCGGTGTAAACCAGCTCATCAGATTGCATACGTGTAGCGTCAGTAAAGCCTATACAGGCTGGCATGTTATTTTCCAACAGTACAAAATCTGTTGTGGTGCTGCCGATATCGACAAACAATCCACATTCAATTTTTTGAGCGACAAAACTAGCGCTGGCTTGCCAATTGGCTGAAGCAATAAATGGCCAATAATCCTCAACTTCATCGAATGAAACAAATCCAGTCACGCTTAATGGCCTAAATAAGTTTGGATTTAGATTGGAATTTAAAGCTGGATTTAACACGCCTGTGTAAAACTTGAGACAATTCAAATTAGGTGCGCAGTTTAACTTAGTCTGCATAATGCGGCTAATGGCCAAAACACCCTCGCGTCGATTGGCAAACAAATCCACCAGCTCGCCTGTCATCGTTACCGCATGTAAAGCAGAGCTGACCCTGAATGCGTTCATCACCATATCAATAGCCACTTCAAGCTCGTGCAGACCACGCCAAAGTGGGCATGGCACTTGTAATACTTGTTTCAATGTTCCATTAGGAGCCAGTAACGCAGCCTTAAGGTGTGCCCCGCCTACATCCCAGCCTATTATTTGACTATTCATTAAGATTTAGTAAGACCTTATTGGCAGCCATATTTACAGGCAATTTAAATGTTGAATTTTCATCATCCGCTAAGTCGAGTATGAGCTTAGCTGGATTAACATTGAGAGATTCATGCAAGGCAATGTACGAACTTGTTATTCTCGGGTTAACTTCCACTACGTAAATAAGATCTTCGTTCATTATGACATCAACACCCACATAGCCGTTCAAATCAGAAAATGTAGTTGCAATAGTTTCTGCTAATTGCTTAAAAGCCGCATGTTCTAACATCAAGCCATTAACTAAACTGCCCTTATACTGAATAGGCGCTTGTAATATTGAAGGTTTCTGTACTAATTCATGGCCCAATTCATGGCCAACTTCTTGACTAATCTTTAAGCCGATTTCAATAAGCTGCTCATTGCAACTCAATAGCCAAGCCTTACCATCTTTGCACAACATAGAAATACTCGCTGGCGTGCCAGCAATGTAAGGCTGAACGATATAAGCATCCAGTTGCGAAATTTGAGCAGGTGCGTTTAGCCATATATGCAGTACAGATGCATTTTCGAAAAAATAGGTATCGCCACAACCAGCACCATCAATAGGCTTTGCAACACAGCCTTTATTAAATAAACAGGTTAATAATGGATCTAGCTCAGAGAATTCCGTATGCAAAAAATCACTGGCGGTATAAGTCGGAATAGTTAATATATTCGCCTCTTTAAGCGCTTGATAAGTGTTGTATTTATCAGTAAAAAGTGTCACTGCAGCGAGCTTGGAACCTAAGTTTTTCACAGCAATAGATTCGATTAATTGCGTTAATTGACTTAATATCCCATCGCTCTCTGGGGCGATTAGCAAAGCGGCATCACAATCGTGCAATAGTTTTTGCCACAATTCCATTACGTTAGTGGCCTCATTGACAGGCATCGCAACACTGGTATGTTTTGGTAGACTTACGCGCGTGTCATAGGTAGTTATTATCTCAACATCCGCTATTTCACTAAAATCAGCCAATAGCGCATCGCGCATTAATGTGCCTTCACATAACAATGAGCGCGGTAATGGCTGAGCGCAAAATCCCCCAGCTGTGATATATTCTAATAACAATATCTTCAAAAAATACTCACACTTAACACTTGAAAATCATACTCAAAATGGAAATCATCCCTGTTGTAGACCTTATGCATGGCCAAGTAGTGCATGCCAAACTTGGCCATCGCCTTAATTACCAGCCCATTCAATCATTATTGTGTCATTCTAGCGCGCCAATCGACATTGTGAACGCACTGCTAGAATTATACCCATTTGCGCGCTTATACATTGCAGATCTAGATGCGATTATCAAACAAGGCAATCATTTGTCTGCTATTCAGAAAATACAAGAGCAACACCCCAATTTAGAAATTTGGCTGGATGCAGGGTTACAGGATAAAGATGACCTAAATATTTGGTCTAAGGTCGAATTGACGCACGTGATCGGATCTGAGAACATCTATTCAATCAATGCATTAAAGAATATACATCAACAATTAAATGGCCGTTTTGTGCTTTCATTAGACTTTAATCACACCGGGTTTTTAGGTTGCGTGGAATTACTCAGCGACACTCAATATTGGCCTAAAAAAGTCATAGTCATGACCTTGAAAAATGTTGGAAGTCAGCTTGGGGTGGATATTGAGAAACTGTCCATGATCAAAAGTATCGCTAAAGATAATCAAATATATGCCGCCGGCGGCGTTCGAAATAATGATGACTTGATCGAGTTACAATCATTAAATATTACCGGTGCATTAGTCGCAACAGCCATACATAACAAACAGATCAATATGGAACAAATGTAAAAAACCCAGCAAGCTTAACAAAAAGCTGACTGGGTTTATCTGATAAAAAAGCTTATCTATATCGAACTATTAAGCTAATTACTCAAGGTTTGCGTGAATTGCGCGCATGCCTTCTTCAGTTAAGCCTTTTGCTACAATTAAGTCAGCAATAGCTGCTTCTAAAAATACCAATGTTGAAAGCTCAAACTGGCTACCCATAGGCATAGCCTGTGTTAGTGGGAAGCTATTATCGTTACCGATTTGAATCACTAAATCAGCAACATCTGCCATTGCAGATTTAGCTTTCATAGAAACCACAGCCAATTTAGCACCTACAGATTTTGCTTTTTTAACAAATGGAAGTAATGTTTCTGTACCGCCAGAACCTGAAACTAAAATCAATAAATCGCCAGCTTTAATGGCTGGTGTAACAACCTCACCAATCATGCTTACGTTGTAACCAGAATGCACTAAACGCATCGCAAAAAAACGTGATACCAATAGTGAGCGACCAGCACCGCCAATAAAAATGCGGCCAGCTTCGTCAACTAGTTTTAATAATTTAGCTGCGTTACCGTTATCTGTTTCTGACAAGATAGTCGTCAATTTATCTAAAATTAATTTTTGATGATCCATGATATTTCCTCTATTAAACACTTCAACAATTATCGCAATACATTCATGTTAGTTGTTGAATTAAATTAAAAAAAATCCTGACTCATTACTGAGTCAGGATTTTTATATACTCATCTCAATAATTACTTATTGGGCTTGGTTAAGTGCTTGGTTAATTAAAACCAATGCTTAACTTAAGCGTGAGCAATAGCTGTGATTTCAGCAGCAGAAGCAGCTGGATCAGTAGCGCCGTAGATTGCAGCACCAGCTACAATGATAGTAGCGCCAGCATCACGTACTTGAGCAGCTGTAGAAGCTTTAACGCCACCAGCAACTGAGATTTTAACGCCAAGACCTAAAGCAGCTACTAAAGCTAAGTCAGCAAATGGAGTTTGACCAGCAGCTTGTTGATCTAAGCCAGTGTGAACACCAATGATGTGCGCGCCAGCAGCAACAACTTCTTTAGTTTTAGCAGCTTTATCAGCAACGTTGATCAAATCAACTTGAGCTTCTTTACCGTATTTGTTAGCAACATCAATTACACCTTTAATAGTACCGATGTCAGCACAACCTAAAACTGTACAGATATCTGCACCAGCTTTGTAGAATGGCTCAGCTTCGTAGAA
>CAIYLB010000071.1 GCA_903926935.1 uncultured Pseudomonadota bacterium
CGGACTTTTAATCCGATTGTCGTGGGTTCGATCCCCGCACGCCTCACCAAAATCATGAATGCCATCAATGACTTACGTCTTGATGGCGTTTTCATTTGTAGTATACATTGCTGTATACTACTTTTAACTGTAGGATAGTTTCAATTCCTTACAGTGAATCAAGTGATGATTAAGACCGAAAGTACTCGTCATAAGTCTGTTCCAATCCCAGAATCAATCACCAAAGTTGGTCGTGGTTATCCCGATAAACTTGTCATTTTTCAACTATCTGCTTCTAAGTATTGGTGGGTGCTTGGGGCCAACAACGGACTGTTAATATAGCTATAAAGCATTATACATATTCATAAATTTAAGCCTTATTAATTTCAAAGCTATGAAAAATTTGTCTAGTGTCGACAAGCATTTTTTATGCTCATTAATCTGAGTTTTAGAAGTCCATTGACTAATAAAAAAATCATTCCGATGCGTAAATTTCTCAGCGATTAATTTGTAATTATTGGCATATTTTTCTATTAAAGAACTTGCCAGCACCTCAGACAGAAAGCTAGTAAGCGCTTGATTAGATGGTTTTTCGAAAGCTAGCCTTAATAAATATTCTCTAGAAACTAATCCAGCAAAAAATTTACTTCCGGAATTTAATTTTCTAATTAAGTCCGTATATTCTGGATCGGGCGTAATGTTAAGGTATTCTAATTCGTGAGGAACAGAAGCCCATGTCTCATCTAGATTGAGATTAAGTACTTCATAAAAAAAATCACTAGCAATTTCAGTTCTATGAGGTGTGTCGTTATAAGGCAACACTTTAATTTGAGATTTATCGAATATAGATCCCCAAACATCTAGAATATTTAGAGCATCAAGCCTAGGAGAAAACTTAGCGTAGAATTCATTGAACTCAATACTATTTGACGACTTACCTTTGATAAATTGAGCGTAATGGGCGTTAAGTAAGTAATCTGGACGTCGTAAGTAAATGACAATTATTGGGTCCCAGTTAAATTTTTGTGAATACGCCAATAACATAATTGCAGCGCACCTAACCATATCCAGAGAGAACTTCAATTCATGCGCGGTATGCATATCAAAGATATCTTCCGAAGATATTACGACTGTGTGGGCATTCATCTTGAAGCGCTCACTTTCAATAAAGCCGAATAATTCCGATATGCTATTTAATCCAGCTGTATATTGACCATTCTCAGTCCAAAATAAATCTTCACCCGCATTGCCCCCTTCTTCTATAATTTTCTTCCGGAGCAGTGCGTATAAATTAAAGTGACTATTTCTATATGCACTAACTTTCTGATAATTTAATGCAGTTGGATAAAGTATTCCATGACTGTTTAGGTTTTTTTCATTAAGGGAAAGAAATGTTTGCAGAAATTTTGAGCCGGTTTTATGTTGCCCAATATGAAACACTATTTTTTTTCTAGTATTCAAGGCTTTACTCCAAAACCTATAAATCTTGGTGGCAGCATTACCTCATATATTTCAACATTTACCAGGTCTGCCATGAACAGCTTTTCAATAGAGGCCTTTGAGAAGCGATAAAAATCACCTGGATAGAAATGCTCTCCCAATGTTATAGAAGAGGCATCTGTAATTTTATTTAAACTGTTTGGACTAATGATGCGAATCAGCTTTCTTATCATTTTTGATTTAAATAAAAAATTATATAAACCCATATCTCGATAGCCAGGTACACCAATAATAATTATTCCACCAGAAGCGGCTACCCGTTTGATTTCTGAGAGGGTTTTCCAAAAAAAAAGATCATGTTCAAGCACTGAGTTACATAGAATAATTTGAAAACTGCCACTTTCAAACTGGCTGAGGTCGTTCCCATTAGCCATGATGAATTTATATTTATCACTGTTAAAATCATCTAAGTTAACACCGATTTTAATTGGAATTTCCTTCAGGCATGGCAAGTTTATTAAGCTGTTATCATCATAAGTGACGCCTATTTCCAGTACTGGGCCAGTCAATTTACATTTGCTCAATATAGCGCTAAAAATACTACTTACTTCAGGACTCATTTGTAATAGCCTTAAACTTGAAATAGACCAATTTAATCATAAGTTTTATTATTTTTTTTGTGAAAAATAATCTCGGATGAATAGAATTAATTAGTCTTAATAAAGGAATAATTGAAATGTCAGTGCTTGATTCCCTCTGTATGGCATTCCAATACAAGTAAGCTAATGTGTGCGCCTCGTACCTTGTAAGCAAGTAGTCAATTTCAATTTTACTTAGCAAGGCTTTTTTTATAGCTAAATTAGCAACTTCTCTGAAGATAATTACATTTTCAGAAATCTTATCAATAGGTAGGCTAGAGCTCACATTGGAGCCATTTTGCACCCAGCAGCCGACAGTCTCATTGATTAGAATAATGTCTCCTTCAAGCGCCAACCTCATGAATGAATCCATGTCAGAGGAGCTAATATCTAATTGGTAACAATTATTCTTGATTGCCTGTTCCCTGTTGTACAGAATTCCTAAATGAGTGAAAAATCCAGTTTTGAAAACAAACTTTAGATAATCAGCACCACACATTAGTATATGATCAGTATCTATTTTAGGCAAAATTTCCACATCGCCTTTAGCACTGTTAATATATTTAACAGTATGCCCTGCCTGCAAAAAAACTATATCAGCCTCCTCGTACTGCCTAATTAATTCAAAACATTTCTCAATAAAATTTGCGGCAATAAAATAATCGTCTCCATCTAACATAACAACCCATTGGCCTCTTGCTATGTCGTATAAAGCCTTTCGATAATTAGCTACCCTGCCAATATTTTGGTCATTTCTTACATAGTGGAATCTTGGATCTTTTAACCATTTCTCACATATATTTCTTGTTGAGTCACTTGAACAGTCATCTATTACAACAACCTCAAGAGACTCGAAATTTTGCATTAAGGCGCTGGAGATTGCCTTGTCAATACTAGTTTCTTGCATGTAAGTTGGAATTAATATTGATACAAGGGGCATGGATATTTGCATGGGCTTTTTATCACCAAAACTATCTGTTAGTTTTTTAAAGTTAATTTCTATTCTAGATTTAATTGAATCATTTGTAAGATCATTCTTGAATGAGTTTCTAAGCTCTTCGTCTATTAGCAATCTTTTAAGGCCCTGCTTCATTTCCTTTATTTCTGAAGATACTATTAATCCATTTACCTCACTCTGGATAAATTCGGTCACTCCATGAACCGCAGTGGTAATTACTGGACATTTCATGTGTAAGGATTCTAAGACGACTGTGGGGCATCCTTCTGAATCAGAAAACAACGCAAAAATATCAGCATTAGACATCCATTCAGGAATATTTTTTTGAGCTCCGACCAAGATAAAAGAATCACCTAGCCTCAAGCGAGCAATCTCCTTTTTAATCTCCTTTTTTTCTTTACCCTCACCAATAATATACCAATCAAAAAAGATTCCTTCATTACAAAGTTCGTTATGAATTCTTAGGCAGTCCATAATCCTTTTTCCAGGAACCAACCTAGCTACCGTTAAAACAACAAGTCTGTTGGGAATCTTTGTTTGCTTGCAATCATCTTTGACACGATACTCATCAAACGCCATATCAATTAACGGAGGTAAAACAATCATCTTTTTATTTTTCAAAAGATCACAAGTGTTGGCTAATGAATCAAATAACGATTTAGACACGGATACTATAGTTTCTGAACACAGAATACTTAAATCAACAGCTGTTTTTGTGCCTAACTTAAAATATTGATAACGACTCAGTGATTCATCAACTAAAAAAATAATTTTATGCTTCGCATTAATGTTTGCATGCGCAATACAAGCTTGCCAGCTAGGGAAAATAGAGGTGGAAATGACAACATCATAAGATTTCTTAAATGGATCTAATAATTGTAATTTCTTAGTATAAGAAATTTGCTTTATGATGTTTCTAGAACCAAAATGGCCTTTAAAGTCAAATGTAACTGGTTTGAATTTATAAACAATTACACTTTTAGGTAGCTCATCTAACATTTCATTGTTGCTTGGACCAATCACAAGAAGATCAACCTGGTAGTTCGCGATAAGTTTTTTTATTAACCTTATTGCTAAATAGCTGGCACCCCCAGAATTAAATTCTTGGGTAAGAAAAAGGATATTCTGAGTTTTATTAGAGTTCAAATTACAATCATTTCAGTAGGGGACGTAGCATGGAGATATTTACTAAATATAGAATGGGTTTGGGCTCAGTTTAGCCCCTATTTAAAATCAATGGCAATCTTAATTACGGGTGGGTTAGGTTATATTGGTAGCCATTTAGCGGTCACGCTAGCAAAAAAACACGACATTTATTTGCTGGACATCTTATCTAAAGAGAATGATGCAATCTTAAATCTACTCAACAAGCTTATTCCCAATAAATTTGTTTTTCTCAATGTAGATTTACTGAATTCAGATAAAGTTTTTTCGTTAATTCAGACGTGCAAAATAGACCTGATATTTCACTGTGCGGTAGTTAGAAATCAAGAAGCTATGCGTTCATGTGATGTTAACAAAAATGAACTACTCCTACAAAAATTAATGCTTTTAGTACAGAAATTGAATATAAATAACTTTGTATTTGCTAGCAGTGCTGCCGTCTACGGACATGCTGCATTAGCCCCAATAAGTGAATCTAAACAACTTTCCCCGCAAAGTGTCTATGGTAAAAGTAAGGTTCTCATAGAGAAAGTATTACTTGAGCACTGTAATAGAAATTTAGATTTTTGTGCTGTAGCCTTAAGGATATTTAATGTTGCAGGCAATGAAGCGCTTCATTTTAATCATTCAAATTTAATTCAGAATGTTGCTAAGGTAGTTAAAGGCATTCACTTAATCCTTGATATAAATTCGACTGACCACCCAACAAATGATGGCACATACATTAGAGACTATATTCATATAACTGATGTAATAGGAGCTTTTGATAAAAGTATCAACTTCACTAAAACTAACAAAGGTTTTTTTACTATTAATATTGGGACTGGAATTGGAACTTCAGTACTAGACTTGGTTGATGCATTTGAGAGAGTTAGTATGAAAAGAATAAATTATCGGGCCCATAAAGATCCTAGTTTCGACGTATCAATATCTATTGCAGACAATAGCCTTGCAAAAAAACTACTGGGTTGGGAGCCGAAGACTGACCTTAGCTACATTGCCCTTAATTTATTAGAGCATAACATTCAATAAAATAACGTAGATATCTTGTGACAAATTTTCACCACATAAAAACAAACCTTGTAGCTAACAGAATTAGATATTTAGCCTATAAAGCATTTAAATTAAAACTGTTGAGTGCGCTCACTTTCCCACTGAATAACTTATTCAATTTTTTAGTTAATAAGAATGAATTTGCAAAAGTGCTTGTTGAAAAGATTGTTTCTGGAAGTCCTTCCAATAAGGATGAAATAACAGCATGCGTGAAGTCAAAAAAAATAATTTTAATAATTAGACCCGATCATATAGGTGATTTTCTATACTCATTGCCAAGCTTTATAACTTTGAAGCACACTTTTTCAAGTGACTACTTGATAAACGTCTTGGTTGATCCATGTAGCCTAGAAATATCCCGAAAATTTGGCTTATTTAATTTTATTTATGTATTTTCTATATTTAATAAGAGTGGCAAGCGAACGCTGCCATCTCAGTATGACTATAGGAAATTGTCAGATGAAATTGGAGAAGTTTCAATACTCATCGATGCTAGACCGGATGGGGATAATTTTTTTCTAACAAGCTGGATTAAAGCAGAAAAAGTATATCGAATTGAAAAAGATAGAGCTTTAATAGAGTTATTAACAAACGCTTGTCAGCGTAGCCATCTTATAAAAGAAGAGCCTTACAAGCCAAATCAATTTAAGTTTTACACTCAGGAACTTGATGGATACCGTCCGAAACTAATTTTTACTTTTTTTTCAGAAATTCTGACTAATGAAAATCTATCCACTCTAATTACATTTGAAGATGCTAAGAAGAAATCTCATGATTTTTTAAGGGATATCTATCCACAGATTATACAAGCAAAAAGTATTGTTTTTTGTCCAGAGGCAAGGAGTTCCAAAAAGATGTGGGCTAATTGCCAAACAAGGGCTCTTATCAATTATCTCACAGAGGAGTTATCTGACAAATTCAAAATAGTCCTCCTAGGAAAAGTAGCTTCCAATGATAAAGCTATTTTTAAAAATGTGACTGATCTTAGAGGTCAAACCAATATAGATGAAGCTTTTACAATTATTGGTTCTGCAAGTGTTTTTATAGGCTTCGATAGCGGCCTAAGTCACTTCGCTGGACTAATCGGAACAAGTACAGTATCAATATTTACTGCAAAAACCCAGCCTCTAGTTTGGGGGGCATTATCCACTAAAGAGAATGTGAAAATATTAAGTCCACTTCAACCTAGATTAAAAACTATTTTGGAAAAGATTGCTACCTCAAAAAAATCCATTAAATATGTCGACTGTATAGAGGCAGAAGACGTAATTAGCCTGCTTAAAAATTCCCATTTAGTTTAATGTGTAATGGTCTAATAAACTGGGACATTTATTAAGATGTTTGTTGATGCTTTTGCTCATAGGCATCTAGCGATAAGTTGCCAAAAGTTGAATGCCACCTGATGCGGTCGTAGAGCGGTTCAATATAATCTGCAATGTATTTCATCGCCTCTTGTCTGTTTTATATTGTCTTGTGTTAACCCTTCCTGTTTTTAAACTTCGAAAGAAACCCTCCGTCACAGCATTCTCCAAAAAATTTGGCATTTAAGTAAGGCGAAGGCGCAATTACTTCTGTGTAGAAGAGCTAACAGTTAATACTGGCACGGGGCTAGTACGGATAACCGCTTCAGCATTACTACCCATGAGAAAAAGATTTAAGCCTCTGCGGCCGTTTGTGCCCATTACAATTAAATCGGCAGGCCATTCATTAGCCTGGGAAATAACAACATCAGACACTCTGTTAGAAGACGTCTCTAGCATTATGCTATCAGCATTAACGCCGCCAACAAGCGCATCAGCTTTAGCTTGTTCAAGCAAGCTAATACCTCGTTCATGCCAAGCTTTAATAACCTCAGTGGAATTGCCCGTCTCTATCCCATCAAGAATAGGGTAAAAGGTATCAATAACATGGAGAAAACGAATTGTTGCACATGATTCTTTAGCTAGCTTGATGGCTTCAGATGAACTACGATTTGATGAGTCACTTGCGTCAACAGGACAAAGAATTCGTTTATACATATAGGTTATCTCCTAAATATTACATTACCAATTTTGATGCAGCACTCTGTGTTTAGTCATGAGCTGGAATCAACACGATTATGCGACAATTTAATTTTGATTGTAACAATAAAATTCGTATGAGCTTTTTGTAACATTAGCTATTCGGGTGCGTAACATTACTTGCACATGAATTAATTATATAGATGCGAGCACAGCAACATATGGCAATGCAGTTATTAAAGTTGGTGGTAAGTAGCAACACACTAGCACTTAAAGAATACGATGTAAGTAAAGCTAAGAGTTAATGACAGCGGTCGAGATATACAAACGTAACTATTTGCCCATTATTACATTTCGGTTGTGCTATATAACAAAGTGCCCGCCCATAACATTGGAGTCTAGCTAAGGGCTAACTTAGACTCAGAATAGATGATTTCATCTATTGCATTATGTAATTGTTGTTCGTAGAGATCGGTCTTAAAAATCTTTTTTGCGCATGCTAACCAGGATCCATAGCACTGGTCATACTCACCTTCAAATACTAGATAAAGTGGCGCGTATTTCGATAAATTTTTTACCATTGGACTCATCTCTGTAATAGTACATCCAAAGCGTGATATGAATCCAGAATCAACAACTAGTACGATGCAATGGTAATAAAGAGCCACAGTGCTATTCCCGGCCATAATAGTATTGGTATTTACAGTATCATTCCTCCAGCCAGCTTTATGAAATTGTAAATTTATAGTGGAAGCCATGGTTAAATTGTCAGCTATAGTGAGTGATTTATTCATTCTGACTACTTATCTCGTTAATTTTATTATTGTACAAATATATTTTGTGCAATACAACAAATCAATTTCAGTGCATAATCATAGGATATTTATTTCAAAGCATAAAAGCTAAATGTTATTTATAAGGAAAGCCCTATTAGCTGTTCGCTCGGCAAAGATAGTCGGATTCGATGCATGGCAAGGACGTATAGTTGTTTGGGTTGCCGCAGCAACAGCTGGTCTAGTTATTGTGGGGTTTGCAAAAGCAACTGAATATGCGATAGCTTTCTTCTTTTCGTTACAGAGGGAGGATTGGTGGCTACCATTAATCTTAACCCCAATTGCAGGTGTTGTTATCGTCTGGGCAACTAATCGATGGTTTGCTGGAGCAGGTGGAAGCGGTATTCCACAAACGATTACAGCATTACAAATAAACATTCAAGATAAGTCAGTCAAGCCGTTTATTTCTCTTAGGCTAGCTTTTGGAAAAATAGTTTTAGGCCTATGCGCATTAGGCGCTGGATTTTCTGCAGGCAGAGAGGGACCATCAGTGCAAATTGGTGCGAGTGTAATGCATGCTTTTAGACGGTTTTTGCCAGCAGGTTTTTCTGTCCATCCAAAACATTTAATCTTGGCAGGTGGTGCTGCGGGTATTTCGGCTGCTTTTAATACACCACTAGCAGGAATTGTCTTTGCGATTGAGGAATTAGGTAGGCGTTTTGAACAAAAAACCAATGGTGTACTTATTACTGCAATAGTGTTATCTGGCTTAGTCTCAATTTCATTGCAGGGAAACTACACTTATTTCGGATCTATTGCAGTAGGACTAATCGATAGAAAAATTATTCTTCCGGTTTTAGTATGCGCCGTCGTCTGTGGGATATTAGGCGGCGTTTTTAGTCGAATACTTATTGAATCATCCAAATCGTTAAAAGGTAATATTGGTTATTTACGAAGCATTCATCCTTTATGGTGGGCTGGATTTTGTGGGTTAGCAGTAGCGTTGTTAGGTGTTCTTAGTGGCGGCGCGGCACATGGCTCAGGCTATGCATTCACTCGTGGAATGCTAAATGGAAGTGTTACTGAAACATGGCAGTACGCTCCAATCAAATATATCGCGACTATTTTTACCTATCTTAGCGGCGTACCCGGAGGCATATTCGCGCCTTCGCTATCTATAGGTGCTGGTATAGGTAATGATTTAGTGCCGTTACTCGGTGAACCACATCTAAGAACAGCAATATGCGCGCTCTGTATGGCTGGTTTTTTGGCGGCAGTGACACAAGCACCGTTAACATCATTTATTATTGTCATGGAGATGATAGATGGTCATGAAATGGTTATAAGTCTAATGGCTGTAGCCATGATATCTGCTATGCTTGCGAGATTGTTTAGCCCACCTCTCTACTCGATGCTAGCAGGTCTACCTACATCCAAATAGAAATCTTACATTTCTACTTCCATTTGCTTAGTTGTCAGCTATATAGAATAAGAAGATAATCTACGCATGACCATTGATAATAATAAGTTAGATTCTAAAGCCTCGGCACTCGAAACCTTAAAGCTTTTCCGTATTATCTTTAAATCAGCTAATCGCCATTTTCATGAAGTTGAAAAAAAAGCAGGTATTGGAGGTGCATCATTATGGGCGTTGGCAGAAATTCTGGATGTTGACAGCTTAACGGTGTCAGAGCTGGCTAAAGCAATGTCAATACACCAGTCAACAGCAAGCAACCTGATAGAAAAGCTTGAGGTAAAGGGGTATGTAGTTAGAATTAGAAGCCTCGAAGATCGTCGAGTAGTTAATATAGAATTAACCAATCAAGGGCGTGATGTTCTATCTCTAGCGCCACCACCATATCGAGGCATTCTACCTGATGCATTGATGAATATGGATCCATTAGCACGGAGCGCGCTCTGTGGTCATTTGTCCGAGCTTATTGCAGGAATGTCACTTAAGCATGACGATAGTGCGTTCGAACCTTTAGGTATGACGTAAAAAAGATGCTGTAATCAGCTATTTCAGGCCACGACTACAAATCAAAATATCTGTAACTAAGGCCTACATTTATAGAGATCAAAAGTACGTTCACCAAATACTAAAGTACCACCATTGACTACACTGTCTGCATTAGCATCTACTGCACTGTTGCGTGCTAATTGTAATAGATTGCTTTCTACTGCTTCAGCGCTGCGTGAGATGAAACCAACTTCTGATAGAACGCTAACTGTTACCTTACCTTTTGATTCACAGTGACTAATCTGATTTTTTTCTGCAACAGATACACGATCAGAACCTAGCCGCACCTCAATCAACTGACTAGCGCAGCCGGTTAATGAGAAAAAGGCCGTCATAAAAAATGTTAATTTGTAAAATCTCATGTAGTCTTCCGATTAATTTTAATTAGGTATTGTTGATAAATAGACGGTTGGACTTATAGCGCACTGCAACTTTATGATACATAAAGATACATAAATTAACTATCTGATGTAAATGTATATTTGCTACAATAAACATTTGTACAAAAGTATAACAAAACGACCACACTTTACCTAATAGGCGAATTCAAATGAAAAAATTAGCATTACCTTTATTATTGGCTAGCCTGATTTCTGCTTGTGCCGGAACTCATGTTAAAGAAACTCCAAAAGTAGCAGCAAGTATTCCCGTAGTTAAAACACAAACTCCTGTAGCCGAAAGCATTGCCCCAGTAGCTACTACAAAGATTGAAGTCAGCCCATTAAAAGATCCCAACAACATTTTGTCTAAACGTAGCATTTATTTTAATTTTGATGAATATACGGTTAAGCCTGAATTTAAAGCTTTGGTCGAAGCTCATGCTCACTACCTAGTAAGTCACCCTGATGCAAGTATCCGTATTGAAGGTAATGCAGATGATCGTGGCAGTCGTGAATACAACCTAGCACTAGGACAAAAACGTGCCGTTGCTGTTAAAAAGGCAGTTAATATAATGGGTGTTCCAGACAAGCAAATTGAAACCATTAGTTATGGTGAAGAGAAGCCGAAATCTACTGGTGAAGATGAAGCGGCATGGGCAGAAAATCGCAGAGCCGATATTATCTATTCTGGCGAGTAATCTGTAGAAAAGACAATCCTGCTTATAAATTTACCGACTAGATGTGGCAGCATATCTTGATCGGCGCATTTACTTCATTATGACCTTGCTGATTTCCCACTTCCTTACTTTCTGTCTCTTTTATTTCAAACTGATTGGGTGACAGATAACTCAAAGTTGAGTGTAATCGGCAGTGATTATAGAAACTCACAATGTGAAGAGAGAACTCAATATCCCATTGTCGTAATAGTTGCCGTGACTACTCATACTCGCTCACCTGATACGCTGCCAATACGTTAGCTAAACCAATCTGATGGTTGATATACGACAGGCGTTATTGTCTATATCTTTGGTCACGGTGTTTGTGAGAAAATAACTCTAATGCGCCCAGTATCCGTGTAAGGTCTTTAGGTTTTATAGACATAATGTGCCTCAATTACGTATGCTTAGATAAAGCTAGTTTTATAAAATAGCATGTATGGATGAAAATATTTATAAAGTTCATCATGAGTTAAATCGGCAATATTTTATGGTTTATTTTAGGCAGCTTACTTTGATACCTTTGGGCAAAAAATAGATTAATCGTGGCGACATCAATACCAAGGATGACGTTAGGATACACATTAAAGCAAAGTTGGTAACGTAATTTGATTTATCTTTGCGTCTTTACTTGAATCTATTTGGAAGGCAATTGTTAATAAGTGGTAAGGCTCATCAAGCACCAGCGACCCCGTGGCTAGTAAAGCCCTTAGCTATAAAAAAACACGGACATCATCACTTTCAATGAGTGACATGTAGGCATCCTCGAAAGCCTGTAGCCTCGCAAACGCCACTTCCGAGTAGGACTCATTATAGGATTCTAACGCCTCAAAATAAGCACTTTTCAGGAAAGCTAATTGTTCATGATTTGTCAAAGAATATGTGCTCATAAATTACTTTCTATTTGGTTAAATACGACGACTTTATTTTCTGAGTATAGGCATAACAAAATTTCTCCTGTTGGCCGACTATTGAATAATACGCGTGAGTACTTACCAAAGTCCGTACGCTAGCGTACTTAATATTTTCTAGATAGTTTCAATGTCATATTGATTGTAGGTAATCACACGTATTGCTGAGTGGTATCAATGAGGCGAAACTTGTGTGAAGAGTTTTGGTGTTTTATCCACGACGAGTGCGCGACTAATCATCACGTGGGTATACCGTAGACCTCGTGCTGCTAGTTAATGCAGCTTCATTTTAAGAGGAGGCGTAAGGTGCGTACTAATGTTTACGGAATTCATTGTTGTTTTAGATTTGGCAAGTTGAAGGAGAATAGATGATGATCTACAGAAAAATTACCACGATTACTTTGTTTATTTCATGTTTCGTTTTGGGTGGTTGCTCGAACTTATCGACACATCAAAAGAATGCCGCTACAGGTGCGGCTATTGGGGGTGTTGCTGGGGCGGTTCTGACTGGTGGCAGTGCATTAGGTACTGTTGGTGGCGCGGCGATTGGTGGTGTTATTGGGCATGGCGTGGATGAAGTTACACCTAAGAAAAAGAAGTAATGTTTTTACTCTATTTTCGACAGTGTCAGAAATTTTGTGTAACTAGTGGTTAACTGCTATCGAAGTTCGCTAGCGACAAGTGTTTTAGGTTTTGGGCGCAACAGTCTGCTTTAAAGAAATGTAATGAATAATTCATTGTATTTTGTGACCCGTTCCATTAGACCATTACAGGTCGTTGCCTCTTAAGTTGATTAAGTCATCGGTCAGAGTTCGGTATTTAGTTGCTATGATAGCCTAAATAGCCAGGTTTATTCTGCAAAGATAAGAATCAAATTATTATAGTTTTAGCTCGCTAGCCACTTCATCTTTAATAATTTGAACCAGTCGTTTAACGCCAGACCCAGCAAAATCTGGGTTTGAAATAATGATGTAAAGTGGCACCTCACGAACGCCGCCTTCATGCAATGGGATTGGTTTTAGGACTCCGTCAGCCAACTCTTGCTTAATTTGGTTTTCTGGTAACCAAGCGAAGCCATAGCCCATGACAACTGCTTGGATAGAAGTTTTTATGTGACTCACAGTCCATCGCTGGTCGACATCTAGAATGGCTGTTGATAGTTCACGATTATTGCCAGAATCTCTAGTGACTAGATGTCGGTAAGCGCGAAGGTCAAGGTTTGTTAGTGTATGATCTTGATTGTTTAATGGATGGTCTACGTGAGCAACGGCAACTAATTTGATGCGTATTAGCAATTCGCCTAAATAACCTGGAGGCAATTTTGGCGAGATTGCAATATCTACTTCTTTGTTCAGTAGCGCTTCAGATGTTCCACCTAAGACAGATTCAATGAGCTCGACACGCGTTCTAGGACTTTCCTGCCCAAATAGATTAAGGCATTTAAGCAATAAATTTGTGGGGAATAGCACTTCTACCGCTATGCCCAATGCAGCCTCCCAGCCTGCGGAAACTTTGTGTGCGGCTCTCTCAAGATCATTGGCTTCGTCGACTAATGCCAGAGCTCGTCGATACAGCATTTGCCCGGTAGGCGTTAGCACTGACTTGCGGCCTTCAATTTCAAACACTTTTAGTTCGAGCAATGACTCTATTTTCTGCACAGCATAGCTAACCGCTGACTGACTTTTATAGAGTTTCTCTGCCGCTTGTGCATAGCCTCCCGCATCAACCACGGCAATTAGTGCTCGCCATTGTTCTAATGTAATTTGTGCATGACTCATAGAGTTATCTATTTTTTAGATTGATTAACGCTAATTATTATACTTTTTTATCTAAAAATATAGTGATTAAATGCTTGGCTTGTAGCGCAGATGAGTAATTAAATGACTAAACTGGGCAGCTGATGCTAAGCAGACGCTATACGCAAACTGCGCTAAGCCTTTACTGCTTAATTGTGGTGCTATTGATCGGTTTGTTGTTAGTTAGGTTGGTTTGGAGATTAGCTACTTTATTACTAGTATTGCCAAATAACAGTTCAACTTTATTAAAAGGAAATATATCTATGAAACGTTTTGTCCTTCTTGCAATTGCAGCTTCTATTTCAACTGCGGCTATTGCCGCACCTGAAACTTACGTCATTGACAGCAATCATTCGATGCCACGTTTTTCTTATAGCCACTTCGGATATTCGACTCAGCTAAGTCATTTTGATCAGGCCTCAGGAAAAATCACCATAGATCGCGTAGCCAAAACTGGCTCTGTAGAGGTGACGATCGATACAACTTCTGTTAATACTGGCTTCCCTTTATTTAATGAGCATATTCAAGCTGAGGATTTTTTGGATACAGCGAAATTTCCTAAAGCTACTTTTATCTCAAGTAAAATTAATTTCGACGGTGACAAGCCTTCAACCATAGATGGTATTTTGACCCTTAAAGGTGTGAGCAAGCCGGTTACTTTAACCGTGACTTCATTTATGTGTATGCCTCATCCAATGTTGAAAAAAGACGCATGCGGCGCTAATGCGAGCGTAGTAGTAAAACGTACAGATTTTAATATGGGTAAACATGCGCCGTATGTGGGTGATGAAGTCACAATTAATCTTCCAGTAGAAGCTATTAAGCAATAAACCATTCTTAAAATTTAGGAGATTCATATGACAAAAACAGTGGTTGTTTATCACAGTGGTTATGGACATACATCAAAGCAAGCAGAAGCAATAGCAAGGGGCGCTAATGCAGAATTAATTTCTATTGATGGCGAAGGTAATATTACCGATGCGCAATGGTTGCTACTAAACGATGCGGCTGCGATTATTTTTGGGTCTCCTACCTATATGGGCACAGTTAGTTGGCAGTTTAAGAAGTTCGCAGATGCGACCTCTAAGCCTTGGTTCTCGCAACAATGGAAAGATAAAGTGTTTGGCGGCTTTACTAACTCGGCTACCATGAATGGTGACAAGCACTCTACCATTCACTACTTCTTTACCTTGGCGATGCAACATTCTGGCGTTTGGGTTGGTACTGGTTTAATGCCTTCAAATTCGAAAGCGGCTAAACGTGATGACGTCAATTATGTTGGCTCATTTGCCGGAGCCATGATGCAAACGCCTTCAGATGCAAGTGCTGATGAAGTGAATGTGGGCGACTTGGAAACAGCCAGACTTTACGGTGCGCGCATTGCCGATTTAGCAAGCAAGCTTAACAAGTAAGCCAGGCATTTTTAAATAGACTTTAAAATATGATAAAACTTAGAAAATCCGAAGATCGTGGTTATGCAGATCACGGCTGGCTAAAAAGCTACCATTCATTTTCATTTGCAAATTACTGGGACCCTCAGCATATTAAATGGGGTAATTTGTGCGTAATTAATGAGGACTATATTGAACCTGGCCGAGGGTTTGGTAAGCATGGGCATAATGATATGGAAATTATTAGCTACGTTCTTTCGGGTGAGTTAGCGCATGAAGATAGCATGGGCAACGTCAAGGGCATTCCCCCTAGCGATGTTCAGCGTATGAGTGCTGGTAGTGGAGTGGTTCATAGTGAATTCAATCATGCGAAAGGCCAGCAGACGCATTTGCTGCAGATCTGGATCCAGCCAAATAAACTAGATATACCGCCAAGCTATGAACAAAAAACAACATCAGTTAACGAGAGTAAGGGTAAATTATGTTTAATTGCCTCGCCAATTGGTAGTAGTGATTCAGTATTAATTCATGCCGATGCTAAAGTTTATGCTGGGCTATTCAGTGAGGGGCAATCGGATTATTTAGATCTCGATCCCAAACGTAAAGCTTATGTTCATTTAATTAAGGGTAAGCTTGAAGTGAATGGTATTCAGTTAGCGGCCGGAGATGCTCTTTTGCTGGAGAATGAATGTCAGCTGCAGATTGAGCATGGAGATCAAGCAGAGGTGCTTGTATTTGATTTGTCAGCTTAAAATGTAACGTTAGTGGCCGCGATAACATCTCTACTTACACTCTATTTATCATTACTTACACCATTAAATTAAAATTGACATTTAGTATGGGCCCGTACTAAAATTGCCCGCATTATGTTGCTACTTAAAGATTTACCATCTACCAACTCTCTACTTAAGCTAGTGGCGCGATATCCAGACGCCGATGTCAATGCGATACAGGAATTTGCCACAATACTGAGTGTTACATCCGATCTATCTGTAGCGCTCGACAAGCTTTTAAATGACCATGGTTTGATGCAAGGTCGCTGGTGGATTCTAGTATTACTACTTAGAGAGGATAATTTAACTTCATCGCCATCTGCACTTGCCGAAAAAATCGGTGTCACAAAAGCGACCATGACAGGTTTTATTGATGGATTACAGCGAGAAGGCTTGGTGAGCCGATTAACGCATGATGAAGATGGCCGCAAGTTACAGATTAAGTTAACGTCACTAGGTGAAGAAAAGTTGGATGAAGTAGTGCCAGATTACTATCGAAAAGTTGGCGCGCTCATGAGCGTTCTCACTGAGGCGCAAAGGGCAACAATTATTGAAACTATGAAGATTCTGGGTACAAATATTGACGCCATGAAATAATGTTTTTTTGCCCCTATAGTTAGGGCCCAAACAAGATTATTATTAACAATTTATATGAAATTCAAAAGTGTTTGGGTGTGTATAAGATGAAGAATCAATGAAGGCTTACATCAATGTCAAAGTGTTATGCGCGTTGACTTTAGCCACGTTATTTTTGACAAGTTGCATTAATATGTCTGGGATTTTTCCAGCTTCAAGACCGCAAAATGCAAATGAGCTTAAGGCAGGAAAAGCCATTGCAAGCGCATCACATAATATTCTATGGCCCCAAGAAACTTGGTGGAAAACATATCATGATGCGCAGTTGGATGCTCTGATTACGCAAACGATCTCTGGTAGTCCAAATTTACGCCTCGCTGAGGCACGTGTTGCGCTTGCTCAATCATTTACCGCCAGCGCCCATGCGGACGTATTACCGAGCGTCGGTGCTAATGCATCAACTGGACGAGAGCGATTTACCGCCAGACAATTTATTCCGCCACCTTGGGCAGGCAACTCTGACTGGAGTAATCAAGCCACAACCTCGCTGGCTTATGATCTCGACCTCTGGGGACGTAAGCAAAGTCTTTGGAAGGCTAGTATCGATGAAGCCAAAGCTAGTGAAGCTGAGGTTCAGCAAGTTAAGCTAACGCTAATAACAGCGGTGGTTAGTAATTACATTCAATTGTCTATTGCCTATGAATTCCGTGATCTTTCCTTTGAAAGACTCGAATTAAGAAAAAAAGAACTCGCTATCACACGCCGAGCACTTGCTGCTGGGCTAGGTACAGAAATGGCTGTGATTGAAGCCGAAATGCCGATATCAATTATTCGTGGGCAAATTGAAACGATAGATCAGCGTATCGCTTTAATTGGCAATCAAATCGCCGCAATGTCAGGTCAGGGCCCCGGAGCTGCCAACGAAATTACACGGCCAAAAATCTTATTTCATGCCACGATAGGTCTGCCCGATGAATTGCCTGCCAACCTGATTGGGCGTCGACCTGACCTATTGGCGCATCGCTGGCACATGGAGGCTGCAGCAAAAGACATTGAAAGCGCAAAAGCAGATTTTTATCCTAACATTAACTTACTAGCATTCGTCGGATTTCAAGCCCTAGGGTTTGGCCAGTTCATCAGTGGCTCTTCGATGGTTGCTGGTGTTGGCCCAGCCATTTCACTGCCCATTTTTGATGGTGGTAGGCGGCGTGGAAACCTTTCAGCAAAAACTGCCGAGTACGATATTGCGGTAGAAAAATACAATGCAACGCTCATTAATGCCTTGCAAGATGTGAGTAAGCAGTTGCTTATTTTGCAATCGAATAGCAGGCAGCATAGTGAGGCGGAAATTGGCCTCTCCTTGGTAAAAAAATCTTACGCTTTAGCACAAAAAAGTTACCAGGCGGGACTCGAAAATTATCAACATGTTATAGCGGCTAATGCCAATTTATTGGTTCAGCAAGAGCTAATGGCCAGTTTGCAAGGCGAGAAGTTGCAAGCTTATGCAGAACTTATGCAAGCATTGGGAGGAGGTGTTTTTGATGAGCAAAATAATCGTAGCTTATCTGAACAAACTAACATAGAAAAAAATATGGATTTAGGTGGTGTTAGTGAGCGTTAGTACTATTAGTAAAAGCCGAACGATTTCGCTGGTAAGGTTAGCGTTGCGTGATTGGCTTAAAGAAGATGCGCCGACCATGATTTATATTATGAAGGTTCTTATGGCCTGCTTACTTGCCATGTGGCTCTCTCTTCGTTTTGAATTAGACCAGCCCAGAACCGCAATGTTGACGGTGGCTATTGTGATGCAATCTAGAACCGGTATGGTGTTCGCTAAAAGCTATTATCGTTTACTGGGAAGTATTATAGGCATCGTAGTATCCTTCTTACTGGTCGCATTTTTTGCCCAAGAGCGTGTATTGTTTTTAGTGTCGATGGCTATCTGGATCGGTTTCTGTACAGCCGGATCAATGGTGTTCCGTAATCATCAGTCTTATGCATTTGTTTTGGCTGGATACACTATTTGTATCGTCGGATTGCCTGCCACTATCACTCCGGAATTAACCTTTAGTATTGGTGTAACACGTATCTCAGAAATTATAATAGGTCTCATATCGGCTAGTCTCATCAGCGACCTTATTTTTCCGCAGCGCATTGGCGACTTGCTGACGGCTAAAATTAGGAGACGATTCAGTGATTTCTCAGATATGCTACGCGCAATGTCCATTGAAAAAATTGGCGAAGAATCGTCAAAATACGCTGCATTGCGTATCGTCAGTGATGTGTTTGAACTTGAAACCTTCCGCGCTTCATCTGGGTTAGAAAACGATGCTTCACGCCATTACCGGCTCCGCCTAAGCATGCTTAATGCCGAATTTATGCAAGTGTCCACCAGTTTTCATAGTTTAGAGCAACTGCTACGTCGCCAAAACAGCACTGGCAATCCTCAAGTGGTTGAGGCTTTATTCAGCTTGTATCAACTATTAAAAACAGTCATTAGCGTTGAAGATCGAAGCATTGTCAACGAGATTGAAGCAAGGCAACTCGCTACTGCACTTAAAGATTTACGATCATCACTGCAGCAAAAAATAGATCTGGTACGTAAAGCGTTGCCTAATAGTTTAAATGCCAGTGAACGGCTCGATTTTGAATCTGGTGCAGAGCTCTTAAGGCGATTCGTTGATGAACTCTACGTTTATACATCCACATATGCATCATTGGGTAGCGAGACTACAGAGGCGGCTAAGGATGCAATTGCCAATCATCCACCACGCCTAGGAATGCATTTTGATTCACTAGCGGTGACACTGGCTGGAATTCGTGGTGCGCTGTCTCTAGCTGCTATGGCTTGTTTATGGATTTTTGCTGACTGGCGCTCTGGCATTGAAGCCATCACCATCGGTATTATCACAAGTACACTTTATGCATCATCGCCGAATCCAAAAAAAACTGTAAAGCAGTTTATTTTCGGAGCTATTCTAGGCTCGGTATTCGTTTATATCTGCAACTTTCAGATCTTGCCACAAGCGCATGGGTTTCTAATGTTGTCGTTAGCGGTTGCGCCTGCCATTGTTATTGCCTCTTGGCTAACCACGCGCCCAGCATTTACAACAATCGGCTCAGGAATTTTTATTATTTTTCTAATGCATATTGGCTTTAATAGTGCCTATAGCGCGAACCCAATCACTTTCATGAACGATGCTCTAGCCGACTTATTTGCGATTACAACCTCGGGTATTTTATACGCGTTGATTGATCTGACTAGCAGTGGTTGGTCACGTAGGCGCATTGTCAAAAAACTGCGAGAACTGGTCGTTTCAACTTGTTTAGAACAGCTGCCTCAACGTCCATCTAGGCTAGAAACTAGAGCGCGCGATTTAGTGCAACGTTTAGATGGCGGTCATCGCGCGGCCAATGTGCAAGATAAGCAGGTCATTGACTGCCTGCTTTCAACATTAGAAATAGGCCGAGCAGTAATAGCACTGCGAGATCAAATGAATGAAGTCGATGATATTGCAATTAAGCTTCAGATTGCTGACTGTTTAAAGCGAATAGCTGACCTGTACACATCACCTTCAAGCCGCAATCAAATCGATGCCATTAACAGTATTAATCAGGCAGTAAGTGCGCTAGAAAATATTATGGTTGCAACTAAGTTGCCACAGTTCACCCAGCATCAATTACTGACAATGTTGCATTTTATCCGCTGCGCATTATTAGACAATGACTCTGTGTTATCGCTCCATAATCCAAATGCTAAATCAAGAGAGGGCGCTATTTATGCCACGTGAGATTGCACTTTTAGACGCATTAGTGCCAACCCTGCTGATAGCATTCATGATAAGTGTAATGCTTTCCTGGGCGATGGATTGGTTATTTGCTCACTTAGGACTTTATCAATATATCTGGTATCACTCTTTGTTTCGCTTGGCGGTATTTATATGCATGTTTTCAGTATTAGGATTAATGATTTATTAAAAGGTGTATCGCATGAAAGACTTTAAAAAACAACTCTTACGCATAGCCTTCACGCTGACTATCGTCGCAATTGCAGTATTGCTGGGTCGCATGTTGTGGGTGCGCTATATGGATTCACCTTGGACACGCGATGGCCGCGTTCGCGCTGATATTGTGAATGTCGCAAGTGATGTTTCAGGCTTGGTGACGGAAGTGTTAGTTAAGGATAATCAGTTTGTGCATAAAGGCGACCTGTTGTTCAAAATAGATGAAGAACGCTATCGTCATACCTTAGCTCAAACGCAAGCGCTGGTGTATCAGCGTAGAGTGATGTTGGAAATGAAACGTTCTCAATCAAAGCGAAGAGATGTGCTGGATAATGAAGTCATTTCTCAAGAACTTCGAGAAGATTCCGATCTGTTTTCTGCTAGTGCCAAAGCTGAATATGATCAAGCCGCTGCAGAGCGAGATCACGCTAAGCTCAATGTAGTCCGCACCGCTGTACTTGCGCCGGTAGATGGCTGGGTTTCAAATTTATTGGTTCGCCCTGGTGATTATGCACAAGCAGGTGCTGCAAAATTAGCCATCATTGATCAGAAGTCTTTTTGGGTTTACGGATATTTTGAAGAACATAAATTGAAGCTTATTCATATCGGAGACCCTGCTGAAATAAGATTACTAGGCTCGGATCAGCGACTCTATGGTCATGTAGAAAGTATTGCCCGAGGCATTACCGACCGCGACAACCCCACCGACGTGAGATTATTAGCAAACGTCAATCCTAGCTTTAACTGGGTAAGGCTGGCGCAACGTGTACCTGTGCGCATAAAATTAGATGCTATACCAAAAGAATTGATACTCGTAGCAGGCATGACTTGTTCGGTTGTTGTTAAGCAAGCTCAACAATTAAAGTAAATCTGCTTAAGTTAACGGCGCAACGAAACAACTTACTTGTTTTATTCGACGGATTACAAGCTTAGGCGCGCTGTTTTTGTTATACTCGCGGCAATGATAAAGATTCACAATTATTGGGGTGTTAGCTCAGCTGGTAGAGCAGTGGACTCTTAATCCATTTGTCGCGAGTTCGATCCTCGCACGCCCTACCAAATTAAGTAGCAAGAACAGGGGTTACAAGGAATTGTAGCCCTTTTTTTCGTCAAGAATTTGCTTACACACTTTAATCGTTCACTCTACGCCTCACCAGCACGAAATTTCTGGCGCACTTGAATTCAAGCCATTAATCTAAGAACGTAAATCTATCTTGGAGCTGTGGCAGATAAGATTCAGGTGTTTATCAATACGTTTATTGAGGGTATGGGTGGGAGCGTTTGATGATTCAGATGCTGCGAACATGACTACCCACAAAACTTAGGACACACTCATATGTTTAAATTTAAAAAATGGCTATGGACAAAGATTACTCGATTGTTAGGCGCTAATAGAGCTTATGCTAGATATTTAGCGCATTTCAATCATTATCAAAACAATATCGTTGATAGTGAATTGCAGAAAGACTTGAATGTAAAAGCAATGAGTAAGGAAGAGTTTTTAAAAGTGTGGAAGCCAAAAGCAAAGCCTAAAACTGGTTGCTGTTAAGTTACACCACCAAATAAAATTACTGAAGTCATGTTGACCGCTAGCACTGGGATCAATAACAAAGTAAATATAGCAGTTCAGAAATTGAGTATCTTCAGATAATTTGAGGTAACGATCATGAAAAAACTACAAGTAACAATCACTCTAGACATGGATATACCTGAGAACTGGACGCTAGTTGATCATCCTGATAACGTGCCAGTTTTAACAGTAGGTGATGGTAGGTATATGTATATGAGTTTTCTGCCCATGTTCACAAACCAACTTGAGCCTGAATCAGACTGGACGAGCGAATGCTCTCCTGAGTTTGCAGAAGAAGTCGTTGAGATGGCTCAAGTTGAAGATGTAGCGATGAAGATTGTGCTTAACTAGAAGCTAGGCTGTGAGAATAAAATGAATTTGATTCTACTGCTAACGGGGTTGTTGGTATTTACACCTTTATCTCAAGCTCATAACGCGAACTATTGCACAACCTGCGCGCGTGATAGCCACGGACATATCAAACGTAGCGTAGAAGCCAAGCACGAGTTTAAACGTGAGAATCCTTGTCCATCTAAGGGCGAAGCTAAAGGTCGCTGTGAAGGCTACATAATCGACCACGTAGTACCGCTAAAGCGCGGCGGTGCAGATGCTTCAAGTAATATGCAGTGGCAGACGATTGAAGAGAGTAAGGCTAAGGATACCGTGGAGTGAATAGACTTAATAGTAGACGTAGGGATTAGCTCACTTAGGTGGGCTTTTTTGTACCTAGCAATTTTACGGTGTACCCATAGAGAAATTTCTAAGTAACAGGCAATAAAAAAGGGTCAAGCAATTAAGCCTAACCCTTTGATATTACTACTTTATTTGGTGCGCCCGGAGCGATTCGAACGCCCGACCCCTTGGTTCGTAGCCAAGTACTCTATCCAGCTGAGCTACGGGCGCATGCGCAGTATTGTACTTCATACTACGTTTTTCTAAAAGAGTTAAATGAATTTCTTTTAGTTATTACTTGGCGGAGAGCTAGTGATTCGAACCCTAGATACAGGGTTAAGCCCGTATGCTTCCTTAGCAGGGAAGTGCCTTCGACCACTCGGCCAGCTCTCCGTTTATTTCAACTTCGCTTTTAATTAGTCTTCACTAATAAGGTCGCGATAATACGTGAATCAGAGACAAAAATCAATGGGATAATTGAATCCAACTTAAATTGTTATCAGTCGCCCTAAGCTTCTTCTAACTCAAAGGCTTTGTGCAATACACGTACAGCTAACTCTAAGTATTTTTCATCTAAAACAACAGCAATTTTGATTTCTGATGTTGAAATCATTTGAATGTTGATGCCTTCTTCAGCTAGTGTGCGGAACATTTGGCTGGCAATGCCTACATGTGAGCGCATGCCTACGCCAACGATAGAAACTTTAGCAATTTTGTCATCGCCGCTAATTTCACGTGCGCCAATGTGGCCTTGCACTTTGTCTCTAAGGATAGAGAGCGCTTTATTCATTTCATTTTTATGGACCGTGAAGGTGAAGTCGGTTGTTCCATCCGCGCCTGTGTTTTGAATAATCATATCCACGTCAACATTGGCTTCTGCAATTGGGCCTAATATTTGATACGCGATACCTGGTTTGTCGGGAACGCCCAGCACAGTGATTTTTGCTTCATCGCGGTTAAATGCGATGCCTGATATAACGGGTTGTTCCATGTTATCTTGTTCCTCAAATGTAATGAGCGTGCCGTCGCCTTCTTCTTCAAAGCTAGAAAGCACGCGTAATTTAACTTTGTATTTTCCTGCGAATTCAACGGAGCGAATTTGCAGTACTTTTGAGCCTTGGCTGGCAAGCTCAAGCATTTCTTCAAATGTGATTGATTTTAAGCGTCGCGCTTCTGGCACCATGCGTGGGTCTGTGGTGTAAACGCCATCCACATCGGTGTAAATTTGACATTCGTCCGCGTTAAGTGCGGCAGCTAATGCCACACCTGTTGTATCTGATCCACCGCGACCTAATGTGGTGATGTTTCCTTCTTCATCGACGCCTTGAAAACCAGCGACTACGCATACATAGCCGGCATCTAAGTCGGCTCTAAGCTTATGTTGATCAATGTGGCTGATACGTGCTTTAGTAAAGGCGTTGTCGGTTAATATCTCTACTTGCGCACCGGTGTAACTTTTTGCTTTTATACCCAAATCAATTAGCGCTAAGGCGGTTAAGCCTATGGTCACTTGCTCACCAGTAGAAATGATCATGTCTAATTCACGAGGATCTGGATCGGTCATCAGCTCTTTTGCCAATCCAATTAGACGATTAGTTTCACCAGACATGGCTGAAACCACCACTACAATTTGGTGGCCCATTGCTTTATAGCGGGCGACGCGGCGTGCTAAACTGCGAATACGCTCAGGATTAGCGACCGATGTGCCGCCGTATTTTTGTACGATTAATGCCATTTTTGACTCTTTTTAATTGTCGGTAATTTAAATGTTTTACTTATGGTACTTTCTTATTTATAAATTATTAACTGACTAATTTACTCGTCACCCAATCATTTACGCTAGCTAAGGCTTTTGGTAATTGGCTAGCATCTGTGCCGCCCGCCATTGCCATATCTGGTTTGCCGCCGCCTTTGCCGCCAACTTGCTGGGCGACAAAATTCACCAAATCACCAGCTTTAATTTTAGCAATTAGATCGGCTGTAATACCCGCGGCCAAACTAACTTTGCCATCATTAACGCTGGCTAAGACTATTGCGGCGGATTTTAGTTTATCTTTCAGCTTATCCATAGTCTCACGCAAGGTTTCTGCGTTGGCACCATCCAGTACAACAGCTAACACCTTCACGCCGGCTATTTCAATGGCTTGCGTACTTAAATCGTCGCCTTGGCTGCTGGCTAATTTTGATTTTAAGCGTGCTAATTCTTTTTCTAGCGATTTTGCATGGTCGGCTAATTGCGCTACTTTATTGGCTAATTCACCGGTAGGCGCTTTAAGTGCGTTGGCTAATTGATCAATTAATTGCTGTTGCGCGTTAATTATTTTTAATGCGCCATTGCCTGTAGTGGCTTCAATTCTACGCACGCCAGCAGCAACGCCAGATTCACTGGTGATTTTAAATAAACCAATATCACCAGTGCGGCTTACATGTGTGCCACCACATAATTCGCAGGTACTACCAATGTCTAGTACACGTACTTCATCGCCATATTTTTCACCAAATAACATCATGGCACCGGTTTTTTTTGCCGATTCAATATCCATAATACGTGCTTGGGTAGCGCTATTCGTTAAAATTTCAGCGTTCACTATTTGCTCAATTTGTGCGATTTCAGCTTCAGTGACTGGCGCGTTGTGAACGAAGTCAAAACGTGTTTTTTCAGTATCTACTAACGAGCCTTTTTGTTGCACATGGTCACCCAATACCGCGCGTAAGGCGCTGTGCATTAAATGCGTTGCAGAGTGGTTACGCATGCTACTGGCGCGAGCTTGTATATTCACTTTTGCATTGAGATGGTCACCCACTTTTAAAGTGCCAGTTTTAAGAATGCCGTGATGGCCAAACACTGCTGCTTGAATTTTTTGCGTATCTTCCACGGCAAAAATACCATCGGTGCTGCGTAGTTCACCAATATCACCTACTTGACCGCCAGATTCTGCGTAAAAAGCTGTGTTATCTAATACCACAACGCCTTGTTCGCCTTCAGTCAGTGCATTTACAGAAACACTATCTTTATATAAAGCCAATATTTTGGCCGGTGTTTCTAAAGTTTCGTAACCTTTAAATTCTGTATTTTCACCGCTGTACTCAAGGTTCGCTGCCATTTTGAATTTGCCTGCGGAGCGTGCCTGTTCCTTTTGGCGTGTCATTGCTGTATCAAATGCCGCGCTATCGACAGTGACATTACGTTCGCGACAAATATCAGCCGTTAAATCCAGAGGGAAGCCAAAGGTATCGTGTAGTTTAAATGCTAGGTCACCATTAAACGTGCGGTTGCCAGCTTTTTCCATGGAGGCGAGTTCTGTTTCCAAAATCTCCATGCCGTTTTCAATGGTCTCAAAAAAGCGGTCTTCTTCATTTTTAAGAATGCTGGTGATGCGTGCTTGCTCGGCTTTAAGTTCTGGATAAGCATTGCCCATTTCGAGTACTAGATCTGCCACCATTTTATGGAAAAATGCCGCTCGACTACCTAATTTATAGCCATGACGAATGGCACGACGAATAATGCGGCGCAACACATATCCACGGCCTTCATTGCCTGGAATGACGCCATCAGCGATTAAAAACGAGCAAGCACGAATATGGTCTGCCAACACTTTAAGTGATGGGCTAATTAAATCTGTCGCTTTGGTTTCACGTGCGGCGGCGGCAATTAATCCTTGAAATAAATCGATTTCATAGTTGGCATGTACGTGTTGTAGTACTGCAGATAATCGCTCTAGCCCCATGCCGGTATCAACGCTAGGTTTAGGTAATGGATGCATTACGCCCGCTTCATCACGGTTGAACTGCATGAATACGTTATTCCAAATTTCAATAAAACGGTCGCCATCTTCATCTGGACTGCCAGGTGGGCCGCCAAAATGATGGTCGCCGTGATCGTAGAAAATTTCGGTACAAGGTCCGCAAGGCCCTGTGTCGCCCATCATCCAAAAATTATCAGAGGCGTAACGCGCACCTTTATTGTCACCGATGCGAATAATACGTTCAGCTGGCACGCCTATGGTGTTGTGCCAGATATCGTAAGCTTCGTCATCGTCGGCATAAACAGTGACGGTTACTTTTTCTTTTGGCAGTTTAAATACTTCGGTGAGTAATTCCCAAGCATAGGCAATGGCATCTTGTTTGAAGTAATCACCAAAACTAAAGTTGCCCAACATCTCAAAAAATGTGTGATGGCGTGCCGTGTAGCCTACGTTTTCAAGGTCATTATGTTTGCCGCCAGCTCGCACGCATTTTTGGCTGGTAGTGGCGCGCGTATAAGGGCGTTTATCAAAGCCTAAAAACACATCTTTAAATTGATTCATCCCGGCATTAGTAAATAGTAAAGTGGGGTCGCCATGCGGTACCAAGGAGCTAGACGCTACAATTTGGTGGCCTTTGGAAGCGAAGAAGTCGAGAAACGCCTGACGGATTTCATTGCTGCTTGGGTTGTTGCTTAGTTTAATGGTCATAGGTTTATTCAATGTATGTTTTTTTGCGACTGTGCTGATTGCTTTTTTAGTTAATCTTCTGATTCAGTGTGATTTAGTACTTTTTTAATCACATCAAAGCCAAAGCCACGGCTTTGTAAAAATCGTGCTTGTTTTGCCCATTCTTCGCGTGTTTCTGCGCTTGCTTTATATTTTTTTTGCCACACATTACGCGCATTATCTAATTCATTTAACTTTATTTCAGCGACAGCACTGGAAATTAGTTCGTCCGCCACACCTTTTTCGCGTAGTTCGTTAGCCACTCTAGCACTGCCAAATTTAGTCTTGCGGGCATGCACTAGCATTTCGGTAAAGCGCTTATCAGACAGCCAACCGCGCGTTTTAAAATCATCTAAAATCGCGGTAATTTCGTCTGTGTCTTTACCTGCTTCTTCGTCAGTCTCTTTTACAT
This sequence comes from uncultured Pseudomonadota bacterium, assembly GCA_903926935.1. Lineage (GTDB taxonomy): Bacteria > Pseudomonadota > Gammaproteobacteria > Burkholderiales > Methylophilaceae > Methylotenera. Next base: position 27,699 of record CAIYLB010000071.1, read on the forward strand.
ATTTACTCAGCTTTTGCGCAAGTTCAGTATATGAATACTCGCGCTTAGCTAGGTAATCTAGCGCACGTTGCCGTAAGCTTTTAGGCTGAAAGTCGATAAGCTGCCCCGCTGACAATCATACTAAGAATTAATCTTCTTCAGAGCGAACTGCAGGCGTTGCCTCTGTTAATGCTTTCATATTGGCACGAATTTTTGCATCAATCTCGTTGGCAATCGCGGGATTGGCTTTAAGGAAATCGCGTGAGTTATCTTTACCTTGACCAATTTTTTCGCCATTGTAGCTATACCAAGAGCCAGCTTTTTCTACAAATTTAGCGTTAACGCCAAGCTCAATAATCTCGCCTTCACGTGAAATGCCTTCGCCATATAAAATGTCAAATTCAGCTTGTTTGAATGGCGGTGCGACTTTATTTTTAATC
>CAIYLB010000072.1 GCA_903926935.1 uncultured Pseudomonadota bacterium
AGGACGGCGAGACCTACATCATCGGCAACTGGCCGGACGACGCGCCGCGATCATAAAGCAAAAGTTTGAGTAATCACGACCAGGAATCTTTTCAAGATATTTGATGGCTTTCTTTTCGCGATTATTAATGTCATTCATTGCTAATTGTAATGATTTTGGATCTTCCGCTTCATAGGCTTTGAACGGAGATCTTAATGTTTTGAAAAAATCGTTAAGCTCAATTTCTGCAGGTAATGCAGCATTTTCTATACGTACATACTTGGTATCAAAAATACTCAAGCCTCCTGGTTGGCGAAGTACAATCCAATAAAGACTTATATGCAGCCGATCAAACCAATCTTTGATTTTTTGCTGTGTATTGGCATCCATTCGGCCAGCACCATCTGAGATTAAAATCATTGCACGTGAACCTGAATCTGGTATTTTGTCGAATAACGCTGCTCCGCTGGTTAGTCCGCTGCCAATATTTGTTTGAAAAAGTGCATTGCCACCAGTTGCTTGTACGGCGGCAATAATGGCTTTTTTATTTTCGGTTAAAGGTAAAACATACATCGCTGAGTTACTAAAGGTAATCATACCGAACATATCTTGCTGACGAGATTTTACAAAATCGGTAATTAATCTGGCCGCTGCTACTGATTTTGTTTCGCCAACAACTGAATTGCCTGTGCCACTACTACCACCAGAAAATGGATCGTCCATACTCGCGCTGCGGTCTAGCACTAAGGTGATTTGAGCACCAACACCAATCCGCTCAATTTTTTGCTCATTAGTATGCGGTGCGGCTAATCCGATAATGATAAATACCAGCGTTAATACTGCCAGCACTTTTAACAATAAGCTGATTAAATCGGATAATCGGTCTGCTGGCAGCATGTCTACCCAAGAATAGTGCTTGGCGTGTGCGCGTTGTAGTAGCAAAGGCAAAATAGCCAGCGGTAATAGCCAAAGTAGCCATGGATGTGAGAACGCCATTACTTATTTTCCAGATGCTTGATTAAGTGTTTCTGGCGTTAAGCCACGCTCACAATCGCGGCAGCGGCGAGCAAAACTTTTTAGCCATTGCTGTGGATTATTGCCGATTTGATGCACCGCGTTAGGCTCAAAATACACTTGGCGAGACAGGCTGAAGAATAGTTGGATCTCATCAGCCATTGGTGAGAAGTTGGGCTTCTGAGCAATAAACACCTTTACATTATTGCTAAATACACTCATGTTTGCGCTGCTATTAAGTGACGCATGTACTTTTGAGACGGCTTGTTTTAAGCCTTCTGGTGTCGCTGGCAGTTTGCCAAGCGCACGATAGGTCTTCGCAAAGGTGCCGCCCATGCGCGGCAACCAAGCACGCTGGCCTAGGATGTAAAGAAGACCTAGCAAACTAATAGCGAGAAAGCCTATGAATATTTTTAATGCCTTGTTTTCCTTAGCATTGCTCAGTAATAGCGGACCGCGTAGCGGACTCATGTTATTTTCAATTTTAACTTGGCCAAAAATTGCAATCGGTGAAATGGCAATGTCTAGGCTTGGTATGCGATATTTGACTAAGTCTTGACTGTTTTTTGTGTTGATTAAATTTAGGTATTCAGGCCCTAAAGCAGCATTTTTAGCCACAACGTTATTGGTGAAAATCTGGTAGGCCAACTTAATGTTAAATGTGCTACTGTCTTTATTCTCTTTTTTCGTGTGACTTACACTTTTAAGCTCAATGCCAATGACTTGGCCTTTGTAGCGTTTCTCGTAACCGGTAATCGGTAACGAGGTTTCAATCAATTTATAGGGTGCTTTAATGGTTAATATCACCTCCCGCTCAATAATATCACCAACCGTATAACCAACTAATCTTACTGGGTATATGGTTTTAATTGAAACGATGCCATCCGGCACATCAGGCAGATTTTGGCTGTCGATAGCAAAGGCGGTTTGTGGCGCTAGGTACATAAGGAGCGCGATATAAACAAGACGAATAAGTTTTTTCATGGCGTTAGCTTTTAGGGTGTTAGGCGGCTACAAATTGGTGGAAATATTCTGTGAGTAAATCTGCATCAAATTCACCTTCAACATAAAACGGCGGCATGTCAAAACGCATAAATAGTTCGTAAATATCATTGCGACGTTTTTCAAACGATGCAATGATTTTCTCTCGCAATTCTTTACGCAAAAACAGCGTGCGTTGCTCGCCGGTTTCAGCGTCAGATACATTGGTTAAACCAAATTCTGGTAAGTTTTTATATTCAGCAGAATCCCATAAAACAATTGGCACAATATGGTGGCGCAATAAGTTTGACAGTGACTCTTCAAGCAATTTGTTTGGAATATGGAAGTCTGAAATCAAAAACACCAATGAACGTTCACGTGGCAAATAACGATAAACTTCAGTAATGCCGTTGCAATTTACCGGTGCCGGATGAAAGTCTTTTAAGGCTTCTGCCATAGCAATTGCTCGGTAAGATTTAAATGAAGATGTGCTAATCCAATCTTCACGAACGATCTCGTCAAAGCCAATAAAGCCGAATGGATCATGATGCTGGCTGGCAGATTGGGCGATAGATTCGGCAATTTCTGC
>CAIYLB010000073.1 GCA_903926935.1 uncultured Pseudomonadota bacterium
CGTGTGCTCTTCCGATCTCCTAGACTTAATGACGACCAGTGACGTCGCTAAGGAGCTTGGCGTAACGATACGCTCAGTGCAACTTTGGGTAGAGCAAGGGGTATTAGAGGGATGGAAAACACCTGGTGGCCATAGACGTATAACGCGGGCATCATTCAACCGTATTGCTCTAGGCCAAGTAGAGCAAGACCAAGCACGCGCTGATGAATCTCAATTAAAAATAGTGATTATCGAAGATGATCAAGCCATGTTAATGCTTTATCAGCAAACGATAGACTCATGGGAATTACCGATTGATGCCAAATTAATCAGCAGTGCATGTGAAGGTCTTGTTTACATCTCACAAAATACACCAGACTTATTAATTACTGATTTAACAATGCCTGAAATGAATGGCTTTGCCATGCTGAATGTGTTGCGAGGCTTAGAAGATTTTGCAAAAATGGCAATTGTAGTCGTGACCGGATTACAAGCACAGGAAATATCTGCAAAAGGTGGGCTACCAAAATCAATCCGCTTATATGGCAAAAACCCTATACCATTCTGGGAAATGCGCGAGTTAGTTCGCGGCTTGATTGACAAAAAACTGAACAACTAACATTGTTCAATTGGCCGCAGGAACACTCTACATTTAACAGGAATAGCGAATCAATTAAAATGTAGAGTTTAAATAAACCAGCGAAAATTAGCGCCTGGTATTTTTTGTAATGAAGTCCTTAATTGCCGACACATCAGCACCCATCACAAGAAACTTTTGCGGCAGATCCTCTATACCATTAAGCACCGCAGGGCGTTCTGGCAAATGACCTAAAGCTTCAACAATCGCATCTTCAAACTTAGCTGGCAAGGCAGTTTCCAGCACTATCATAGGCACCTTAGCCTCACGATATTCTAAAGCAACTTTTAACCCATCTGCCGTGTGTGTATCAATAGTAACGCCATATTTCTCATGGGCTCCGCGAATAGTCTGCATACGGTTTGTGTGATTACTGCTACCAGAGACAAAACCATAATCGGCTAATTTCGGTAGTAGTTGTTTAATATCAAAGGCACCACCTTGGTCTACGCTGCTCCAAAGCTCTCGCACTTTAGCGCTATCACGCCCCACTAAATCAAATACAAAGCGCTCGAAGTTTGAGGCCTTGCTAATATCCATTGAAGGGCTACTGGTATGATATGTGTTGGCGGAACCGCGTGGGCGATAGGCTCCGGTTTTAAAAAACTCATCCAGCACGTCATTTTCATTTGTAGCAACCACCAATTTATCAATCGGCAAACCCATCATACGGGCAATATGGCCAGCACAAACATTACCAAAATTACCTGATGGCACAGCAAAACTAACTTTTTGTGCATTGCTTTGTGTCACGGCAAAATAGCCTTTGAAGTAATACACGACTTGCGCAATAATACGACCCCAATTGATAGAATTTACCGCACCAATTTTGTATTGCGCTTTAAAATCCGCGTCGTTAGACACCGCTTTCACCATGTCTTGGCAATCGTCAAATACACCATTTACAGCAATATTGAAAATATTTTCATCTTGCAAGCTAAACATTTGTGCGGCTTGAAAACGACTCATCTTTTTATTGGGCGACAACATAAACACACGAATAGCTTTTTTTCCGCGCATTGCATATTCAGCCGCAGAACCAGTATCGCCAGAAGTGGCACCTAAAATGTTGGTGGTTTTACCAGTTTTAGTCAGTACGTATTCAAACAAATTGCCCAGCAACTGCATCGCCATGTCTTTAAAAGCCAGCGTAGGTCCGTTTGAAAGACTAAGCAAATACAGATTATCTTCAAGTTTTAAAGTCGGCGTGATATCTGCCGCATCCTGGCCTGCACGTGTAAAGCTATAAACCTCAGCGGTATAAGTTTTAGCGATAATGGCTTTTAAATCTTGAGCAGGAATGTCATCTACTAATCGACTTAAAATGGCAAAAGCTAAATCGGCATAACTCATGTCACGCATCGCGCTTAAGTCAGCATCATTAAATTGCGGATAGCTTTCTGGCAGATACAAACCACCATCTGGCGCCAAGCCACCTAATAAAATTTCGCTAAAACTTAAAGCAGGCGATAGCCCGCGTGTCGATATATATTTCATTTAATCTCTCTGACTCATTCACACACTTATGTCATGCCGACGAAAGTTGGTATCTAGCGACTCTGCAATATCACTTAAAAAACCGCTGGATTCCGTGTCTAGCACAGAATGACTAGCATTAATTAAGGCTATGTTTAATTAAGACTACATTTAATAAATACTAGGTTTAATACTATTAATATAACTACTTAGCCAATTCTTCCATACGAATCTTAACTAACTTTCCAACGATGGCTGGCAAGGCTTCAATTTCTGCAATACCTGCATCCATATTTTTTTCAACCGTGACATGCGTCAAAATCACAATATCCGCTTCAGTTTCGTTGTCATCCGGCTCCTTCTGCAGCATTGCATCAATTGAAATATTACGATCTGCTAGAATCTTAGTCACCCCAGCAAGTACGCCTGGTTTGTCCGATGCACGTAAGCGTAAGTAGTAAGCACTATTAATTTCACTGATAGGTAAAATCGGCAAATCAATGAGCTGGTCGGCTTGAAAACCTAAGTATGGAACACGTTGCTCAACACTGGCGCTAGCCATGCGAGCAACATCCATCAAGTCGGCTATCACTGCACTAGCGGTTGGTTCTGCGCCGGCACCAGCGCCGTAATAAAGTGTAGGGCCAACGGCATCGCCTTTTACAACGACAGCATTCATAGCACCATTCACATTTGCCACTAAACGTTTTTCTGAAATTAATGTTGGATGCACGCGCAACTCAACACCAGCTTCAGTGCGTTTAGTAATACCCAATAGTTTTACGCGATAGCCTAATTCTTCCGCATATTTAATATCAGTTTGTTGCAGCTTGGTAATGCCTTCTGTGTAGGCTTGGTCAAACTTCATTGGCATACCAAAGGCGATGGCGGCCATAATAGTAAGCTTGTGTGCGGCATCAATACCTTCAACATCAAACGTTGGATCAGCTTCGGCATAACCTAAACGTTGCGCTTCACCTAACACCTCGCCGAAAGCCAAACCTTTTTCACGCATTTCGGTCAATATGAAGTTAGTCGTGCCATTAATAATGCCGGCGACCCATTCAATACGGTTAGCACCTAAACCTTCACGCAATGCCTTGATAATAGGAATTCCGCCTGCTACAGCCGCTTCATAAGCCACAATAACGCCTTTGGCTTGTGCGGCAGAAAAAATTTCATTGCCGTGCGACGCTATTAACGCTTTATTTGCGGTGACTACATGCTTGCCATTGGCGATAGCTTTTAAGACTAATTCTTTACTCAGTGTGTAGCCACCGATTAACTCAACAACTACATCTACCGCAGGGTTATTCACCACGGCAAAAGCATCATCAGTGACATCAATTTTGCCGGCTGTAATGGTTTTTGCATGCTCTACATTTTTATCTGCAATCTGCACAATATTAATGGCATAGCCGCTACGGCGGGTGATTTCAGCAGCGTTACGGGTTAATACAGCATAGGTGCCGCCACCAACAGTACCAATACCCAAAAGACCGACATTAAGATTTTTTACATTAAGTTGCTTCAAACTTTTGCTCCAATATTATCTATGCTATCGCATTTTGAATCATGCTTTTTTCTATAATTTTCTAAAAACCGGGCGATACGTTTAATGGCTTCGGCTAAATCGTCTACATTCGGTAAAAACACTACGCGAAAATGATCCGTAGCTTTCCAATTAAAACCAGAGCCTTGCACGAGCAACACTTTTTCTTCTAATAACAAATCCAAAATGAACTGCTGATCATTTTCAATCGGGTATATTGCAGGATCTAGCCTAGGAAACAAATACATTGCAGCAGCAGGCTTAGTACAACTCACGCCAGGAATAGCTGTAAGTAACTCATACGCTAGGTCGCGCTGTTTGCATAAACGGCCTTCTGGTGCGACTAAATCATCGATACTTTGGTAACCACCAAGTGCAGTTTGAATAGCCAATTGTCCTGGAACATTGGCACACAAGCGCATAGAGGCCAACATATTAAGGCCTTCAATATAATCACTTGCGTGTTTTTTCTCACCACTAAGCACCATCCAACCTGCACGATAACCACAAGTACGATAATTTTTTGATAAACCATTAAATGTTACAAATAAGACATCCTCAGCTAGAGAAGCCATTGAGGTATGCGTATTACCATCGTACAAAACCTTATCGTAAATTTCATCGGCAAAAATCACCAAATCATGGTGACGTGCAATCGCAATAATGCCTTCTAAAATTTCTGGTGGATACAATGCCCCAGTAGGGTTATTTGGGTTAATCACCACAATGCCGCGAGTATTAGCGGTAATTTTAGCTTCTATATCTCTTAAATCTGGCATCCATCCGGTTGCTTCATCGCACAAATAGTGGCGCGCTGTGCCACCAGCTAGCGTCACAGCAGCAGTCCAAAGTGGATAATCCGGCATAGGCACTAAAACTTGGTCGCCGTTGTTTAACAAGCCCTGCATAGCCATGACGATTAACTCAGAAACACCATTACCAATAATAATGTCATCAACCGTTACGCCATTAATATGCTTAGATTGCGTGTAATGCATAATAGCTTTACGTGGTTCAAACAGACCTTTGCTATCGGTATAACCACCGGCTTTAGCCATATTGCGGATCACATCCTGCTGGATTTCTTCAGGCACTTCAAAACCAAAAGCGGCCGGATTACCAATATTAAGCTTAATAATGCGCTGGCCTTCTTCTTCCATTTGGCGCGCTCGCTGCAATACTGGGCCACGAATATCGTAGCAAACGTTAGCAAGCTTATTTGATTTTTGTAATGGTTTCATATTCACGTTGGTATCTGACTGGCTCAATGACATCGCCTTGGGTTAAATCGCCTTTGCTTACATCAAACTAGATAAGCACTTGTTTTTAGGCTTAGTTTTAGGCAGCTTGAGCTATCTTTATAAAGTATGCTATCTTACATTGCTAGCCCCTTGGGGGCAATAAAACAGTATGGATTTACGCAGCACAAGCTAAATATAGCGCAAATTTTTGCGATACCAAAACTTCCAGATAGATTGACCAGCCAACAATATGAAACTACATCTTACTCACGGCGAAGGCCTAAACCTCATTACCGGCTACACGGATGATACCGTGGAGATTAACCATAGGCATTATTCAGAAAATTTAATTGTATTGCCAGAAACGCTGATTAGCGATTGGCTATCAATTTCTAACGAAAAATTAAGTATGGATAATTTAACAGAAAAAGATTTTGAAAGAATTGTCGCATTGAAGCCAGAAGTAGTATTACTTGGCACAGGTAAAACACATCGATTTTTACACCCAAAAACCAGTGCGTTACTGACTAAAAATGGTATTTCTTTGGAATGTATGTCTACTTCAGCCGCCTGTAGAACTTATAATATACTGATGAGTGAAGGCAGAAAAGTAGCAGCAGCCTTACTGCTTAATTGAATCAAGCAGTAAGGCAAAGTAATGAGTCGAAAAAATGAATCAAAGAAAAGTCGTCAGTAATTTATAGATTTTTTGTTGAAAATGTCAGTGATGCATTAGTGCCACCAAAGCCAAAACTATTTGATAAAGCTGTTTCAATCTTCACGTTATCAAGACGTTTTTGTATAATATTTAAGCGTTCAGCGGCAGGATCTAAAGTCTCAATATTGGCTGATGCCGCAATGAAGTTATTTTGCATCATAAGCAAAGTGTAAATCGCTTCATTGACGCCTGCTGCACCTAGTGCATGACCTGACAGCGATTTAGTTGAGGCGATAGCTGGGTTTTGCTTCAAGCCATTGTCACCAAACACTTCACGTATAGCTTCCAGCTCTTTGGTATCGCCCACTGGCGTACTAGTACCATGTGTATTAATGTAATCAACATTACCTGCAACACCATCAAGCGCTAGCTTCATACAACGAACGGCGCCCTCACCGCTAGGTGCAACCATATCGTAACCATCTGAATTTGCGCCATAACCAACCACTTCAGCGTAAATTTTTGCACCACGGGCTTTAGCATGCTCGTACTCTTCAAGCACCAAAATGCCACCACCGCCAGAAATCACAAAACCATCACGATTTGCATCATAAGTGCGTGAAGCTTTTTCAGGGGTATCGTTATATTTACTGCTTAGTGCGCCCATCGCGTCGAACATGAATGAAAGCGTCCAGTTTTCTTCTTCAGCGCCACCGGCAAAAATAATATCCTGCTTGCCAAGTTGAATCTGTTCTACGCCAGCACCTATGCAATGCGCGCTGGTAGAGCAGGCAGAACTGATACCATAATTAATGCCTTTAATTTTTGCACCTGTCGCCAGGCATGCAGACACGCCACTAGCCATGGCCTTAGTCACCATATAAGGACCAACCCGGCGGATACCTTTATCGCGCAAGGTATCAATACCCTCAAGTATACTTTCATGTGAAGCGCCACCAGCACCCACTATGATGCCGGTGCGAACATTTGAAACCAAATCTTCTGGCAAGCTAGCATCAGCAATCGCTTCTTGCATGGCTAGCCAAGCATAGGCATGGCCTTTAGCCATAAAACGCAATAATTTGCGATCAATAAGCGCTTCAACATCAAGATTTTTGATGGAGCCAGCCACATGTGAGCGTAAACCGCGCTCTGCATATTCAGGCTGAAAAGTGATGCCAGAACGACCATTCTGTAGGCTATCTAAAACTTCTGATTGATTGTTTCCTAAACTAGAAACAATGCCCATCCCAGTAACAACAACACGACGCATCATCGTGCACTCCTATCAAAAATTAAAATAATCATAAACTTCATTGTATTAAACTTCATTAAAATCAAACTTCATTAAAAATCAGTTAAGCTAAAAAATATGTTCAGTAAAATAAGAAATGCTTAAAAATTATCTGTGCGCGTAAACAAACCTACCCGCAAATCTTGTGCAACATAAATCACACGTCCATCAACTTCCATACGAGCATCAGCAATACCCATGACTAATTTTCGCATAATCACACGTTTTAAATCAATGGTATAAGTCACTTTTTGATGTGTAGGCAACACTTGACCAGTAAACTTAACATCGCCTGCGCCTAATGCACGACCTCGTCCCGGGCCACCCATCCAACCTAAAAAGAAGCCTACTAATTGCCACATAGCATCTAAGCCTAAACAGCCAGGCATAACTGGATCGCCAGGAAAGTGGCATCCAAAAAACCATAAGTCGGGTGTAATATCTAATTCAGCCACAATTTGGCCAGCACCATGTGCGCCACCATCATCGGTGATGGAAACAATGCGATCAAACATTAGCATTGGTGGCAATGGTAATTGTGCATTGCCTGCACCAAACATTTCTCCGCGCCCACATGTCAGTAATTCTTCTTTAGTAAAGCTATTTTGTTTTTGCATGATTTTATTTTTTAAAATTAATTAATATTGAATCGAACTTTTGACATTTTCGCTGTAAAACAACTTTAGTGAAAGCATTATTAAGTTTTACGCGCCTTTATTTAATGCTTTTAAGGGATTTATGTTTAAATTAGCTTACTTGTGCTTGAAATAAAATAAATTCACTTAGGGGTATACAGATCTGTTTACCCCTAATCAAAAAACGTTTATTATGTGGTTTAAATCATTTCAACAATTTCAATAATTTTATAAGAGTCGAGAAAATTCAATGAGCGATCGTCAGCTGGCCGATTGGCGCAATCATGCGCTTAACTTAGAATCAGAAGTAAATAAAGTCGTTGTAGGTCAACAGACACCAATCCGCCTGATTACTACTTCCATTTTTGCGCGTGGCCACGTATTACTTGAGGGCGATGTGGGCGTTGGTAAAACTACATTACTCCGCGCTTTTACCCGCGGTATTGGCGGTGGTTACCAGCGTATTGAAGGCACTATTGACTTGATGCCTAACGACTTGGTTTATCACACGTATCTTGGCGAAGATGGCAAACCGCACGTAAGTGCTGGCCCACTATTAATGTCTGGAGAAAACTTATCAGTATTTTTCTTCAATGAAATTAACCGCGCTCGTCCGCAAGTTCACTCTTTACTACTACGCGTAATGGCGGAACGTAGCTTATCAGCTTTTAACTCAGAGCATTACTTTCCACACATGATTGTGTTTGCAGATAGAAACCAAGTTGAAAAAGAAGAAACTTTCGAAATTCCATCTGCTGCACGCGACCGCTTTATGATGGAGATTCCAATTGTAGTCCCTAACGATGACGCCATTATGGAAGCGCTCGTGTTCGATACCAAATTCCACAATGTAGATGCATTAGTGAATACCGTTCAAGCCGATGTATTGCAATTTGATCAGTTAAATGCATTTTCAGGTGTTGTTCAAAGTAGCGTTGAAGCCAGCGACACGCTTAAAAAATATGCATTAAATCTTTGGAAAGCAACTAAATCACCCTTAGATTTTGGCGTCAAAGTCTCTGGTGTTGATATGAATCGCCTAGTATTGTCTGGCGCCAGCCCTCGCGGCATGAGTATGATGTTACGTGCGGCACGGGTTAATGCTTGGCTAAATGAGCGTACAGCAGTATTGCCAGAAGATATTCATGCTGTATTCCATTCAACGGTTGCACATCGATTGGTATTTAGCCCTGTTTATGAAATGCGCCGCACTGAAATTGCCCGCGAAATGCTAGCAGGCATTGTTAACGCGGTTGCTGCGCCATAATTACGAATAATATCTAAATACAAGCGATCAGTAATCAATCATGATTGAAGACATAAAATCATTTAGCTACCACATCGGTTGGCGTTCTCGTGGACGTCATCCGGGCCGACATGCCAGCACGCAACGCGGTATGGGCATGGAGTTTCGTGGTCACACGACGCTACTTTCTTACCCTGACCCACGTCGAATTGATATTCGCCAAACGATACGTGATCCGCTAGAGCAAGTATACGTAAGACTTTTTAACCAAAAAAGTGCTACGCCTGTTTATGTGATTTGCGATTTATCTGGCAGTATGAATTTTGGTGCAAAAAAGAGAAAGATTAAACTGGCTGCAGAAATTGCCGAATCTATCGCCCAATCTGCCAGCCAGCATCATGATCCATTCGGCTTTATTGGCTTTGACGAGATCGTTCGTGAAGATTGGATTAGCACATCTTCATTTAAATCTTACCGAGCAATTGCTATGGCAGAA